>NZ_CATZLL010000002.1:0-469048 GCF_958415495.1 Ralstonia flaminis | reverse complement strand
GCCGTTTGCGCGGGTGGAGTATCAGCACGACTTCAACGGGCAGAGCAACGCTGGCCTGGCGTATGCGGACCTGGCGTCGTCGGGCCCTGCGTACTACGTGCCGAGCACGCCGTTTGGGCGGGATCGCGTGCAGATCGGGCTGGGGACGAAGTTCCGCACGGGGCCGCTCACGTTTGGGCTGGACTACAACGTGATGACGGGCATGGGGGGGCTGCAGCAGGGAGTACGACTGACCTTCAGTGCGCCGTTCTGAGGCAGCATGTGCTTGGCAAGGAACCAGCCTTCGGGCTGGTTTTTTGTTGGGTAATTCCCCCCCATAAAAAAAGCCGTCCAGCGCAAAGCATGGACGGCCCATCGGCACAGACTGAGTCAATGATGCGGCGTGCCCCCCAGCGCACCGCCCACCGACCCCACCGCACCACCCACAACGCCCGTTACCGGGGCCAGCGGCGTGGTCGCACCGGTTGAAGTCAGCGACGAGCCCACGCCGGTCAGCAGCGAGCCAACCGGTGCCGTCACACCGGCTGCCGGGTTGCTGCCACCCGCCGCAGCGCCACCCAATGCGCTCGTGACCGGAGCCAGCGGGTTGCTGCCGGTGCCTCCACCGGTGGCGCCGCCCAGGGCGCCGGTCAACGCGCCCAGCGGATTGCTGCCGCCCGTGGCACCGCCCAGCGCGTTGGTGATGGGCGCAAGCGGGCTGCCTGATGTGCTGCCGCCCGGCGTGGAAACCGCGCCACCCAACGCCGCCACCGTGTTGCCCGTGGCGCTCACCACGCCGCCCAGGTTGGACACCACCGGCGCATTCGTGCCCGTGAGCGACGTGCCGACGTTCGCCACGGTACCGCCCACGGTCTGCAGCAGGTTCGTGGCGGGTGCGCCCAGGCCCGTGGCATTACCCAGCGTCTGCGTGGTGGTGGTGACTTGCGAGGTGAGTGGCACCACCGTCGAGCTGAGCTGTTGGGTGACCTGCTCCACCGGCCCGGTCGACAGGGCCGTACCGAGCGTGCCGCCCGCATTGGCCACAGCCTGCCCCACTTGCGAGACAGCGCCACCCACCGGCGTGGTCACCGGCGCGAGCGGCTGCAGCGGGCCCGTTCCCAGGCTGCTCAACAGACCGCCCGTGGCGTTGACGGTATTGCCGACCTGGGTGACCACGTTGCCTGTGCTGGACACCGTGGTCCCCACCGGGTTCGGGTTGGTGCCCATGCTGCCCAGGCCGGACTGCACGCCCGTGCCGAGCGCGGAAACGGTGTTGCCGACGTTATCAACCACATTGCCCAACCCAGACGCGCCCGGCACATTGGAGCCTCCCACCGTCGTACCCAGGCTACTGATGGCACTGCCCGTGGCCGTGAGCACACCGCCGCCCTTGTTGGCAATGTCGCCCGTGGGCGTGGTCGAGGCCGTGGTGGTGGACCCGCCGGTGCCGCCCGAGTTGCCCGACCCACCGCTGCCGTTGTTGGCGGAGGTGCCGCCACCGCTGGTTCCACTCATGTCGCCCGAACCCGAGCTTGCGCAACCGCCCAGTACCAGCAGTCCAGCCAGCGTGGCTGAAACCAGCGCACCGCGATGCATTTTCGCCATGTCAGTCTCCCGTTTCAAAAATGCGCTTGATAATGTGCCGATCCACCCTTCCCCATCCATTTTCCAAATGGTCTAGACCATTAACTGCTTATCGGCTTGAAATGAAGTCTATGAAGGAGATTCGGCCCGATTGCAAACATTTTCAAACACCGGGAATGCCTTGATGGCAGCCAAGCACGCATCGTCGATATTCCGTAGAGCCAAGCAGGACAAGGGCGCAAACGTTCTCGAATCACGGAAGAGAAACGCGATTATGTTTCGAAAGCTGACTCTAAATTACTCAATATGAGTAATACAGTGACACCACGCAATGCGGCGCCAAAATCACCGCGTTGCGCGATGATTTGAAAGAAAAACGGACTACACCTCCCGGCGCATCACCTTGGTCAGATAAAACGACCGGCGGACCGCAAACCCCAACCGCTCATACAGCGCGATCGCCGTGCGGTTGTGCTCGAACACGTGGAGGACCGGCGTCTGCCCGCGCTGCGCGATGTCGTGCTGCAAAACGCGGATCAGTCGGTTGGCAAGGCCCTTGCCGCGGTGGGCATCGTCCACGCAAACGGCGCTGATCTCTACGTAGTCATCCAGCTGCATACGCTCGCCGGCCATGGCGATCAGCCGGCCGCCTTCGCGAATGCCGATGTACTGGCCGGTCTCCTGCGTGCGGGTGCGGAACGGGCCGGGCTTGGTGCGCTCGGTCAGATCGAACATGTCGGCCACATCGTCATGCCCCAGGCGGACGATGTCGGTGGTATCGACCTGCCCGCCAGGGTCGCGCACCACGATCATCTGCTGCAGGATGCCCGCCCGCTCGACGTCAAACTCCTGCGGAACATCGATGGCCGAAATCGCAAACAGAGAGAGTTGCTCACCTAGTTCCAGCAACCCATGCAGTGCCTGCCATGCGGCGGGCATCGCGTCAGGGCTGGCAGCGATGGCGGCAAACGGCGCCACGTCGGCACGGTAGCGGCAGGCAAGCGGGCCACCCAGCCGGAAGTGCAGATGACCGCTCGCCAGCGATGACCAGATAGGGTTGTCGAGCACGTGCGTATCGGGTTGCGTCATACCGCTCTCGTTATGCAGACACGCGCAGCGCGGCAACGTCTTCCTTCCAACGTGCCAGCCGTTGCGCGCGAGCGTGCGCATCACCATCATCGCGGCCATAGCGCAGTGCGATATAACCAGCGGCCACGCGGTGCAGGGCCTCAGCCGCCTGCGGAAACTGCGTGGCGGCGCGCGCGGCATACGCCATCGGCCCTTCGGTCGGGTTGCGCGGACAGCCATGCCGCGCCAGCTGGCTGCACACGCGCTGCCATTGCACCTGCACAGGGTCGGGTTTCGGTTTGCGCTGTTGCCATAGCAGCGGCAGCGCCGCCAGCAGGAAGATGGCCGACACGCCCCACAGCACCGCACGCGGGTCCGCCGCCTCCAGCCCCAGCCACGCAAAGAGCTGCGCCTGCCGGTTGCGGTCGTAGCCAAGCACCCAGCGGTTCCAGCCGCTGATCAGGCCGTCGAGCCCCCAGCGCACGCTGCGCAGCCATGCGGGCTCTTCCACGCGGCGCGAGCGGAATTCGCTGGCGGGCACGGCCGCTGCCAGGCCGCGCTCCACGCGCTGCGGCGCGACAGCGGCGGTCGGGTCCACACGCACCCAGCCGCGCCCAGCCAGCCACACCTCGGCCCAGGCATGCGCATCGGACTGGCGCACGATGATGTCGCCGCTCACGGCATTCACCTCACCCCCGAGGTAGCCCACCACCACGCGCGCCGGCACGCCCGCCGCCCGCATCAAAAAGACGAAGCTGCCCGCGTAGTGCTCACAGAAGCCGCGATGCGTACGGAACAGGAAATCGTCAATCTGCTCGCCCTGCAACGGCTCGGGTGCGAGCGTGTAGGCAAACGGTGCGCTGCCGAACAGCTTGAGCGCAGCCGATACGCGGTCAGCCGGCGGCAACTCAGTCCATTGCGCGGCCAACGCACGCGCTTGCTGATTACCCGGCGGCAGTGCCAATGCCGTCTGCAGCGTAGGCGAATCCAACGGCTGTGCATCGTCCGCACGACGACGATCGGGCAAGCGTGAACGCGCGTGGTAACGCATGCGCTGGTCGATCGGTTGCCGGCTGAGGAACTCTGCGTCAACACTGCGGCCGATGTCGTCACGCGCGTCGATCGACAGGCCGCGATCGAGCGCGAACAGCCAGCGCTGGTGCGTCGTTTCCAGCGTGATGTTGTAGTCGACCACGCCCGGCAACCCCGCAACCGCGTCCGCAGAATTGGGTACGCTCCCGGGCAGGGGCCGCTGCCGCATCGACGCTGCCGTCCATGCCTGGCCGTCAAAACGCCACAGCACCATGCCGCGCCAGTAGAGCGTATCGAGCGCTGGCGGTTTCCCCGCAAAGTCGGCGCGAAAGGCCAGGTCATCCGACAGGATCAACTGGCCGATGGAGCCCGGCGCCATGCGATCCGTGATGCCGCTGGTACCGGTTTCAGCAGAGCGCGGCAGGCTCCACAGCGGATGATCCAGGCGCGGAAACAACAGGAACAGCACGGCCGCGCATGGCAGGCCCATCGCCACCAATCGCCCCAGCACACGCACTGCCGACACCTGCATGCGCGCCTGCGGATGCAACAACAGCAGCCAGTTGCGCAGCAGCAGCGCCGCCGTTGCCAGCAAGGAAACGGCCATCCAAGGTGGCTGGTCGAACAGCGTTTGCGAGAGCAGCAGGAAACAGCACAGCTGCGTCGCCAGAATGCCGTTGCGCACGGTGTGCGATTCCATCAGCTTGAGCACAAGGAACGCGCCCAGCAATGCCACCGACAGGTCTCGGCCGATATTGCCGCCGGTGCGCAAGGACAGCGCCAGCGTCACGAGCAGCGTCACCACACCTGTGAAGCCCAGCACCCACTTGCCGGGCAACGGCGCGCGGCGTACCCACAGCAGGGTGCGCCAGAGCAGCAGCACGCCAAATACGGCACACGTCACGAGCGGCAGTGCGCGCAGCAACGGTACGAGCACAACGGCAAGTTGCGCAATCAACCAGCCGTGCTCGCGGTGGGTGAGGGCGCGGGCCGAACCAAACGCCGCAGCCTGCGTGCCGATGGTGGCGGTGCTCATGCGGCCGCCTCAGGCATTGCCGGCTTGCCCCACAGCGCCAGTGCGCGCAGACACGCATCGCGATGGGCTGATCCACGCGACGGGCCAATCGAGATGCCCGGCAAGGTCAGCGTGTATTCGGGTTCGTCACCGGCGGGTGCGTGTTCAGCGGCCAGCACCCAGGCGCACAGGCGCGACAGGCGTTGCTCCGCATTCATGGATCGCGGCAGTGCATCCCACGCGAGTACGCACTGCGCATGGCGCACCTGCTGGCCGGTGCGGCTCATCCACGTGTCGAGCCGGGCGCTGTGCTTCCAGGCGATGCTGCGCAGCGGATCACCTGGGCGATAGGCGCGCAATTGGTCGGCAGCCTCTTCGACCTGGCTACGCGCGGCACGCGGGTTGTCTTCCTCACCCGGGTCGGGCGCAAAGCTGGCAGGCAGCGGCGGCGCGGAAGGCTCGGGTTCGGGATAGACCAGCAGCGTGAGCGGCGCATCGGCATAGCTCCATGCGCGAAACAGGCCAAGCGGAAAGCGCGTCGACACCGTCAGACGTGGCAGCTGGAACCAGCCGCGCGGCTGTGCGGCAAACGCCAACGCAGCAACCGTAGCGTCCTGCGCATCGAGCGCGGCTTCCACCGGTGCGGCCTCACGTGCACTCACATCCAAACCCACACGCGCCCAGGGTGTCACGTTGGCCAACGCCACGCTCACGTTAAGCGCATGCCCGGCAAACACCGCCTCGCCCGCCGCGCCGCGCACTTCCAGGTCGACGAGGTTGCGGTGCGTCTGCCACATGGCAGAGGCCGCCACACCGGCCAGCACGAACGTCAGCAGAA
The DNA here is from genome assembly GCF_958415495.1 of Ralstonia flaminis. Lineage (NCBI taxonomy): Bacteria > Pseudomonadati > Pseudomonadota > Betaproteobacteria > Burkholderiales > Burkholderiaceae > Ralstonia > Ralstonia flaminis. The sequence goes on along the minus strand of NZ_CATZLL010000002.1, from coordinate 463,532 downwards.
AGCCCAGGCTCACGTTGTAGTTGAGCGAGGTGACGAGCATGACCACCAGCAGCAGCGCAAAGCCGGCACCCGATGCCGTGGGCAGGATGTAGACGTGGTTGCGATCCAGGCGGATGCGGCCTTCGCGGGGCTTGCGCGGCCGTTGCAGAAAACGCTGCACGCGTGCTCGCGCAAAGCGGACGCCTGGCAACGCCGCCAGGCCCGCACCCAGGATGCGAAACAGCGCGCGCAACGGTGCAAACAACAAAGCGGGGAAACGCGCCATGGCGCCGTGCGCTTATGGAATGGCGACCGTATCGAGCAGCCGCTGCGCCAGCGCTGTGGCCGACAACGTACCGCCCGTCGGCAGCAACCGGTGCGCGGCCACGGCCTTGAACACGGCTTGCACATCTTCGGGCAGCACGACATCTCGGCCGTCGATCAGCGCCCACGCGCGGGCCGCCGCCAGCAGCGCCAGACCGGCACGCGGCGACAGGCCCATCTGCACCTGCGCATCGGTGCGCGTGGCATTGACCAGCGCAAGCACATAGTCGACCAGCGCGGGGGCCGCGTGCACGGCATCTGCAGCCGCTTGCAGCGCGACAACCTGCGCGGCGGTCAGCACGGGCTGGATGTCCTGCGGCGCGCCGCCACCCAGGTACAGTGCACGTTCCGAGCTTTGGTCGGGATACCCTAGCGAAAGCCGCATCGTAAAGCGGTCCAGTTGCGACTCCGGCAGCGGGTGCGTGCCGATCTGGTTCAACGGGTTCTGCGTGGCAATCACGAAGAAGGGCTCGGGCAGCGGATACGTGGCGCCATCATGCGTCACCTGCCCCTCGGCCATCGCTTCGAGCAGCGCGCTCTGCGCCTTGGGCGTGGCGCGGTTGATTTCATCGGCCAGCACCACCTGCGCGAACAGCGGGCCGGGGTGGAATTCGAACGCGCTCTTTTCTTTCACGTAGATCGACACGCCGATTAGGTCGGTCGGCAGCAGATCGCTGGTGAACTGCACGCGCTGATATTGCAGCCCGAGCGTGCGGGCCAGCGCGTGCGCAAGCGTGGTCTTGCCCACACCCGGTAGATCTTCCAGCAGCAGATGCCCGCGTGACAGCAGGCACGCCAGCGCCAGGCGGATCTGCAGCGGTTTGCCGAGCACGATACGGTCGAGCGCGCGTTGCGCCTGCGACAACGCTGCCGGCAACGAAAGCATTGCGGGCGGCTGTACTGAAGCAACCGGCGTCGAACGAACGGGAGAAAGCGGGACTTGGTTGGGCGTCATCGAATCGGGTGCGGCCGAGGCAACAATGCCAGCGAGTGTAGCGGCATCGTGCAGCGCCGGCGTACCCTCGTTTTCGATCCGTTCTGCGGTTACAACATCAATCCGGTTTGCGTGCGGGAACAGCGGCCGGAATGTTGCCATCCAGCAGCACGCGTGCCGTACGCGGCAGGCTCTTGATGAGGCGCGGCGCATCGGTGCCGAAAGTCTGGCTGGCGGTATAGGCGCCCTCGATCAGGAAGGCAAGGTCATCGGCCAGGGCATCCGGGTCGGTGGCGCCGGCAGCTTCGGCACGATCCCGCAGGCGCGTGAGCAGCTGCGCCTTGTTGCGCCGGACGAACTGCCGTGCAGAATGCGACGGGTCTGGAAACTCCGCCGCCACATTCACGAAAGGGCAGCCCCGGTAACCCGGGCGCGAGGCGCGTTCGGATACATCGATAAAGAACTGCAGCAGTTGCGCGCGCGCATCGTCCGGGTGCTTGGCCATGCTCGCGTTGAAATAGCCCCAGAAGTTCTCGTCGCTGCGCTCCAGGTAAGCGAGGACGAGATCGTCCTTCGACTTGAACTGGCGGTACAGGCTCATCTTGTTGACGCCGGCGCGCTCAACCACCGCCTCCACACCCACGGCACGCACGCCTTCGTAGTAAAACAACTCGCGCGCGGCTTCCAGCAGGCTGGCGTGCGCATCCTCACCGCTGATGCGGCGGGAGGGCGTTTTCTCGGCGGTGGAAGAAAGGGCACGGGGCCCGCGTGCTGCCATGTGATGACTCCTGCAACCGTGGCGAGCAAACCAACCCCAGCCACGTCGATGACATTCCAAGCTTGACATGTTACCGAGCGGTACCTACCATCGCAAGCACGTTGTTACCGGTCGGTAACGAATAGCGCATTGTCGAGCCCACAAGAAACAAGAATCGAACACAGGAATCGGACGCCCCTCCCATGCAGAGACTTGCCCGCCTCATTGCCCCACGCTTTCACTACAGCTGGATCGCCCTGGCCGTGGTGTTCCTGATCCTGCTGTGCGCGGCCGGCACGCGTGCCACGCCCAGCGTGATGATGCTGCCGCTTGAGCACGAGTTCGGCTGGAGCCGCGGCACGATCTCGCTGGCCATTTCGATCGGCATTGCGCTGTATGGGCTGACGGGGCCGTTTGCGGCGGCGTCGATGCAGTACTTTGGTATCCGCCGGACGGTGCTGGTTGCGCTGGCGGTGCTGGTATCGGGCACGGCGCTCTCGGCAATGATGCGCGAGCCTTGGCAGATGGTGCTGCTGTGGGGCGTGATGGTAGGCGGCGGCACGGGCGTGGCTGCCATCACCCTGGGCGCCACGGTGGTCAACCGCTGGTTCACCTCGCACCGTGGGCTGGCCATGGGCATCCTGACGGCCAGTTCGGCCACCGGCCAGCTCGTTTTCCTGCCGATGATGGCGGCAGTGGTCGAGCGCTACGGCTGGCGCCCGGTGGTGCTGATTGTGGCTGGCGCGCTGACGCTGCTGCTGCCGATCGTTGCGATGCTGCTGCCGGAGTCGCCCAAGAGCGTGGGCCTGCGCACCTACGGCGAGCCGGCCGACGCGCCGGAGGTTGACCAAGGCCCGCGTGCCAACCCGATCGTGCTGGCCATGAACACGCTGGTACAGGCAGCACGCAAGCGCGATTTCTGGCTGCTCTTCTTCAGCTTCTTCATCTGCGGCGCCAGCACCAACGGCTATATCGGGACGCACTTCATCGCCATGTGTGCGGACCACGGCCTGACCGAGGTCAAGGGCGCAAGCCTGCTGGCGGTCATGGGGATCTTCGACCTGGTGGGGACCACGCTGTCGGGCTGGCTGTCCGACCGCTACAACAGCCGCGTGCTGCTGTTCTGGTACTACGGCCTGCGCGGGCTGTCGCTCATCTATCTGCCGTATGCGTTCGGCTTCGAGTTCTTCGGCCTGCCAGTGTTTGCGCTCTTCTACGGGCTGGACTGGATTGCCACCGTGCCACCCACCGTGCGCCTGACCAACGATGTGTTCGGCAAGGCTGCAGCGCCCATCGTCTTTGGCTGGATCGTTGCGGGGCACCAGTTGGGGGCGGCGTTTGCCACGCTGGGCGCGGGCATGATGCGCTCCACGCTGGGCAACTACACGCTCGCCTCGATGATCTCGGGCGGGCTGTGTGTCGCGGGTGCCTTCCTGGTGCTGCGCATCCATCGCACGCCCAGGCAGGATGCCGAGCGTGCGGGTCAGCCGGCGACTGCGTAGTTAAGGTTTCAAGAAGCCGTATTTGGCCAGCACTGCCTGGCCAGCCGGCGACATCACGAAGGCCACAAAATCGGCCGCCTGCTGCGGCTGCTTCGTGCCAGACGTCACGGCAATCGGGTAGGTAAGCGGCACGTTCAGCGGCACGGGGCTCGCCACCTTCACCTTGTCCACCGCGATGGCGGCATCGGTGGAAAACACCAGGCCCGCTTCGACCTCACCGCGCGAAACATAGTCCAGGGCCTGGCGCACGTTCTGCGCCAGCACCGCCTTGGCTTCCACCGGCTCCCACAGCTTGGCGGCTTCCAGCGCACGCTTGGCATAGCGGCCCACCGGCACCGACGCCGGGTTGCCGATCGCCACGCGCTTCACCTCGGGCTTGGTCAGATCCGTCAGCGCGTGCACGGGCACCGTGCCCGTGGTCGGCACAATCAGCACGAGCTGGTTGGCCACGAAGTCATGGCGCGTTTCGGTCTTGATGACTTTCTCGTCCACGGCCTTGTTCATTGCTTCCTGATCGGCGGAGGCAAACACGTCGGCGGGGGCGCCCTTGACGATCTGCTGCATCAGCACGTCCGACGCGCCAAAGTTGAGCACGACCTTGGTGTCGGGATGCTGCGCTTCGTATTGCTGCGCAATCATCTTGAAGGCGTTGGTCAGGCTGGCGGCAGCCGAGACGACCAGGTCAGCGGCGTGCGCCGGCGCAGCCAGGCCCAGCGACAGCGCAGCAACCAGACCCATGGCGCGCACTTGCGCCCGAAGTGACAAACCCTGCGAGAAACATTGCATGAAAGCCCCGAATGCGCCGTAGAAAGATCGGCGTAATATACGATCCGATATAACGCTCGGTCAACGCACCCGCACGCATCCCGGGTATCACGCAACGCTCATGGGGGGGTCAGGTGCTGCGCGCCGCTTCATCAATGCAATCGGCCAGGCGACTGGCAATCGGCTGGCGGCTATGGCGTGGGCGCTCGATCAGGCCGATCTCGCGATAGAAGGTGTCATCGCCCAAGCTGATGGCGCGCACGCCGGGTGGCCAGGCGCCTTGCCCGGCAGTCTGCGGGGCAAGCGCCACGCCCTGCCCGCGCGCCACAAGCAGCGACATGCCTTGCAGTTCGTCGAGCTCAATCACGTCGTGTGCGGTGATGTGCTGGTCGCGCAGGAACTGGTCGACGCGGCGGCCACCGAACGAGCGGCGGTCATAGCGGATGAACGGTTGGTGCTCCAGCAAGACGCGCCAGTCGTCGCCGGGCAGGCTGTCGGGCACAAGCAGTACGAAAGGCTCAGCCACCAGCGTGCGCCATTCGAGATCGGCCGGCACGGCAAACGGCGGGCGAATCAGCACGGCCAAGTCGATCTCGCCAGCATCCACCAACCCGAGCAGATCGAGCGACACGCCTGGCACGATACGCGTGCGGCAATGCGGGAACTCGACGCGAAACTGGGCCACCGCGTCCACCAGGAACGACGCCTGCACCGAGGCAATCGCGCCAATGCGCACGAGGCCACGCTGCTCGCTGCCGCTGGCTTGCTCACCAAGCCGGTCGTACAGGGTGACGATGTGCTCGGCCAGCGCCAGCGCATCACGCCCGGCGGCATTGAGCGTGGCCGAGCGACCGGTGCGATCAAACAGCTGAAAGCCAAGCGACTCCTCCAGCCGCTGGATCTGCGCGCTTACCGCCGATTGCGTGAGGCCGATGCGCTCACCCGCGCCCGCAAAGGTGCCGTGCCGGGCAACGGCAATGAAGGTCTTGAGTTCTCGAAGCATTGGGGTCTTTCGGGTCTGCGCAATTCGGCGATACGGCGATACGAAGCGACCCCAAGCATACTCGCTGCGTTACTGCAGCGCCTCCTGCGCCGTCTCACGCAAACCCACGAGCGCCATGAGCGCAACCAGCGCTCCGCCCACCAGCAAAAAGCCGGGCATCAGCAGATTGCCGGTCTGGCCGATCAACGCGGTGGCCACATACGGCGTGATGCCGCCGCCCACGATGGCGCCGATGTTGAAGCTGAACGCCATGCCGGTGTAGCGCACGCGGGTGGGAAACTGCTCGGCGTAGGTCGGATAGCCGACGGACTGCACGATCGGCAGCGGCAGCGCCACCACCATCATCGCGAGGAAGGCCAGGCCGATGTTGTGTCGATCCATCAGCACCATCATCGGCAGCACGAGCACCGCGTACCCGATAAACCCTGCCGCCAATACCTTGCGGCGGCCGACGCGGTCGGACAAGGCACCGAATACCGGCATCAGGAACGCCATGCTGATGCTCACGAACGCGAGAATCCAGTAGACGGTGGTCTTGTCGTACTTCAGATGCGTGGTGAGATAGAGGTTCATGAAGACCAGCCCGACCCAATAGCCGACGTTCTGGCCGAAGGCGAGCAGCGTCACGCGCAGCACGCTGCTGCCATGTTCACGCATGACTTCACTCAAGGGGGCCTTGGGTGGTTCGTGATGCGCCTGGAACTGCTGGAACGAGACGGACTCCTCCACGCGACGGCGCACCATGGACGACACGATCACCATCGGAATCGCCATCAGAAACGGGATGCGCCAACCCCAGGCCTGCATTTGCTCGGCACCGAGGATGACGCTGGACAGCCCGCACACCGTGGCCGCCAGCGCACCGCCGATGGCCACCCCCACCGGCGTGAACGCACCGTAAAAGCCACGCTGACCACGCGGGGCGGATTCCGCCACGTACGCCGCCGCGCCCGTCACCTCGCCACCGGCAAAGAAGCCCTGCGCCAGCCGGATCAATAACAGCAGCACCGGCGCGATCAGCCCCGCACTGGTCGCCGTGGGCAGTAGCCCCACCAACCCCGTCGCCACGCCCATGCCGATCACGGTCACCAGCAGGATCGCGCGGCGGCCCAGCCGATCGCCCAACCTGCCGAGCACGATGCCGCCCACCGGCCGCATCAGGAATGCGCTGCCGAACACAGCCAGGATGGCGAGCAGCGATGCGGCAGCGTTGTCGCCAGGAAAGAACATTGGGCCGATGGTGCTGGCCAGGTAACCGTAGACGCCAAACTCGTAGTACTCGATGGCAGTGCCGGCAGCAGCGGCAAGCGCGGCCTTGCGGGCAGTGATCTTGGCGTCGGATACCGCTGGCGCGTCGGCCAACGGCAAAGCAGGAGCGGGGGCGCTGGACATGGTGTGGCTCTTCCTTTGGTTTGATGAACACGACATTCCGGCTTCACGCTCTGTTTATTTTCGGCGTGAATACCTTGGAATCCGGTAATGGCAAGAGCTATGCCAGCGCAATTGATTCTGTTTTTATGGCTTTTAGCGCGACCGCTCTCCTGGGCAACGGTGATGCCCATTTTGCAATCCTGCTGACGGAATCTCGACACGTTTGCGGTGCATGGCCTGCACCATCCTTGCCGCCTGCGTCACTACGCCATTTGCGGCGTTACCCGGGCGCGACGGAAACGCAAGACGAACGCTCCCACGGGTTGCCAAAGACAACCCGACTTCGCTCAAAACATGGATAAATCAGCCCGTAAATAAAAATCGCCAATTGAACGATCTTTATTTACGGGCCGGTCTTTTAAAGCGCCGGCCCGATCGATTTACTTGGCAAACAGCGATGCCATATTGGCAAACGCCTTCATCTCCATCGCATTGCCCGACGGATCGAGAAAGAACATCGTGGCCTGCTCGCCCACTTCGCCCTTGAAGCGGATGTGCGGCTCGATGATGAAGTCGATGCCGGCAGCGCGCAGCTTGTCGGCGGCGGCTTCCCACTCGGCCATGGAGAGCACGACGCCAAAGTGGCGCACCGGCACGTTGTCGCCATCGACGGCACTGGTCTTGCGGTGGCCGATTTCATCCGGCGCGAGGTGAGCAACGATCTGGTGGCCGTAGAAGTTGAAGTCGACCCAGTCCGGCGAACTCCGCCCCTCGGGGCAGCCGAGCACATCGCCATAGAAGGCGCGCGCCGCAGCAATATCGTGCACGGGGAACGCAAGGTGGAACGGGGCAAGCACAGGCCGGACGTCGTTTTGGTCGCTCATGGGGTAGGGCAATCGATCTTGAATGGTTGGAATCAGGCGGCGCCAGCACGCGGGAGGGGGGGGCCACCCACGCACCAGGCCACGTGGATGAGTCTATGCGCATCCATTCATCCACAAAAGCGATGTTTTTTTGCACTGAGCCCCATAAATTTCGATGAATCAGACAAAAAAGAAGCCGCACAACGGCGGCGAAAGAGACACACGGTAGGCGTGCCTGCATGGGCAGCAGGCACGCAAATACGGAACAGTCAGGCGAAAGCAAATGGCGTGATGGCCGCCTCGACCTGCGCCAGCGGCAGGCGCACAGAGCACACGGTGGCATCGCCCGGCACGGCGGCGACACGGAAACCGGCATCGCGCGCCAGGCCGATCATGCGACGGTTGGTGGAAAGCACTTCGCCAAAGACTTCGCGAGCACCAGATACGCGTGCCGCCCGCACCAGGGTGGCAAACAGGCGCCGGCCCACGCCCTTGCCCTGCCATGCATCGGCCACCAGCATGGCGAACTCGGCCACACCGTCTTCAATGACGAAGCGGCCATCGGCGATCAGGTCTTCGCCAGTGCCATCCGCGCGGGCCACGCTCACGACCAGCGCCATGTGATTCACGTAGTCGATTTGCGTGTAGGCGGCGAGCATCTCGTCGGACAGCCGCCCGCCGCCCACCAGAAAGCGCGCATAGCGCGACTCGGACGACAACCCCTCGACCAGGGCGGCCTCCAATGGGGCGTCTTGCGGCAGAATCGGGCGCACGGTGGCGATGGAGCCGTCGTGCATGGTCCAGCGGTCGATCCATTCGGCGGGATAACGGTGGATGGTATACAGCATGGGGATCTCCTCACGCGATGGATCGTTTTATGGCTGCCAGCGCGGGATCACCGCCTGACTTTTTAATTTGAACCTAGATTAGCAGAAACCCTGACTTTTGCAAGTAAAGTCAGAATTGACTATGATTTTGGTATGAGAATCCCGGAACCCTTCACCGTCCCTGCGGCGTCCGAGTTGGTGACGTCAATGGAGGAGCCTTGCTCGATCGCGGCGGCGGTATCGATCGTCGGTGAGAAGTGGACGCTGCTCGTCCTGCGCGAAGCGTTCTCAGGCGTGACGCGATTTGATGAGTTCCTGCGCCGCACGGGGTGCTCGACGGCGATCCTGTCGTCACGGCTCAAGGCGCTGGTGGCGTACGGCATCCTGCGCCGCGTGCCCTACCAGGAGCCGGGCGACCGCGTGCGCGATGCGTACCGGCTCACACGTGCGGGCGTCGATCTGCTGCCCGCCATCGTGGCGCTCATGCAATGGGGCGACCGTTATCTGACGCCCGACGGTGAAGGCCCCATGTTGTTGCGCGACCGCGAGAGCGGCACGCCGATCCACGTGGCGCTGGTCAACGCGCTGGGCGAACCGGTGGCGCCCAAGAACTCGATGCGCGAGCCAAACCCACGTTACAGCCATGGCAAGAATCCGCCGACGGATGACGCCGGCACGCCAACGGTCAACGGGTAACACACAACTTTACACGTTAGCCGAAACCCCCTATCGTCGCGGATGGACGGGCGTACGCCCGGCTTTTGGCCGTCTTTTCTAAAGTCATCCCGCACTTGGTCGTTCACTCTTCTGACGACCACCCTTTCCGATCTCGACCTCGCCGCACACGCACGGACCCACGACCGCCATGCCCGATGCCGTGGTACCGCTCTACCACCAAATCTACGTTGTCCTGCGCCAGCAGATTCTCGAAGGCAAATTCGGGGATGGGCCGATGCCGGGCGAGATCGAACTCGCCCGTCAGTTTGGTGCGTCACGCGTCACGATGCGGCGCGTGTTCGACTATCTGGTCAAGGAAGGTCTGGTGCGCCGCCACCGCGGCATGGGCACCTTCGTGGTCAAGCCCGATGACCCGCTGATGATGGGCGGCGGGCAGACGCTGCTGCAGAACATCATCGACGTGGGCGAGCGCACCTCCGCCGTCGTCGTTGAATTTGAAGACGTGCTGGCGCCGCCCGACGAGGCCAAGTGCCTGGACCTGGCCCCCGGCACGCCGATCAAGAAGCTCGTGCGCGTGCGCCATCTGGAAGACACGCCCATGGCGCTCATCACCACGTGGCTGCCGCTGGACGTGACCAGCAAGCTCACGCTGGAGCGGCTCGCGAACCAATCACTGCTGCGGCTGATCGAGGCCTCCGGTGTGCGGATTGATCGCGCATCGCAGGTGGTCTCCGCACGGCTGGCGGACGTGGCGACGGCACAGTACCTGGACGTGGCCGTCGGCGCGCCACTGCTCTCGGTACAGCGCATCGTGCGCGAGATGAGCGGGCGCCCGGTGCAGCTGCTGCAGGGCCTGTACCGGCCCGACCGCTACGAATACCGCATGGAACTCTCGCGCGTGGGCGAAGACCGCGCCCGCCTGTGGATCGACAACGCTGGCCACAACGTGCAAGGCGGCCACAGCGAAGACGTGGAAGATGCCTCCCCCGCATCGCCCTCACCCGCCAGCTAGCGCACCGGATTCCCAGGCCGGAGCTGGCCGACATCACCGGCAACGGGGTTATTCCGCCGTCAGCAATCTCAAAGGAAAGTTGCTAGGATCGCCGCTTCGCTGCGATGCAGCAACCTTCTCCATGAGGTTCCCATGTCGGCCTCACCCGCGTCCCCAACGCCCCCCGCTTCCACTGCAACCGCCACCACCCATGGCAACACACAAGGGCTGATCCGCCTGCTCACGGCCGGTGCCGGCATCAGCGTGGCGTGCATCTACCTGAACCACCCGTTGCTCGGGCTCATCAGCCGTGACCTCGCCATCGCACCGCACGCATTGGGGGTGCTGCCGACACTCACGGCGGCCGGTTACGCCAGCGGCATCTTCTTCTTCGGACCGCTGGGCGACCGTTACGACCGCCGCCTCGTTATTCTGTGGAAGGCGGTGCTGCTCACGCTCGCGCTCATCGGCAGCTGCCTCGCGCCCAACCTGCCGCTGCTGGCGGCCTCGGGGTTTGTGATCGGGCTATCGGCCACCATCGCACAGGACTTCGTGCCCAGCGCCGCCGCCATCAGCACAGACCTGAACCGCAACCGCAACATCGGTACGGTGATGACGGGGCTGCTGATCGGCATCGTCAGCTCGCGCGTGTTCAGCGGCATCGTGGCGGACCACTTCGGCTGGCGAGCAGCGTTTGGCGTGTCGGCCGTGGCGATCGTCGGGCTGGCGATTGCCGTGCGTGCGTCCCACTTTGGCGTGGCGCCGGCCACACGGCAGCCGTACTTCACGCTGCTGCGCTCGCTGGGCACGCTGTTCATGCAGCATCCGCGGCTGCGGGCGTCGGCACTCACGCAGGCATTCATCGGCATCGCGTTTTCCGGGTTCTGGTCAACCGTGGCACTGCACCTGACAAGCTCGCTTGGGCTGTCGACCGGGCAGGCCGGTCTGCTGGGGCTGGCGGGCGCCGCGGGTGCGCTGGGCGCGAGCATTGCCGGGCGCCTGTCCGGCCGCGTGGCGCCGGGCCATATCGTCGTGGGCGGTGCACTGCTGATGGCCGTGACGTTTGCCACGATGACGCTGTTTCCGCTGTCGCTCATTGCCATCGTGATCGGCACGCTCCTCTTTGACGTGGGTGTACAGGCCGCGCTGGTGTCGCACCAGACCATCATCTATGCGCTTGCGCCGGAAGCGCGCAGCCGTATCAATGCGGTGTTCATGACCTCGCTGTTCATCGGCATGTCGGTGGGCGCCTACGGTGCCAGCCTGGCGTGGACCAGCGCGCGCTGGTCGGGGTTGATGACGTTCTGCGCGGTAGCGTCATTCGTGGCGCTGGTGCTGCGCGTGGTGTTCAACGCGCGGCAAGGGGCGCGTTAAGCCAGACGCCAGACGGGCGTCATGGGCACTGCGCAAGCCATGAGCGTACCCAATTCTGCGTGACCCCAAACCACCGGAAGTGCCCTGTTTCGCGCACTTCCGGCAACGGGCCATCTCACCCATCGGGGCAATTCCGGGGCGCGACAATCCGTCACTTGTCGCTACAATTCTGAGGGCCAGCTTACGCTGCCCAACAAGAACACTCACACCGAGACGCACCCATGGACATCACAGCCACCCAGCAAGCCGTCGACCCACATGACACCCGACGCCGCATCTTCGCGATCGTCGGCGCATCGTCGGGCAACCTGGTCGAGTGGTTCGACTTTTACGTCTACGCGTTCTGTTCGCTGTACTTCGCGCCGGCGTTCTTCCCCAAAGGGGATCCGACGACGCAGTTGCTGAACACGGCCGGCGTGTTTGCAGCGGGCTTCCTGATGCGGCCGATTGGCGGCTGGCTGTTTGGCCGCATTGCCGACAGGCACGGCCGGCGCACTGCGATGATGATTTCTGTGCTGATGATGTGTGGAGGCTCGCTGCTAATTGCGGTCTTGCCCACTTACGCACAGATCGGAGCACTCGCACCCTTCCTGCTGCTGGTGGCACGCCTGTTCCAGGGCCTGTCGGTGGGCGGGGAATACGGCACCAGCGCTACTTACATGAGCGAAGTGGCGTTAGCCGGGCGACGCGGCTTTTTTGCCTCTTTCCAGTATGTGACGCTGATCGGCGGCCAGTTGGGCGCGGTGCTCGTGCTGGTGATCCTGCAGCAGTTTCTGACCAACGCCGAGATGGAAGCATGGGGCTGGCGTATTCCATTCGTGGTGGGTGCAATGACAGCGCTGATTGCGCTGTACCTGCGCAAGTCGCTGCACGAAACGCAGTCCGACGCATCGCGCAAGGCCAAGGATGCAGGCACCATCCGTGGCGCGTGGCAGCACAAAGGGGCGTTCCTGCGTGTGATCGGCTTTACCGCTGGCGGCTCGCTGATTTTCTACACGTTCACGACGTACATGCAGAAGTACCTCGTCAACACGGCGCACATGGACAAGAAAACGGCCTCCAACGTGATGACGGTGGCGCTGTTCGTGTACATGGTGCTGCAACCAGCGTTCGGCGCACTGTCCGATCGCATCGGCCGCCGCAATTCGATGCTGCTGTTCGGGGCGCTGTCGGTCATCGGCACGGTGCCGCTGATGAACGCGCTGGCCACGGTATCGAGCCCGGTCGCAGCCTTCGGCCTGATCACGGTGGCGCTGGCCATCGTCAGCTTCTATACGTCGATCAGTGGCCTGATCAAGGCGGAGATGTTCCCGCCGGAAGTGCGCGCAATGGGCGTGGGCCTGTCGTATGCGATTGCCAATGCGGTGTTTGGCGGCTCGGCCGAGTATGTGGCGCTGTGGTTCAAGCAGGCCGGCAGCGAATCAACGTTCTACTGGTACGTGACCGCACTGTGTGCCGTATCGCTGATCGTGACGTACTTCATGCCCGACCCGAGCAAGGAAGGGTATCTGCGCAACGAGCCGTAACCATCGGCTAAAACCTGCGGTACGCCGAGCGGGCGAGGGGTGACTCTGAACGCGGTGGGATGCCGACTCGGCGCGATCGTCCCTCACCGGATGCACAGCAATCATCAGTTGGGGGATTGCTGTGCATCCGGGATAATGTCGTCCGCGCGGCCCAGCGACAACGCACTGTCTCTGCGCCCGGCATTGGAATGAGGAGGACACCACCATGCGCGACATCATCGACGGTTTTCTGCGCTTTCAACGCGACATCTACCCGCAGCGGGTAGAGCTGTTCAAACAACTTGCGACATCACAAAACCCCAAGGCGCTGTTCGTCACATGCTCGGACAGCCGCGTGGTCCCGGAGCTGCTGACACAGCGTGAGCCGGGCGAGCTGTTCGTCATCCGCAACGCGGGCAACATCGTCCCGTCATACGGTCCGGAGCCCGGCGGCGTATCAGCCACGGTCGAATACGCGGTGGCCGTGCTGGGTGTGCAGGACATTGTGATCTGCGGCCACTCGGACTGTGGCGCGATGGGCGCCATCTCGCGTTGCACGTGTCTCGACCACCTGCCGGCCGTGGCCAACTGGCTGCGCCATTCAGATTCGGCAAAGGTGATCAACGCGGCGCATGAATTCGATTCGCCCCGCGCTAAGCTCGACGGCCTTGTCCGCGAGAACGTGATTGCACAACTGGCCAACCTGCGCACCCATCCGTCGGTGGCGTTGGCACTTGAGCAGGGACGAATGAATCTGCACGGCTGGGTGTACGACATCGAAACCGGCAGCATCGATGCGCTCGACGGGGCAACACGCCGCTTCATACCGCTGGCCGACTCGCCGGCCACTGTTGCGGTCACGTCGCGGAACCTGCGACAGGCGTGATGGAGCCAGCCGGCGCCGTTTTGTACCGTTTCGTTTGGCACCGCGCTCGCCTCGCGGAGGTCATGCGTAGGAATTGCGTCCGGAAAACAACGCGCCGGCACTCCCACTTCGGACAGACAATCAGTAAGCTTTGAACGTTGGCCGCTTACTGCTCGGCCGATCTGTGCGTACGCACCCGGCCATATGCCTGCCAAACGCCCTCACGCCGTACGAACCATCGTTTTCGTTGTGTGTTCCGCCCTGAGTTCTTGGACTTGGGCGGACTGCCGCGATACGCTGGCAGCGGCCCAGCTTTCAGGCAAGGGAGCGCTGTGCGTCCTCGGATTCTGTTTATACGATGCACAACTGTGGAGCGCCAAAGTCCCGGTCAGCTACGACGCGCCGTTTGCCCTGGAAGTCACGTATCGACGCGCCGTTGATCACAGCCGTCTCGTCCAGACTGCGATCGATGAGATCCGGCGGCTGCAGGCGCCCGCACTCTCCGACGAAACACTGGCGCAGTGGCAGCGGGCAATGGCACCTGCCTTTCCCGATGCCAAATCCGGCGACACGTTGTGCGGCGTCTATCTGCCCGAGCGCGGTGCGCGCTTCTACGCCAACGGGCAATTGACGACCGAGGTGAATGACCCTGCTTTCGCACGCGCCTTCTTCGACATATGGCTGGCGCCGGGCACCCGAGCGCCTTCGCTGCGGCGTCACCTCCTGGGCGAATCACGTTGATGCACGCACCGCTAGTCGGCATCTCCCGGCGACTGAAAGCCTGGTTGCCCGATCTGGCTGGGGAATTGCGGTACGCGCCGGAAACGCGAGGTGTCGTAACCCATGGCTTCGAAGCGGCCGAGTGCGGCGCGATAGTCGGCATCGCTCATATCGGGGTCGCGCGAGAACACCCAGCCGAGGCTTTTGTCCGGATAGCCCAACAGCGTCACGCGGTAATCCGGGTCGACATACAGCGTCAGCTGCGAGACGTAGATGGGCCAGAACAGGCGCACACGCCACTCGCCACCACCACTGCCCGCCACGACCGAATCCACAAACTGCATTCGCTTGAGCGGGGCATCGAAACGCTCTGGCCGGTAGACGTAGGCATCGTCGATACGGCCATCGGGCCGCAGCGACCATTCGGCGTAGCTGCCGACATTGCCGCGCTCACCAAAGTACGGAATGTTGGCAATGACATACCAGCGCCCCATGTAGCGCGGCAGATCCACGGGCACCGTCTGCAGCGGCACCGCGGCGCGGGGGTTGGGATTGGGCGGCGGCCCGGAGCACGCGGCACTGGCAGCGACCAGCGCAGCCACCACCAGGCAGCGCGCCCAACGTGACGGGGTGAGTGAACTGTGGCCCCTTCCATACGCTCTCATCGTACGCTCCTGTATGCAGTGGCCGGGCAAGCCGGCTGGTTTGTATGCGTGCTGAGCGCCGCGCGCGATGTTGCCTGGATGGGCATAGCCTTCGTCGCGATGCTGCTGGTCTTTCATCTGTGGCAAGCCCGCCGACCCTCTCAGGAGTTGCGGCTGGTGCTGGGTGTCGTCATGGGTGCGGCGCTGTGGGAGACCGGCCTGATCCGCACCGGGCTGATCGTCTATCCGCATGGCGCCCTGTGGCCTGGACTGGTGCCGCCGTGGCTGCTCGCGCTGTGGGTGTTGTTCGCGATCCAACTGAATGTCCTCTTCCGCTGGTTGCGCGGTCGGTGGTGGCTGGCGATGGCGCTGGGGGCGATGGCCGGCCCACTGTCGTTCCGAGCAGGCGCGGCGCTCGGCGCCGCCCATATTCCGGACCCGGCGATGACGATGGGCGTACTGGCCGTCGGTTGGGCGCTGTGGATGCCCACGCTGGTGTGGATGGGCGCGCGCCACGACGGCATCGACGCCCTGCCGTAACTGCCTCTAGCGCTTGACGAACCGGTAATGCGCCACGCCCCATTCGTTGCCATTGGCATAGCCAAACAACGTCGACACTGCCAGGTAGAACATGCGCCACCGCTGGAACCACACTGCCGCTTCGCTCGCGCCGTAGGTTTGGGCGAACACCGGCATCAACCGGCTGCGCGCGGCGTCAAGATTGGCCAGCCAATGGTCTGCCGTGCGTGCATAGTGCGTGCCGCTGACCCACCATTGCCTCGTCACACGCAGATCGTCCTGGAAATGCAACAACAGGGCCTCCGATGGCATGGTCCCGCCCGTGAAGAAGTACTTCGACATCCAGTCGGTCCCGTCCTGCACCTGAAAGTGATATGCCAGCGTGCGGTGCGCAAAGATGTGCACGAACAGCGCCGCATCCGGGCGCATCCACCGCGCAACCTTGGCGAGCAACAGGCCGTAGTTCTTCATGTGCTCGAACATCTCGATCGACACGACGCGGTCAAAGCGGCCGCCCGCGGGCATCTCGGCAAACTCGAAATCGACAATGTTGCCGGTGTGCACATTCAGGTTGGTCAGGCCGCGCTCGGCGGCGCGCGCCTCGATCCAGCGGCGCTGGCCCTGCGAGTTGGACAGCGCCACGATGCGCGCGTTGGGATAGCGCTTGGCCATCCATAGCGAGAGCGAACCCCAGCCGCATCCCAGGTCGAGAATGCACTGACCATCCGCCAGACCGGCCCGTTCGGCATAGCACTCGAACATTGCCTCTTCGGCCTGGGCGAGCGTTTCGGTTCCGGTCGGGTACAGCGCGCAGGAGTACTTCAATTGAGGCCCGAGATGGGCCTCAAAAAATGCGGGCGGCAACTCATAGTGCTGGGTATTCGCCGCGTCCGTCTCAATCGCAATGGGGCTGGCGCGCAGCTCGTCGAGCAACGCATTCAAGCGCCGCGAGCGCAGTTCACCGTTGCCAATGCCCTCGTCTTCCAGGCGCTGACGCATGAGGCTGCGCATCCCGCCACGGACAAGTCCATCAGGCAGCCAACCGCGCTCGCAGCATTGAATGAGCCAGCCGTCGCGCGGCTGCGCCACCTCCGGAGTGGGCATCGTGGGCGTGGATAGCACCGTCATGTCAGGTCTCCTCAAACGCTGCAAGTCAGTGGCGCGGTGGCCAGGGAATCAGGACGCTCGTCGTGCGAACGTATTCGGCATAGTCGTTGCGCGTGGCTTGCATATGGGCTTCCAGCATGGGAATACCGGAAACCTTCACGAGCAGCCAAGCCATCACGACCGGTGGAAGCAGCGTGAGCCACGCCCACGGCGCCCCAACCGCGAGCGGCACATAGGCCAGCCAGTGCACGCATTCGAAAAAGTAGTTGGGATGCCGCGAATAGCGCCACAGCCCAGTTCGACAGGTCTTGCCGTGGTTGGCCGGATCAGCGACAAACCTGCGCAGTTGCTGGTCTGACAGCGCCTCTCCGCCCACGGAGACCAGCCACAGCGCGACGGCCACCACCACGGCGATCGCGCTCGGTGTATCAGGCCGGTAGCTCGGCACCGCAAACGCAATCGACAGAAGCATCGACACCGCTGCCTGCAGCTGAAAGAAGCCAAACATGTTGCGCGATGCCGCCGCGCCCCACTCCTGGCGCAGTTTTCTGTACCGCGCATCTTCTGGTTTGCCGGCATTGCGGCGCCACAGATGCCAGCCGAGGCGGCACCCCCATACCGCACCGCCCACGCCGACCAGCACGCGCGCCTGCACCGAACCTGTGCCCAGCCACGCATAGATGAGTGCCACCAGGCCGAGCGAGAACGCCCACACCGGGTCGACCATGCCAGCATTCTCGTTGCTCAACTGCCACGCCCACACGGCACTGAACACTGCCACCAGAACCAACAGCGCGACGAGAGCGGCACTCCATACCGACATGGTCACCCCCGTTCCAGCAGGAACTGCGACACACCGATGCGCCCCTCGTCAAAGCCGGCTTCGCAATAGGCGAAGTACAGACGCCAGATGCGGATGAAGGACTCATCGAAGCCGAGCGCGCGCACTGCGTCCAGCTGCGCCTCGAAACGCTGACTCCAGCGGCGCAGCGTCTCTGCGTAATCGGGGCCGAAGTCCAGGCGATCCACCAGTTGCAGACCGTGTTGCTCGGCCAGGCGCACAAAGCGCTCCCGGCTGGGCAGCATGCCGCCGGGGAAGATGAACTGCTGGATGAAATCCGTGCCGGCGCGATAGCGCTCGAAGTGCGCCTCATCAATGGTGATGCTCTGAATAAGGGCCCGGCCTCCATGACGCAGACAGCGCACCAGCGTCTTGAAGTAGGTTGACCAGTAAGCCTCGCCCACCGCCTCAAACATCTCGACGGACGCGATGGCGTCGTACGCGGTCTTCAGGTCACGGTAGTCGCGCAGCTCGACTTGGGCGCGCGGCTCGCCCGCGAGGCGCTCGGCCGTGTAGCGACGCTGCTCTTCCGACAGCGTGATGCCGTGCACCCGGGCGCCGCGCGCACAGGCCATCTCCATCAGGCCGCCCCAGCCGCAGCCGATTTCAAGCACGTCCATGCCGGGCCCGAGTTTGAGCAGATCGCACACGCGCCGATACTTGGCAGCCTGCGCATCGGCCAGGCCATCCTGAAGACGGCCGTTGAACCACGCGGACGAATACGCCATGCCCTCGTCCAGCCAAAGCCGGTAGAAATCGTTGCCCAGGTCGTAGTGCAAATGGATGTTGCGCCGACTGCCTTTGCGGCTATTGGGACGCAGCAGATGGCGCAGGCGCAGGACAAAACGCGCCAGCGCATTCCCGAAAATTGCCTGTTCCAGTGTGGCTGCATTCCTGATGGCCAGGCGCAGCAAGTTGGACAGATGACTTGTCTCGACCCATCCATCGCGATATGCCTCGGCAAAGCCCACATCGCCACTGCGCAGGATGCGCGCGCAGGCACGCCAGTCGACGATGCGCAGATCCGCAGACAGCGGCGAGGCAGCGTCGCCGATCAGCACCTCCCCATCCGGCGTGATGAGGTGCAGCAGACCGTGACGCATGCGGGATGCCAGCGCCACGAACAGGCGGCCACCGGCGGGAACATGTGGCGGTACCCACGCCAAAGAATGTGCGGCAGTCATCGAGGGGGCTCCAGAGAGGAAGATGGGTTGCGCGGGTGGCTGCCCAGGAAGGGCACCCCCTTCATCCACAGGCGAAGCGCCTGCCAATGAATGCGGCCGATGACCTGCAACGCCAGCAACGGCTGCCGCAACAACGCGCGGCGCAGGTGGCTGGCATCGAAGGGCTGCAGGCGCCCGCCAATGGCGGTGTGCAGCAACAGGCCGTCGCAGTCGTGGTAGTCGATGCGCACCAGCGCCGTTGCAGGGGTCTCGGTAAAGCGGAACTGATAACCGCCCTCAACCGAGCAGAAGGGCGAGACATGGAGCTGCTTGCGGCACGTCAGCACGGTATCGGTGCCGATGGACCCACCGTCCTGAGCGCAGAGCAGGTAGCGATGGTGCTGCCCGAATGTGTTGTTGACCTCGGCCAGCACCGCGCGCAACGTGCCGGCCGCGTCGTGGCAATACCAGAACGAGACGGGGTTGAACATCCAGCCGGCAACGCGCGGGAAGGTCTGCAACCAGACCTCGCCGTCGGCAGGCAAGCCAGCCTCGCGCAGCACGCCACGTATCCAAACAAGCAGATCGGTGCCGTCACGCGGGCCGTAGTCACGTGTGCGCAGTGACAACGGCCGCAGGCAATCCACACCGAACCACGTGCCCGTCAGCCTGCCCAGCGCCGAGAGCTTCACGCGCACGGCAAATACCGGGTAGACAAAGCGATTGGCCACCGGCCGCAGGCGATGGTGCATGACTTGGCCGACGAGAAGTGCTGCGTCGCCGATCATGGCGTCACCTGTGCCCAGGCCGGTTCGCAGCCGAAGTCAGCCGCCACGCGCAGGGCCGACTTGAGCCCGTCTTCATGAAACCCGTAGCCCGTCCACGCGCCGGCAAACCAGGTGCCGCTGCGACCTTGGAGTGCTGGCAAGCGGGCCTGCGCGTCGATGGCCGGCTGATCAAACACCGGGTGCTCATAAGCGAAGCGCTGATACTCCAGCTCCGGCGCCGGCGGGGCTGGCGGATTCAGCGTCACAACCACGGGTGTTGCCACCGGCAACGGTTGGAGCTGGTTCAGCAGATAGCTGACGCACGGTGCGGCACCCGCTGCCCCCACTCGCGGCGCATCGAGATAGTTCCACGCCGACCACACACGGCGCCGACGCGGCAGCAGGCGGGTATCGCGGTGCAGGAACGCGGTGTTGGGCTGGTAGCGGAACGCACCCAGCACAGCACGCTCGTCGTCGGTTGCATGGTCGAGCAGGCGCAACGTCTGCGGTGCGTGCGTTGCGAGCACCACGGCGTCGTAGCGTTCGGTGCCGGAATCAGTCCGCACGTCGACATGGCCGAGGGCGCGGCGGATGCCGCGGACCGGCGTGGCGACGCGCACGTCCGCCAGCCGCTGGGCGATTGCCTGCACATAGCTGCGCGCACCGCCTCTGACGGTACGCCAGCGTGGCCGGTTGAAGATCTGCAACAAGCCATGATTGAGGCAAAACCGCAGGAACGTTTCTGCCGGAAATGAGAGGATGTCGCGGCTCGGCGTAGACCAGATTGCCGCTGCCATGGGCAACAGATAGTGGGCACAGAATGGTTCGCCATAGCGACCGGCAGCCAGCAGCGCGCCAAGGCTGTGGCGCTCGTTGCGCGCAACCGCCAGGTTGGCATGCGCCTGCCGATTGAAACGCAGAATGTCGCCCAACATCGACAGGAACCGCGCCGACACCAGGTTGCGTGGTTGCGCAAACACCGTGCCCAGGCTGGTACCGGCCCACTCCAGCGCGCCGCCGTCCACCGACACGCTGAACGACATGTCGCTTTCGCAATGCGCCACGCCCAGCTCGTCAAACAGGGCAATCAGGTTGGGGTACGTGCGCGCGTTGAACACAAGGAAGCCCGTGTCGACACCGAATACCTGTCCGCTTTCCTCAATATCAACGGTGTTGGTATGGCCGCCCAGCCGGGGAGCTGCCTCAAACAGCGTCACGGCGTGGTGCTTGGCGAGAAAATGCGCCGCTGCCAGCCCGGAAATGCCCGAGCCGACCACCGCGATGCGTTTTGCAGGAAGCTGGAGAATCTTCAAGGCAAGGCCTCTTCAGGTCGTTGGATGCTCATCCGCCATTGCGGCCGGGCAGCAGCGCGAGAAATTCGCGCCGCAGGCTCGGATCTGTCAGGAACACCCCGCGCATCACGCTGCTCACCATGCGCGACTCGTCGTCCTGCGTGCCGCGCCAGTGCATGCAGTAGTGCTCCGCCTCCAGCACGACCGCCAGACCGTCGGGCGCCATCCGGTCTTCCAGCAAGTCAGCAATCTGTTTGATGGCTTCTTCCTGGATCTGCGGGCGGCGCATGACCCAGTCGATCAGCCGGGCGTACTTGGACAGCCCGATCAACTGGGAATCCTGACTGGGCATGACGCCAACCCACGCGCGCCCCATGACCGGACACAGGTGGTGCGAGCACGCGCTGCGCACCCGCAGCGGCCCGACCACCATCAGTTCGTTGAGCCGCTCCACATTCGGAAACGCCGTCACCTCAGGTGCCGCAACATAGCGCCCCGCAAACACCTCCCGCACGAACATCTTGGCCACGCGGCGGGCGGTTTCGCGGCTGTTGTGGTCTTGTTCCACGTCGATGACCAGCGCGCGCAGCACGGCCTGCAGGCGCTCTTCCACTTCGACCTGAAGAAGGTCGAGTTCGCCATCGCGCAGGTGGGCGGCGATGTTGTCATTGGCGTGAAAGCGGTGCCCAGCGCTCATCAACCGTTCCCGAATGCGAACAGAAAGCGGCACGCTGCCAACCGCCCCGGAAAACCCGGGCGGATCCAAAGTTAGCTTCATTGCAGTTACCTCCGAAAGCGGCGGTGCACTCACCACCCATGCCGGCTCAGGAGTGTTCCTGAGCACATATACGCAACTAACTCGCGGGTGGATGCAGCGTCTCGGCGCGGATGGCAAATTCCATTGCGTCTTCGAGCATCAAGCGGGCACGGTTAGCGACGTCACCAAGATGCCGGTGAAGTTGCTCGTCCAACGTGGAGCGCACGGCACAGCCGTCGCTGAATCGCTCAAACGCATCCAGTTGCCGGATGAGGTCAACGAGATGGCGCGGACACTCGCAGGCAATCGTCTGCGATGCGTTGGCAAAGATTTCCAACTGGCGATCGGTAAACCGACGCGCACTGCGCCGCAGGGGTTCGAGCTTTCCGTAGACCGCATCGACACGCACGAGCTGCGTCAACTCATGCAGGACTTGGTCAAGCTCGCTGTGCGCGTTCGGCTCCCGATACAGCCGCACACCAGCCGCCCGCAGCATGTCTGTGGCGCGAACCGTGCCAAAACTGTAGATCACCCCAACCGCGCTGGTCCCGGCGCCGCGCGCCGCCGCCAGAATGGCTTGCGCTGTCTCGGGTTGCAGAGAGGCGGCTTCGACAATCAGGGCGTCGGTGTCCGGTGGCAAATCCAGTCGCCCTTGCCCATCCACTGCAGGCAGTTCGGTGACCGGCTCAATGCCAAGCGACGCAAGCGTGCTCCTCCTGCGCCGCACGCGCTCTGCCAGCAACGGGCCGCAGACGGCGAGCGAGATCGCCGCGTGGGCTGCAAGCGGCCCCGCCTCCTCGGCCGCCCGTGACGTTTCGAGCAGTTGCTCAAGCTCGGCGCTGTCGGCGTGGGCGATCGCGCCGATGGCGTGCCCCTGACTCACCAGCGACCGCAAAAGCGTCAGCCGCCTGACGTCTTCACCGGAATACAGGCGCTGGCCCGACTCCGACTTGGCCGGCGAAATCACGCCATAGCGCTGTTCCCACACCCGCAGCGTGGAGACGGGCATCCTAGCCATGCGAGCGGCCGCGCCACTTCTGTACCGGGGGGCTGTATTGTCTTCGTGTTGCACATGCGTCTCCATGCAAGCGCTGGTTGACTTACATGAAACGCTTCACGTGAAGCAACGTCAATGAAATGCAGCGGTTTTGACCGCTTTCCGTGTCTTTTGAATCGGAATTGAGTCGCTTATTCGGCAGCAAAACCCGGCGCATGTTGATGCAGACCGGCAAGCACCCTGACATCTTGCAAAGTGCACCTTCGCGCATAGCGGCTTGGGTCAGGCGCCTCACGCTCAGCACTGCCCCTTGACCCCGGTGCCCGAAGACGCACCTCGACACGTCAAGGCCAGCCCGGCAAGGGCGAGTCCACTCCGCCACTAAGGCTCCCCGGCCGGCTCCGGGGTAGAAACCGGCTCGGCGAATAGCGCGTCAACGCATACTCGCAAGCGTTCTAGCCCCCTCCCTTTTGGCCGAGTTAAATCGTTGCCATTGCGTCCGCAACCCGAAATTGCGGACGCAACGGCAACCACGGAACATGAACTGACGTCGCTGCACCTGGCGTATCCAGACCGTACTGCGTGGAACCGGCCCCAACTCCGTTCAGCCGCTGCTGAGCACACTTGGGACCGATACGTTTGGCAATCGCTAGGCCGCGTCGGCGCTGCCTTACGGGCAGTTTCCGATGACGTAGTAGCCGGCTGCCGTCTGCGCAAGCGTGGTCGTGTAGAACACGTTGTCCAGGCCCATGCTTTGGTTGGAGCCGTTGGCGTAGGCGATGCCACCGCTGTCGTGCGCTCGCCCAGCCTGCACGTGAGCGTAGTTGCTGGCCGTGGTGGCCGTGCAGGCAAAGCTTGATTGCGTCTTGGCCGACACGGCGGACGACTGTGCGCTTTCACCCGCCGTCGGGTCGATCTCGGTCACGGTGTAGCTGTAGGAGGTGCCCGCAATCAAGCCCGAGTCGGTATACGTCGTTGAGGTGGATGAACCGACCTTGCTGCCGTTGCGGTAGACGTTGTAACTGGTCGCGTTGGTTACCGCATTCCACGACAGCGAAACGCTCGTGGTGGTCGTGCCCGTCACCGTCAGGCCCGTGGGCGTGCTGCCCGACTGCACCGGCCCGCTGCCTGCGCGCAGGTTGTTCTTCACCCAGTAGTCCATGACAAAGGCCGGGTAGTTGATGTGCGTGGCATCAACGTAGTTGGTGTTGTCGCCACCAGTACCGGCCGGCCATGCGTGCGCCATGCCCGAGACCGAGATCTCATGCGTGCGAAGCTTGCCGTTGCTATCGGTATAGGGCGTATTGGTGCCGCCACCCGAAATCGAGACCGTCGCCCCCTTCGTAAAGGTGCCACCGTAAATCAGGCGGAAAGCTGCGGTGTCCATCGGGCCATACGCCTGCGCCACGGTGTAGTCCGACGTCCCCCACACGGCGCCGGCAATCTGCGTATTGAAGCTGCTCGCGTTTGAGCCCGCCCATGCCTTGCAGTTGTTGGCCGCCGTTGTGGCGGTGTAGCCGGAAGGCACATAGCCGATCTGCGAGGTGGTGGTTCCGGGCGGCGGGCCAGCGTTGATGCCGATGCCCGCAAAAATGTCCGGCGCGATACAGCCCAACACCATCGTCATGCCGCCGCCGGAAGACAGGCCGGCTACATACACCTGGTTCGGGTCGATCGCGTATTGCGAGTTGGTGACAAAGCGATTGACCAGATCCAGCAGCACACCCACGTGCCCGCTCGTGCGGCTGGGCGACGTGTTGGCGTAGTCCCAGCAGTGGTTACTGTAGACGTTGCCAGTGGCATTGGGTGCCAGGATGACAGCGCCATATTGCTCGGCAATGGTCTTCCAGTTGAAGCCGGCACCATTGGCGTTATCGATCACGTCGCCGGACGCCGTTTGCAGGCAACCATGCAACACCAGCACCAAGGCGCGCTTGCCGTTGGGTGTGGTTGGCTGACTGGCCGGCCAATAGAAGTAGCCCGTCAGGTTGCCGCCGTTGACCGTGTCCGCAGCCCAGGTTTGTTGGCTGCTCCAGGCTCCCGGGCCGGCGGTGACCGCCGCGTGCGCTGAGAACGTTGCCAGCGCGGTCATCAGCGTGACGACCAGCGCGTAAAGCCAATGCCATCGATACCCGTATGGATGTTTCATGGTGTCTCTCTCCTGTTGAGGTGGTCTTGCTTTGCTGCCTTCACTGCAACGACAACTAACGCGCGGTGAGGGCCCCCTCACCACGTCGCTGTGGCGCTCTTTTTATATGACACATGATTCATGTTTCATCGAATGAACGCGTGGGATACGGCATGGATCAGCGCTGGAAAAATCGGTGAAGAAGCGCCCTGAGCGCGGGTGTATCAAGCGCTCAGGGCAGCATCAGGGCGGCCTCCGTGATGGAACGCCCTGTGTCGGATCAGAATCAGTTGGGTACAGACACGGTTGCCACCCCACCCGAGACGCTGACCGAGATGCGGTCGGCAGCTGCCGGCGTATTCGTGAAGTTCGGCACATTGCTGGCGGCAATGGCCGGAGCCGAGCCCGCCGTACCGCCACGCGGCGTCGTACGCACCACCTGCGAGGGCGGCAGCGGTGTGCCGTTCTTCAGGTTGGCGTATACCGCATCCAGCGCGCGTTGTTCATACAGCACCAGCGGCACGAACAGGGTGTCGTACCCGGGCACGAGGTCGATAAAGCCATCAAAGTGCTGCGCGTTGGTCACTTCGATGTACGACAGCTTGCTGCCCGTGTCGACCTGCGCGTTGAGCCCCAGATACGGCCGCGCACCATGATTGACCGGCAGCAGCGCATCATTGCGACCCTGCACGATCAGGGCTGGCCGACCACCCAGGTTGCCGGTGCGCAATGTCTGCGAAATACCCAACTGCAGCGCCTGCGAAGCAGCATCTGCGCCGGTCAACAGATTGCGCAGGCACAGCGCACCGTCCAGGTTGGCCGCCTGCGTGCCGGAGGAGTCGACCGATTGCTTGCTTTGCGTGGCACCGCCCTGCGCAAGGTTGTTGATCAACTGAACGCCGGTGGTGGGCGGAACGCCGTTGCCGGTGGCGGCGAGTTGCGCGAGCACCGTGGCGTTGACCGCAGTCGGGTGAAACGTGGCATCAACCGCGGCAAAACTGAAGTTGCACAGGTTGTCGAACACGCTGGCGCGGGCCAGCGCGTTGCCGAACGTGGTGGCAACCGACGGATCGATTTCAAAATACGCCATCGAGGCGTGCACGAGATCGGACTCAGGCTCCCAGCCGTAGGCACGCATCTTCTGCAGCGCTTCGTCTGCTTGCGCGGCTGTGGTGGTGGCCGACAGCAAGCCATTGGCGTGCAGCGCCGCACAGCGGTTGGCTTGCACGCTGGCCGGCCAGCCTACATTGCCGGCGAAGAACGACTGCGTAGGCGCGCTCGACACGCTGGTCGACAACGCCGCGCACAGCCGGAATTCGTTGGCATAGCTCACGTAGTCGAACAGCGGCTTGCCGGTTACTGGCAGCGTCACGCCGCCGCGTTGCACCTGCACATTGGCCGATGCCGGCAGGTTCAGCCCGGGCTCGCCCACGGCCACGCCGTCGATCAGGTTCGTGGTGTCCTGTTCCGCTGCAGCAATGGCCGCGCCGCCGCCATTGGACACACTGGAGGCGATGACGATGGTGTTGTCGGGGCGCACTGGCAGCGCGCTGCCGGTGAGCGCAGTGGAGCCGCCGAGCTTGTCATTGATGGCCCAGAACGCAAACTGCACGGCTTGCAGCGTGAAGCGGCCCCAATCCTTCTCGGGGTTGCGCTGTGAATGTGCGTGCTTGAATGCCAGCCGGTTTGGCGTCGCGAGGTTGAACGCGGCCAGCCGGGTATCGGCGAGCGGCGCGGCAAACTGCGCCTTGCTGCCGGCGGCCGCGCGCGAGGTGCGCGTGCCATCCTGTAGCGGCACGGTATCGGTAGCCAGGTCATGCGGGCCGGCACCGGTACCCTTATCCGTATAGGCGACGGCGCATTTGCGCTTAAGCCCCCATTCACCCGTCGAGATCGCGCCGTAGATGCCACGCGATCCTGACGACGTGGCCGTGATGATGCACGGGTTGGCCGCATCGAAGGCGTCAGGAATCTGCACCAGCAGCACCACGTTCTGCTGGCCGGAGCCATCGTCGGAATAGGCAACGTATTCCACGCCCGCCACCATGCCGCTGCCCGACGTGACGTTGCCGCTGGCATCGACATTCGGGCCGTAGAGCGTGCCATAGCCGCCCTTGGCATTGGTATCGACCAGCGCACGATAGTTGTTGTAGATGGCCAGGCGCCGCAACTCGGTTGCTGTCGGGGCGGTGGCGTTGGCCACGGTGGGTGCCGTGGCCGATGCCAGCCCCGATGCGCCCAGCCCGGCCGTCAACAGATCGTTACTCACACCGTCGAAATGCGTGACCGTTACGGTGCCGACAAACGACGGTTTGACGTTGCTCGGTGTGGGGTTGTTGTCATTGCTCCCGCCGCAGCTTGCCAGGCCTATCGCGCCGGACGCGGCCATCGCCATCAGCAGTGGGCCGCGCAATCGGCGGCCTCTTTCCTTGCTCTGCATCGTTTTCATCGTGCCTCCCTGTTATTGATGTTTTGTTCAAAGCATCCTTCTGCAACGAGACAGCTCACGTCGAGCTACGCGGCAATTTCAGTAGGTTTGTCTTCAAGATTGCGCACCAGCACCAGCGCCTCGCCTTGCACCACGATTCGGCCATCGGCGCCATGCACGTCAGCCGCTAGATTGACCAGCTCTTTGTCGGCACGTAGCCGTACGATGCGTACTGACGCGGTAAGCGGTTCGCCAACACGCGCGGCCGAACACAGGCGCAGCACCTGCTTCATCCAGCCGGTCCCGCGCCCAGGCAAGCGCGTGCCGAGCAAATCGGAAAACATGCCCCCCAGCAACGGCAGCGGCACCAGCGCGCCGTCGAAGCCGCGCGCGCGTGCAAACGCGGTATCGGTATAGAACGGATTGCCGTCACCAGACAGCGCGGCGTATTCGGCTATGTCCGCCGTCGTGAAGGCCCGGGTTGTCTGAGCCGACTGCCCAACGCGCAAGCGGTATAACGCGGCATCGCCCGGGGGCTGCACGGCAGCATTGGCAAATATGAAAGCGCCCTGATCCGTCAGCTCACCAGCGTTTGCATCGAACAGCACGTGTGCCTGGCCGCTTGCGGTCACCTGTGCGGCAGGGTCGCTGGGCACATCACCGGTACGCTCCAGGCAATGGATCTCAGTACCGAGTGCAACTGCACCGGGCCCCGGCGATGGCTGCGGCGTCAGGGCCGCCACCACACCATCGGCCACGAAGGTGGGGCGCGGAAACATCAACGTCTGTGTGATAGGCAGCACGGGCTGCGCAAAGCTACGCGTCATCTGCGCGCTCATCAGCGAGAACAGGAACATGCCGTGCGCAACGGTCGCACCAAAGTGCGTGGTTCTGGCAAACGCGGGGTCGCAATGGATCGGGTTGTCGTCGTGCGAGAGCGCGGCAAAGCGATTGAAGTCCAACTGCGTGAGCACGCGCACACTGGATTGCAGCATGGATGACACTCCGAATTCGTTGAAGGCTCGCAGCCTCAGTGCGCCGCGAATTGCGCACGCAGCTTGTGCTTCTCCACCTTGCCGGAAGGCGTGCGCGGCAGTGCGTCGATAAAGCGCACATGGTGCGGGACCTTGTAGCCTGCCAGTTGCGCCTTGCAATGGGTGATGACGCTGTCTGCATCGAGCGCGGCACCAGCGCGTACCACCACCATCGCCACCCCGACTTCGCCCCAACGCGTGTCCGGCGCGCCAATGACCGCGGCCTCGGCTATCGCAGGAAGCTGGAACAGAACGTTCTCGACTTCGGCGGGGTAGACGTTCTCGCCGCCGGAAATGAACATGTCTTTTGCGCGGTCGACGATGTAGTAGTCGCCGTCGCTATCGATGTAGGCAATGTCGCCGGAGTGCAGCCAGCCATCGCGGATGGTTGCAGCTGTGGCCTCCGGCATGTTCCAGTAGCCGGGGGTGATGCCCGGGCCCTTGATCAGCAACTCGCCACGCTCGCCTGGGGCAACATCCTTGCCCAATGGGTCGACCACGCGCGTGAGCATCGAGCCGACAGGCTTGCCAATGGTGCCGATCTTGCGGCGCGCCGTGGCTTCATCGCAGACAAACACGGTGGGGCCGGTTTCTGTCATGCCAAAGCCGAAGCAGATGGTCACCCCCTTATCCAGGTATGCCTGCAACAGCGGTTGCGGCACCGGCGAGCCACCCGCGGCCATGCTGCGGACGGTTGAAAAATCCGCCCTCGCAAAACCAGGGTGCTGGCTCAGGAACAGGTACACAGAGGGCACCGCGAAGAACATCGTGATGCCTTCGCCCGAGCGACGATCAAGCTTGTCGAGCGTCACCTGTGCATCGAACTGCCGCAGGATGTGGACCGTGCCACCAGCGTGCAACACCGGATTGGCGTACAGGTTCAGCCCGCCCGTATGGAAGAACGGCAGCACGTTGAGGAACACGTCGTCACGCGTGATCTTGTTGGCGAGCATGGCATTGACGGCGTTGAAGAACACCATGCCATAGGTCTGGATCACGCCTTTGGGGCGGCCGGTCGTGCCGGAGGTGTAGAGCAGGTGCCAGACGTCGTGCTCGTCGCGACATGGCATGTCGATGACGTTGCCAGATGCGCGGGCCAGCGCAGTCTCGAATTCGATCCAACCCCTCGGGACGTCGATGGGCTGCCCACCTGTGAGATACAGCACACGCACAGGCAGCGCGCGCTGCAAGTCTGCGGCCACATCGACGAAACCGTCGCCTGCGACAAGCACGTCCGGCGTGCAGTCCTGCAGGATCGGCAGCAGCTCCGGCACCGGCAGGCGCCAGTTCAGGCACACCATCACCATGCCGGCTTTCGCACAGCCGTACAGCATCTCGAAATACGCGGCGCTGTTGTGTGCCAGCACGGCCACCCGCGCACCGGGCGCCAGCTTCAGCTGTTGTATCAGCACTTCGGCAAACCGGCTCGCCCGTTCGTCGAACTGTCGATAGGTCACGCGGCGGCCGGCGTCGACGTCCACCAACGCCACCTTGTCGGGCGTGTGCTGGGCGTTCTTGTGCAGCCAATCGACGACGATCATATCGGGGGCTCCGTTATGACGCGATCTCGTGTGTGTCGTGGCTGCTCGAGTGACCACGCAGCCGCCCCACCACGCCCTGCGGAAAGTAGTACACGCTCAGGATGAACAGCAGGCCGAGCCATAGCAGCCAGCGATCCGGATGCAGCAGGTTCGAGAGCAGCGGCACGGCCGCGGTCGCATCGCTGGCGAGCTTCATCACATCCTGCAGATACGTCTGCGCAAGCAGGAATAGCGTCGTGCCGATGATGGCGCCGTACAGCGTACCCATCCCACCGATCACCACGATCAGCAGGATGTCGACCATGATCTCGAACGACAACGACGTATCCGGCCCGTTGTAGCGCAGCCAGAGCGCCATCAGCACGCCAGCCAGCGCCGCAAACACGGCGGAGAGCACAGTCGACACGGTGCGATAGACCACGGTGCGATAGCCGATGGCCTCGGCGCGGAAGTCGTTCTCACGAATGGCCTGCAGTACGCGTCCGAACGGCGAGTTCACCAATCGAAGCAGCATCAGGAACAATACCGCCGCGCATACCAGCACGAAGTAGTACGACAGCAGCTTGCCGTTGAGCGGCACGCCAAACCATTCTGTGTCGCCCAACGAGAAGCCCGGTGTGAACACGTCGGGCACCTTGAATGTCAGGCCGTCCTCACCGCCCGTCCAGTCGGAGAGTTGCGAGACCAGCGTCGCAAACGCCGTGGCCACCGCCAGCGTGATCATGGCAAAGAAGATTGCCCGCACTCGCAGCGAAAACAGCCCGATTACAAAAGCCAGCACCGCCGACACCACCACCGCCCCCAGCGCGCCCACCGCCAGCGCACCCCATCCCGGCGCCATGTTGGACATGGCAATCGCCACACCGTAGCCGCCGATGCCGAAGAACATCGTGTGTGCGAACGAGACCACACCGGTATAGCCGAGCAGCAAATCGTAGCTCGCAACCAGCACGACAAAAATGCAGATCTTGGCCGCCATATTGAGCGCGCGCGCGCCAGGAAACACGAACGGTGCGCACAGCAGCGCCAGCAAGATGATGGCCAGCAACACGGTCAGCACGCGGCTGCGGGGCAGATCACCAGAAAGCATTCGGATCATGATGCCGCCCTCCTCAACGCTTGGCCACCGGATACAGACCCTGCGGCCGCCACAGCAGGATCAGCATCATCAGCAGAATGTTCGAGAACAGCGCCACCTTCGGGAACAGGAACCCCGTGTAGTTGGCCATCAACCCCACCAGTACCGCGCCGATGAAGCAGCCGGTGGTTGACCCCAGCCCGCCGATGATGATGACGATGAAGATCAGCACATTGACCTGCGCGCCAATCGCCGCCGTGATGTTCTGCTGATACAGCCCCCACAGCACGCCGCCCAGCCCCGCCAGCGCCGCCCCCACCACAAACACGCCAATGAACAGCCTGCGGATGCGGTAACCGAGCGACTCCACCATCTCGCGGTTTTCCACCCCGGCGCGAATCAGCAGGCCGATGCGCGTACGGTTGAGCACCAGCAGCATCGCCACAAAGATCACCAGCCCCAGCACCACGGCGATCAGCCGGAATTTTTCAATGGCTGCATCGCCCAGCAGCACGGCACCACGGAAGGTGGCGGGCGCCTGCAGCGCAATCGTCTCCGGGCCCCAGATGGCCTTGATGAGCTGCTCGGCAACAATCATGCCGCCCATGGTGATGAGGATCTGCTTGAGATGCTGCCCATACACCGGGCGCACCACCACGCGCTCGAAGAACAGGCCGACCGCGCCAGCAGCCACCATGGCCGCCGCAATGGCCAGCGCAAACACGCCCAGGTTGAGCAGCAGGCTGTCAGCTTCTACCCACGTCTGCATGGGCAGCAGCACCGACGCCGCCACATACGCGCCCAGCGCAATGAATGCACCGTGTCCGAAGTTGAGTACATCCATCAGACCAAACACGAGCGTCAGGCCCGACGACACCACGAAGATGATCATGCCCATCGCCAGCCCCGCCACGGTGAGCGTGAGCCACGTCGACGTACTGCCGACCATCGGTAGCGCGGCCAACATGAGCAGTGGCGCAAGCACCAGCGGCATCCAGTCGAGCCTGACCTCGGGCAGGTTGGCTGGCGCAGCGGCAGTGCTCGGCAAGGCAGTGGAAGTCGTCATCGGTGTCGGCTCCGCAGAGCGCTGTGGTTCCATGGCAAGGCCGCTCATTGATGCGCCGCCAGTGATAGGCCAAGCAGCCGCTGCTGCAACGCCTCGTCTTCAGCCAATGCGGCCATGCGGCCGGCGTGCACGATCTTGCCGTTATCCATCACGGCCACCGTGTCGCCCACTGACTTCGCCATATGAAAGTTCTGTTCCACCAGCAGAATGGAAACGTCGGTCTGCTTCAATTCTCTGAACACGGCAATCATGTTCTGGATGATGGCCGGCGCCAGCCCCTTGGTGGGCTCGTCAACGATCAGCAGCTTGCGCGGTTCGATGATGGCGCGCGCCACCGACAGCATCTGCTTCTGCCCACCTGACAGCACGCCCGCGCGCTGGTGCCAGAAAATCTTGAGCGCCGGAAACATACGAAAGACCCAGTCGAGCCGTTGCTCGTCGACAGGGCCGCCGCGCGCGGCCAACCGCATGTTCTCGGCAACGGTCAGGTCGGCAAACACGCCCATGTTCTCCGGCACATACGCAATGCCAAGCTGGGCAATGGCCGGCGTGTGCCGCTTCGTGATGTCGACACCATCGAATTCAAGCTTGCCCGCGCTGGCCTGCCACAAACCCATGATGGTGCGCAGCGTGGTGGTCTTGCCCGCGCCGTTACGGCCCAGCAGCATCGTCACACCGCCGCGCGGCACCTCAAGGTCCACGCCATGCAGGATGTGATACGGCCCGATGTGGGTCTGCACGTCTGCCAGGCGCAGGATGGGCATGCCTTGGGTAACGGCCTCAACCATGGGCCACCTCCGGCGCAGCTTCCGTGACCACTTCAGCCGTGCCCAGATACGCCTGCTGCACGATGGGCGACGCAATTACCTCGGCTGGATCGCCATCGGCCATCAGCGTGCCGTTGTGCAGCACGATGATGCGGTCTGCCAATGAGCGCACCACATCCATCTTGTGTTCCACCAGCAGCACGGTCTTGCTCGTGTCCTGCTTGATCTCATGGATCAGGTCGAGAATCACCGGCACCTCGTCCACGCTCATCCCCGCAGTCGGCTCATCGAACATGAAGATGCGCGGTTTGAGCGCGAGCAGGATGGCCACCTCCAGCTTGCGTTGATCCCCATGCGACAGCGATGCCACCGGCTGATTGCGTTTGTCGGTCAATGCCACGCGCTCAAGGCAGGCCAGCGCTTCTTCGCGGATGGCGCGATGGCTGCTCCATACCGAGAAGAGGTCCAGCCCGCGATGCTGGTGCGCCTGGACGGCCAGCCGAACGTTCTCCAACACCGGCAGGTTCGGGAACAGGCTCGTGAGCTGGAATGCGCGGCCGATACCGCGGCGCGTCTTGGCCGATACCGGCATGCGCGTCACGTCTTCACCGTTGAGCAGAATCTGCCCCGCCGTGGGCGGCAGCTGACCCGAGATCAGATTGAAGTACGTCGTCTTGCCCGCGCCATTGGGGCCGACGATGCACGTCAGCTCGCCCGGCCGGAACGCGCAAGACACCGCGTTGACGGCCACATGGCCGCCAAAGCGGATCGTCAGTCCGCGCGTCTCCAGCGCGGGCGTGGGGTTGGCATGCGCGCGCATCAGCGACGATTGCGGATCGGCACGTTCATCTCTTCGGGCTTGATCTCCCGCACCAGCTCCGGCACCCCCCAGGCAAACGCCGGGTCCACCTTGATCTTGAAGTGGTACATCGACTGCATGGCCTGGTGGTCCTCCTTGCGGAAGGTCATCTTGCCCTTGGGCGTATCGAACGACATGCCCTCCATGGTGGAGATCAGCTTTTCGGTGTTGGTGTCACCACCCGTTTTCTTCAGCGCCTCCACCAATGCAATGCCGGCCGCCATGCCACCTGCCGTAAAGAAGTCGGGCGGCGTCTTGAACTTGGCGTAGTGCGTTGACACCAGCCATTCGTTGATCTTGTTCTTGGGAATGCCGAAGTAGTAGTACGTTGCACCCTCCATGCCCGGCAGGTTCTTGTAGGCCGTCATGGCGGGCAGGATGTTGCCGCCGCTGGCGATCTCGATGCCATAGCGCTTCGGGTCCAGGTCGGCAATCTTGAACGGGTTGCCCGCGCCGGCCCAGATGATGAAGATGATCTTGCGGCCCGGCTTGTCCTTGAGTGAATCGAACAAGCGCTGCGCGCCAGCGGTGAAGTCGGTGGTGTTGGTCGGCAGGTATTCCTCATGCACAACCTTGGCGTTCTTGAGGGCGCCCTTGAAGGCCTTCACGCCATCGCGGCCGAAGGCGTAATCCTGTGCCAGCGTGGCGATCTGCACGCCCGGCTTGTCCAATGCCACCGCGTTGGCAATCGCATCCTGCGAAGAGTTGCGGCCCGTGCGAAAGATGTAGCGGTTCCACTTGTCGCCGGTGATCGAATCGGCCACTGCCGGCTCCACCAGCAGGATCTTCTTGTACTCTTCCGCCACCGGCAGCATGGCCAGCGCCGTGCCGGAAGACGTGGGGCCGACGGCAATATCGGCGCGATCGTCACTGTACGCGGCGGCCAACTGGGCCTTGGCTACGTCGGGCTTGCCCTGGGTGTCTTTCTCGATCACCACCAGCTTGTTGCCGTTCACCGTCATCGTGCCGCCGGTGGCGTACTCCAAGCCCATCATCAACCCGGTTTGTGTCTGTTTGGCGTAGGCCTCCAGCGCGCCGGTCTTGTCATAGACGTGGGCGATCTTGATGTCTTTGGCCAGTGCGCCAGCTGCTGCCAGCAGGCCGACTGCGAGTGCCAGTACACGGATGGCCGTGCGGTTGCGTTGCATCGTTGTCTCCTTCCTTGAGTGGTTCGGCCCCGCTGCATTCTGGGTGGCGGTGGCCGTTTTTCGTCTATGTCGTCATCGCGCCACGAGCCCGTGCGTGATCAAGTCGTGCGCGGCCTCGACCACCTTGTCCATCGATGCGGGCTTCTCCCACAACGCGTATTGCATGCCGAGAAAATTGCTGATGCCGATCAGGCACCAAGCACGGACCTCCGAGTCGCCCGGCGCAAGCTCGCCCTGCGCCACGGCGTCGTCAAGGCGATGCTTGTACAGATCGGCAAACACCTGGAAGTAGCCGCGGTAAATGCTCTCATCCACCGAGTACGAATCCAGCACGATGCGGTACAGGTTCTTATGACGAGAGACGAATGACAGAAACGCCTTCAGGCCCAGCTGTTCCGCTTCCATCTGTGATGTGGCCGCAGCGACATGCTTGCGCAGGTGAGTGCGCACCAGTTGCAGCATGTGCGCCACCAGCGCACGAAACACGTCCTCCTTGTCCTTGAAGTACAGGTAGAACGTGCCCATGGCGACGTCGGCCTCCTGCGTGATCTCGGAGATCGATGCCGTGTAGTAGCCCTTCTCGCCAAACACCTTCTCGGACGCGCGCAGCAACGCCTCGCGCGTCTTTTGACCTCGCGCGGTCTTGGGCTGCGTTACGTCACCTTCTACTTGGGACATCCCTACCTCGCTGCACGGGCACGGCATCGAAATTGCGCCCGCAAAACATGATGACTGATTCATGTTTCATGATATAAACGCCTGAATCCGGATGTCAATAGATGACTTTCCTGTACGCCAACGCCGAACTCCGTCCGTCTTCTCAAGGAACTGCCGGTGAATGTTCTGCCTCCGGTGCTCGCTTACGGCACCCCGCCTGCCTTCGTAGAACACGCCGCTCGTGCAGGCCTGCCCGGCTGGCGCGAAGCCGGTAGCGGACAGCCGGTGCTACTGCTGCATGGGTGGTCCGTATCGGGCGAGGCGTTTGACGGGCAGCGTGCGCTGGCAACGCAGGGCTATCGCGTCATTGCGCCGGACCATGCGGGCCACGGCTTGTCTGCAGCCTTACGGCCATCTGACGCAACCATTGCCGGGCTTGCGATGGATGTGGCGGCATTGATACGCCATCTTGCACTCGACGAAGTGGTCGTAGTCGGCTGGTCGATGGGAGCGATGGTTGCGTGGGAGTTGATGCGCAGCCAATCCGATCTGCCCATCGCCATGGTCGGCAGCATCGACATGACACCAAGGCTTATCACCAGCCCGGATTGGCCACACGGACTACACAGCCGCTATGACATGGCACAGGCCAGGCAGATGACCGCCCGGATCCAGCAACGCTGGGACAGTTTGCTCGCACCTGTGGCCGCAGGCCTATGGGCGAAAGGAGCACAGCCGAATCCCGAGCAGTCACGCTCGGTGATGCGCATGATGCGCCAGTGTGCGCCGCACACCCTCGCTGCGCTCTGGGAAGATATGGCCAGACAGGACTTCCGCGCGGTGTTGCAAGCGGCGCGCTGGCCACTGTTCCACGTGTACGGGCAATGCAGTCGCCTCTACGCGTCATCCGTATCGCACGCCACACAGGCACTGCATCCCGCAGCGCGGTTGACGACGATTTCCGGTGCGGGCCACGCACCGCACCTGGAACATCCGGATCAGACCAATGCTGCGCTGCTGCAGATGCTGCACTCTATCAACGACAAGGCCGCCTCAGCCTAGTCGATCACGCACCGTGCGGCCAAGTCGCTTGGAGCGAACCCGCACAAGAGCGGCAGGAAGGTCTCCGCCGACTGCCGAGGCGTGGTCATAGGCCTCCCACGCATTTGCCATATGTTCGAATCGCTCCGTACGAAGCAACGGGAGTCGCCCGGCGTGCGTCAAGCCTAGTCCGGCACCACGGCTGTGACCTCAATCTCGACCTTGGCCCGGACCTCCACCAGTGCCGATACCTCCACCGCGGTCATGGCAATGCTGAAGCTGCCGATCAGCTCGCGGAAAGCCTTGCCGATTTCCGGGTACGCAGCCACGTAAGCCTTTTTGTCGGTCACGTACCAGGTCATGCGCACGATGTGCTCGGGCTTGGCGTTGCCCGCAGCAAGCACTTCGACGATGTTCTGCAGCGCCTGGCGTACCTGTCCGGCAAGGTCATCCGTGTGGAACACGCCCTGCGCATCCCAACCGATCATGCCGGCCACGAAGACCATGCGCCCGCTTGCGGACACGCCATTGGCATAACCTTTCGGACGCGGCCAGCCGGGGGGGAGGAGCACTTCCATGATGCGATTCCTTCTAGTTCTGTTGTTGAACGCTCGCCTCGATTGCCTGCCGCACATCCGGCGGCACCGCAATGGCGCGATGCGTATTGAGATCGGTAAACACCAGTACCTGCTGTGAGCGCACGCGCTGTTCATCGCCCGCCCAGCAATCGAGCGACAGCGACAGCGATTTGCCGCCCAGCCGGTCCAGCTTCAGCTTGAACTGCACGTCGTCGCCCATGCGGCTGATGGCGCTGAACTCGCAGTGCAGCTTGACGATAGGCAGGCCGACACGGCGCGGGCCCAGCATGTTGGCATACGAGACGCCCAGGCCATCGGTAAACCAGTCTTCGACCAGCCCGTTGAACAGCACGAGGTATTGTGGAAAGTACAGGATGCCGGCCGGGTCGCAGTGGCCAAAGCGGATGCGCGTGCCGCGCTCGAAGTGATACGTCATGGCTAATTGCTTAACTTGTCATCCTGGCGCAGTCGGTAGCGCAGCAGCTTGCCGACTTCACTGCGCGGCAGCGCCGAGCGGAACTCGATGGCGCGCGGGTACTTGTACGGCGCCACCGTCTGCTTCACAAAATCCTGCAGCGTCTTGACCATCTCCGGCCCCGGTTCGTGGCCCGGGTGCAGCACCACGAAGGCCTTGACGATCTGGCCGCGCTCCTCGTCCGGCACGCCAATCACACCGCATTCAGCCACGGCCGGATGCTGCATCAGCGCATCTTCCACTTCCGGCGACGCGATGTTGTAGCCCGACGAGATGATCATGTCGTCGGTACGCGAGTGATAGTGGAAGTAGCCTTCCTCGTCCATCACGTAGGCGTCACCGGTCAGGTTCCAGCCGTTGCGCACGTAAGCGCGCTGGCGGTCGTCCGCCAGGTAGCGGCAGCCGGTCGGACCTTGCACAGCGAGGCGGCCAACCGTGCCCGGCGGCACGGGGTTGCCTGCGTCGTCCACCACGCGCGCGACGTAGCCGGGAACGGCCTTGCCGGTCGCGCCGGGGCGCACGTCCGCATCAGCGGCGGAAATGAAGATGTGCAGCATCTCCGTCGCGCCAATGCCGTCGATCAGCTCGATGCCGGTGGCCTGCTTCCACAGCGTGCGCGTCGCCACGGGCAGTGCCTCGCCGGCCGATACGCAACGGCGCAGTGGCGTGGCGCGCAACTCATCCCCACGCGCGGCGATGTTGCGGTACGTGGTGGGCGCAGTAAACAGCACGGTCGCGCCAAAGGTGCGGATGCCGTCCACCAGATCGTTCGGCGATGCCTTCTCCAGCAGCACTGTCGACGCGCCCACGCTCATCGGAAACAACAGCAGGCCGCCCAGCCCGAACGTAAAGGCCATCGGCGGGCTGCCGATGAAGATGTCGTCAGCGCGCGGCTGCAACATATGCGGCGGCCAGCACGCGCAGATGGCCATGATGTCGCGGTGAAAATGCATCGTAGCCTTCGGCACACCGGTCGTGCCGGAGGTGAATGCAAGCAGGCAGGTGTCGTCCGCAGCCGTGTCGACGTTGGTGAAGGTGGCCGGCTGGCGCGCCATAGCGGCTTCCAGACCTTCTGACGTGTCATCGTGAAAACAGCGCACCCGGACCGGCTTGGCAGCCTGCGCCACCGCATCACGCAACGCATCGATCAGTCGCGCATCGCACAACGCAAAGCCGATCTCGCCCTTGCCCAGAATCTGCCCAAGCTCCTTGGCACGCAGCAGCGGCATGGTCGTCACCGCAATCGCGCCTACCTTCATCACCGCAAACCAGCACGCCGCCAGCATCGGGCTGTTGGGCGAGCGCAGCAGCACGCGGTTGCCCGGCACCACGCCCATCTCGTGCACCAGCACATTGGCGATGCGGTTGGCGTGCGCCTGCAAATCCGCATACGTCCAGCGGATGCCGCCGGGTGCCTGAATGCAGAGACGGCCGCCTTCGCCAGCAGGGACACGGTTGTCGAGCAGTTCGGTCGCGCAATTGAGCTGCGCCGGAAACCGCAATGCCGGTAGGTCGAAGCGATACACCGGTTGCAGCTCCGCCGGCGGCAGTCGGTCACGGGCGAAGGTGTCGATATGGGCGCTGGGCATGGAGAACTCTCCGTCTCTGGCTTGGGGCGGTATCAGTGCGCTGCAGGTTTGGCCGCGCGCAGCAGTTCGCGCGCGATGATGAGTTGCTGCACTTCGGTCGCACCTTCGTAGATGCGCAGCGCGCGAATCTCGCGGTACAGGCGTTCGACCGGCTGCTCGCTCACCACGCCCAGGCCACCCCACATCTGCACGGCGGCGTCAATCACCTGCTGCGCGTTTTCGGTGGCGGTCATCTTGGCCATCGCAGCTTCGCGCGTGACGTTGCGTCCCTGATCGCGCTGCCATGCGGCGCGATAGGTCAGCAGTGCAGCGCTGTCGATGGCGGTAGCCATCTGTGCGAGCTTGGCCTGCGTGAGCTGGAAGTCGGCCAGCACGCCGCTGAACATCTTGCGGGTGGTGGCGCGCGTCAGCGCTTCATCGAGTGCGCGGCGTGCAAAGCCCAGCGCCGCCGCCGCCACCGACGTGCGGAACACGTCCAGCGTGCGCATCGCCACCTTGAAGCCCTCGCCCGCCGCGCCCACGCGCTGGCTGGCCGGAATGCGGCAGTTGGTAAAGCGCAGGCGTGCAAGCGGGTGCGGCGCAATCACGTCGATACGCTCGGCAATCTCGAAGCCCGGTGTACCGGCCTCGACGATGAACGCACTGATGCCGCGCGAACCCGGCGCTTCGCCCGTGCGCGCAAACACCACGTAGAAGTCCGCAATGCCGCCGTTGGAGATCCACGTCTTCTCGCCATCGAGCACGTAGTCGGTGCCGTCTTCGCGCGCGGCGCAGGCCATGGCGGCCACGTCGGAGCCGGCGTCGGGCTCCGACAGCGCGAAGGCGGAGATCGCCTCACCACGCGCCACCTTCGTCAGATAGCGCTCACGCTGCTCCGGCGTGCCATGCAGCGAGATGGCGCCGGAGCCCAGCCCCTGCATCGCAAAGGCAAAGTCAGCCAGGCCCGAATGCCGTGCCAGCGTTTCACGGATCAGGCAGATGGCGCGCGTATCGATGGTTTCGCCTGCCCCGCCGTGCGCCGTGTCGCCCACGGCGTGGCGCAGCCAGCCGCCTTGGCCGAGCAGCTTCACCAGCGCGCGGCATTCAGCATCCACATCGGGGCCGTGGTCGTGCGGGATGTGCTTCGTGGCCCAGGCATCCAGCTCGACTTCAAGCTGGCGGTGCTTGTCGTCAAAAAAGGGCCACTGCAGATAGTCTTTGTCGCTCATGTCAGTTGCCCTCGAATACCGGTTTTTGCTTGGCGACAAACGCGTGGTACGCACGCGAGAAGTCTTCCGTCAGCATGCAGATGGCCTGCGCCTGGGCCTCGGCCTCAATCGCCTGCTCGATCGTCATGGTCCATTCCTGGTGCAGCATCGTCTTGGTGATGCCGTTGGCGAAGGTCGGGCCGGCGGCCAAATCCGCCGCCAGTGCTTGCGCTTGCGCCAGCACTTCTGCCGGTTCGCACAGGCGATTGAAGAAGCCCCAACGCTCGCCCTCTTCGCCGCTCATCGAGCGACCGGTATAGAGCAACTCGCTTGCGCGGCCCTGGCCGATGATGCGCGGCAGGATGGCGCAGGCGCCCATGTCGCAACCTGCCAGGCCGACACGGCTGAAGAGGAACGCCGTTTTGCTGCGCACGGTGCCGAGGCGCAGATCGGAGGCCATCGCCAGGATGGCGCCCGCGCCCGCACACACACCGTCAATCGCGGCAACGATCGGCTGCGGGCACGCGCGCATCGTCTTCACCAGCTCGCCCGTCATGCGCGTGAACATCAGCAGCTCGGGTGCTTTCAGCTGCACCAGCGGGCCAATGATCTCGTGCACATCGCCGCCGGAGCAGAAGTTGTCGCCCGCGCCGGCCAGTACGATGGCCTTGACGTCATCCGCCCATTTGAACTGGTGGAACAGGTCGCGCAGCTCGGCATACGAATCAAACGTGAGCGGATTCTTGCGCTCAGGCCGGTTGAGCGTGACGGTGGCGACGCCGCCTTGCACGCTCCACAGGAAGTGCTTCGCTTGATAGCCCGCGAGTGGGCGGCGGTTGCCGGCCAAGAGAGCCGGGTCAATTCGGTCGGTCATGGTTTGGTTGTGTTCGTTTGAGGTTGATCATCGCGGGCGCCCAGCTCTGCCTCGCGCGCGGCCAGATGCATGCGCAGCCTGCCGAGTTGCGCATACAGCGCGTCCTTGTTGGCCAGCCCCAGGCCGTCGAACATTTCGATCAGCCAGCGTTCGTGTTCGGCGGCCATCTCGGCAAAGTTCCGGCGCCCGGCTTCGGTAAGTGACACGCGGAAGGACCGGCGGTCATCCGGATCGGGCTCGCGCTTGACCAGACCCTCCTTCTCCAACTGGTCGGTCAAGCCGGTGACGTTGCCACCCGTCACCATCAGGTAGCGCGACAACACGTTCATGCGCATGCCTTCCGGATAGCGGTCAAGCTGGGCCAGATAGTCGAAGCGCGGCAGCGTGGTGTTGAAGCGCGTGCGCAGGCGCTGGCGGATCTGCTGTTCGATCTGCGTGCTGCACGCCAAGAGGCGCAGCCAGATCTTCACGTCCATGTGGTCGTCCACCTGCGCACGGGCCTCCAGGCCGATGTGCTCGTCGCCCAAGGCCTGCACGACCTTGTGGTAGCCGGAGGTACGGGTGGCGAGTGCGGTCTTGCGGGGCTTGCTCACATCACCTCCCCACCGGAGACCGAGATGGCCTGCCCCGTGATCGACGATGCGCCTTCCGAGCACAGCCACACCACCGCGTTGGCCACTTCATCCGGGGTAATCAGCCGGCCTTGCGGGTTGCCCTTCACCAACTCGGCGC
The DNA here is from genome assembly GCF_958415495.1 of Ralstonia flaminis. Lineage (NCBI taxonomy): Bacteria > Pseudomonadati > Pseudomonadota > Betaproteobacteria > Burkholderiales > Burkholderiaceae > Ralstonia > Ralstonia flaminis. Next base: position 421,805 of record NZ_CATZLL010000002.1, on the reverse strand, counting down.
GCGCTTCCTCGGCGCTGCGGCCAGTGCGCGCGACGATGCGATCGATGCTCTCACGCACGATGTCCGTTTCGGTATAGCCAGGGCACACGGCGTTGACGGTAACGCCGCGCGCCGCCAGCTCCAGCGCCAGCGAGCGCGTGAGGCCAATCACGCCATGCTTGGCCGCCACATAGGCCGACACATACGCATAGCCGCGCTGCCCCGCCGTGCTGGCAATGTTGACGATGCGACCACGGCCACTGGCCTGTACATCCGCCAGCGCCGCTTGCGTGCAGAGGAACGTGCCCGTCAGGTTGACGGCCAACATGCGCTGCCACTGGTCAAGCGTGGTCTTCGCAAACGAGGCGCTCTCTGCCTGCCCCGCGTTGTTGACGAGGATGGAGATAGGGCCAAGCCCAGCGCGTGCGGATTCGAACGCAGCCGACACATTCGCCGCAACCGTCACGTCGCACGTGACGACCTGCGCGCGTGCACTGTCCGGCAGCGTCTTGGCCGTTGCCTCCAGCACAGCCGCGTTACGGCCCATCAGCGTGAGCGTGGCGCCTTGCTCGGCCAGTTGCGCGGCAATCGCAGCGCCAATCCCCCGGCCGGCTCCGGTGACGACGGCATGGTGTCCTGCCAGCATCGCAGATGTCGTCACGTCAAACCCCCTGCATGCGGTTGGCCTGCTCCAGCGGCGAGAGCCCCGCTGCCTGCGCCGCCATCGCGCGCTCACGTTCGAGATTGCGTTCGAGTTGCAGCTTGCCCGCGCGGTACTGCTTGGGCCAGGGCATGTCGAGGTAGCCGATGCGCGCGGCTTCGTTCAGCGTCCAGGCCGGGTTGGCCAGATGCGGGCGCGCCACAGCGCACAGGTCCGCACGGCCGGCGGCGATGATGCTGTTGACGTGGTCCGCCTCGGAGATCGCGCCCACGGCAATCGTGGCGATGCCCGCCTCGTTGCGCACGCGGTCGGCAAACGGCGTCTGGAACATGCGGCCGAACACCGGCTGCTCCTTCTTGCTGACCTGGCCCGACGAGCAGTCGATCATGTCGGCGCCCGCTGCCTTGAAGATGCGCGCAATCGCCACCGCATCGTCCGGCGTGATGCCGCCTTCCACCCAGTCGTGCGCAGAGATCCGCACCGACATCGGCTTGGTGCTCGGCCACACCTCGCGCACTGCGTGGAAGACTTCCAGCGGAAAGCGCAGGCGGTTTTCCAGCGAGCCGCCATATTCGTCATTGCGCTGGTTTGTCAGCGGCGAGATGAACGACGACAGCAGATACCCGTGCGCGCAGTGCAGCTCCAGCCAATCGAAGCCGGCCTCAGCCGCCAGGCGTGCCGAGTGGACGAAGTCGTCACGCACGCGGTCCATGTCGTCGCGCGTCATGGCATGCGACCACTGGCTCACGCCATCCAGATACTGCTGTGGGGATGCGGAGATGAGCGGCCAGTTGTGGCCGTCTTCCAGCGGCAGGTCGATACCGTCCCACGCCGCGCGGGTCGAGCCCTTGGCGCCTGCGTGGCCGATCTGGATGCCGAGCTTCGCATCGCTGTTGGCATGCACGAACTGGACGATGCGCGCCCAGCCGTCGCGGTGTTCGGTGTTCCACAAACCCGGGCAGCCCGGGGTGATGCGCGCGTCGGGCGACACGCAGGTCATCTCGGCCATCACCAACCCGGCGCCACCCATGGCGCGTGCGCCCAGGTGTACGAGGTGGTAGTCGGCGGGCTGGCCGTCTTCGCACGAGTACTGCGCCATGGGCGACACCACCACGCGGTTCTTGAGCGTGACACCGCGCACGGTAAAGGGCGTGAACATCGGCGGCACCGGGCCATGCTCGGGGGCGCGCGGTGCACCGGCCTGCTCGGCAATCCAGTCTTCGAATGATTCGAGATAGGCCTTGTCGCGCTGGCGCAGGTTTTCGTGGCTGATGCGCTGGCTGCGCGTGAGCAGCGAATACGCAAACTGCTCGGTCGGCAGGCTGGCGTAGCGCGACACGTTTTCAAACCACTCGGTCGAATTGCGCGCCGCGTTCTGAATGCGCAGCACTTCCACGCTGCGCACGGCTTCGTAATGTTCAAGTGCACTTTTCAGATCGCCCGGATGCTGGCCGATGCTGCGTGCAAGTTCAATCGAATCTTCCAACGCCAGCTTGGTGCCCGAGCCGATCGAGAAGTGCGCCGTATGCGCCGCGTCGCCCATCAGCACGACGGGCGTGTTGTTCTCGTTGATGTGCACCCAGTGCCCGCACACCACGCGCGGAAAGCGAATCCACTGCGCCGAGCCCCGCAGGTGCGTGGCGTTGGAGATCAACTTGTTGCCATCGAGGTACTTTGCGAACAGGCGCTCGCAGTAGGCGATGGCGTCTTCCTTCTCCATCGTCTCAAGCCCGGCCTTGCGCCACACCTCTTCTGGCGCCTCGACGATGAAGGTGGAGGTCTCGTCGTCAAAGCGGTACGCATGCGCCTGAAACCAGCCGTGCTCGGTCTCTTCAAACGCAAAGGTGAACGCCTCGAACAGCTTGTGCGTGCCGAGCCAGACAAAGCGGCAGCGGCGCGTGTCGATATCGGGTTGATATGTGGCGGCGTACTTGGTGCGGATGCGGCTGTTCAGGCCGTCGCTGGCGATGATGAGGTCGGCATCGGCATAAGCAGTGTCGTCTTGCACGTCCGTTTCAAAGACGAGCTTGACGCCCTCTTCCTCGCAGCGCGCCTGCAGGATGTTCAGCAGGCGCTTGCGGCCGATGCCGCAGAAGCCGTGGCCGCCCGAGCGCACCACCTGGCCGCGGATGTGGACTTCAATGTCGTCCCAATGGTTGAAGGCGTCGAGGATCTGCGCGGCGCTCTTGGCGTCGGCCCGCTGCAGGTTGCCCAGCGTCTGATCCGAGAAGACCACGCCCCAGCCGAAGGTGTCATACGGCCGGTTGCGCTCCACAACGGTGATGTCGTGTGACGGGTCCTGCAACTTCATCAGCAGGGCAAAGTACAGGCCAGCTGGCCCACCACCAATACAGACGATCTTCATGACAACGGCTCCGCGTTCGATGCGGTATTACATTAGTCATGAATAGTTTAGTTGTAAAGTAATTTGCGACGGCGACGCCCCTGGGTTTACACCAAACAGGCGCCTCCTGGTGCACACCGGAATGTGAGCCCCCACTCAGGCAAGGCGCTGCCGGAAGAACGCCAGAATCTCATCGCGGGCGGCTGCGGTAGGCTCCCCCGCTGCGTCGATCAGGTGCGCGGTGACCACGCTGTGCGGACACGGCACATGCTGGGCAAAGAACGGTGGTGGGTTCGGGTGCGCAGCGCTGTCGGGCAGCACCCGCGCCACGAAGCGATCACCCAGCGCTTCGGCATACGCGGTAAAGCGCTGGGCGCGACAGAAGCGATCGCCCTCAAACCGGTAGGCCAGCACGGTCAGGTCTTCACGTTCCAACCGCTGGCGCACGGCGGCGGCATCCTCCGGGGCAATCTCGATCCCGCCCGGCTCGTTCAACGGCAAAGACGGCTGGCACAACACCGGCGCCAACAGAGCCGGTTCCAGCATCATCGTCAGCGCAAAATTGCCGGTGAAGCACATGCCGATGGCGCCCACGCCAGGGCCGCCGCACTCTGCATGCACCAGCCGCGCCAGCGCGCGCAGCCATTGCGTGACGGGGCTAGACTGGTTGGCCGCAAACGCGCGGAACTGCGCGCTCACGCACGCGTGCCGGAAAACTTCGGCGCCGGCATCCGCCTCGGGCACCGCGCCGTCACGCCCGAATAGCGACGGCATATAGACCGTCAGGCCCGCATCGCGCACCCAGCGCGCAAACCGCGCCACGTGCGGGCTGATGCCAGGCATCTCGGCCATGACGATCACGGCAGGCCCCGTGCCGGCCACATACACCGTCTTGACCACGCCATCGAGCGTGATCTGACGGCGTGCGAAGTCTTCAAGACGATCATCTTCCTGCGGGTGACGGCTTGTCATTGCGTGGGCTCCTGGCGGTGGTCAAGCGTTGGTAGCAAGGTGCTGAAGGTGCGTATAACCGGATGCCGATGCAAAGTCGGGCAGTGTCCACAGCGCACCGTTGACACCCCAAGTGCCGTCTGCCACGTCGTACAGCATTACGGAGGTGATGACGCGTCGCCCCGCATCAGCAGGCAAGGCTTGCGCGAACGCGTCATGCATCAGCCGCACGAACAGCGCCCGCGCATCGGCATCGAGCACACCGGCCGGCACGAAGACGATCGCCATGCACGGCACGATCTGCGCAGGCAGGTCCATACCGCCGCAAGTCCACATTGCCGCGGCCACTTCTTCGATCACGACCCAAGTCGAGAAACGCCTGCGTGGGTCGTCGGGAATCTGCTCTGCCTGCGCGGCGGCTTCATTGATGCGACGGGCAAGCGATGCGCGTGCGGTGCGATCAAAGGTATCTGCGGGAATCTTGACGAGGATGTTCGGCATGCGGGCAACCTTGCGTGTGGTGGGCATGCCTGCATTGAACGCGAGCGGCCGCTACACTTGGAGTGTCGATTTCGACATCTTTCAGGCAATTTTTGTCATGGCGGATTTCACCATCCTCGTACTCTCGGGCGCGTATGCCACCAGCGTGGCGGCCACACTGGACGTTCTGCAGGCAGCGTCAACACTCGCGCCGCGCGTGAAGGCGGCACGCCCGACATGGCGTGTACTGTCAGCAGACGCGCCCAGTGTGCGGCTGAGCAGCGGCATGCAGATCGACGCGGCAGCCTTGCCCAAACGGCCCCGGCCCGATAGCAGCACGTGGGTCGTGCCTGGGCTCGGCATCGACGACGCGGGTGCCCTGGCCGCACGCCTGGCGCGTGACGATGCGCAGCGGGCGGCACGCACCCTGGCCGCACATGCGGCAGCAGGCGGCCAGGTGGCGGCATCGTGTTCTGCCGTGTTTCTGCTGCAGGCGGCAGGACTGCTGCCGGCGCGCCGTGTAACCACCTCTTGGTGGCTCGCCGCCACACTGCAGCAGTTGGAACCCGCATGCACGGTCGATGCGAATCGCATGGTCTGCGCCGATGGCCCCGTCAGCACCGCCGGCGCCGCCTTTGCCCAGACCGACTTGATGCTGCACCTGCTGCGCACACGCTTTGGCGTGGCGCTGGCCGATGCCGTGGGACGCGTGCTGCTGATCGATGGCCGCCACGCCCAGGCGCCATTTGTGGTGCCCGCCATGCTGGCCAATGGCAACGCGCTGATTGCGCGGCTGGTGGCGCGCGTTGAAGCCGCCTTGCCCAACCCACCCAGCGTGCAGGCGCTGGCCGATGAATTTGCCATGTCGCAACGCACGCTGTCGCGGCACGTGCAGGAAGCCACCGGCAGAAGCACCCTCGCCCTGATACAAAGCGTGCGCCTGAACCGCGCCCGCATGCTGATCGAATCCAGCCGCATGACCATCGACAGCGTGGCCGAAGCCGTGGGCTACGAAGACGCCACCGCCCTGCGGCGCCTGATGCGCAAGGTAACGGGCGCCAATCCGAGCCAGTACCGGCCAGCAGCGTAGGGCGACGTTACAGGCCGTTACACAAGAACCGGCCCCGCTTTAATGTTCGCTTAAGACTTGGCCCCTAACTTGAACACGTCGCATCCACCCAGATAGGAACAAGCGCCATGTCCCCGCAAGAACTGCAAGCCCTGGAAAACTTCCTGGCCCAACTAACGCAAGCGCGCGCGCGGGCCAAGGACCCGCAGGCCGAAGCCCGCATTCTGGAAGCCGCCGCCCGCCAGCCGGACGCCGCTTACCTGCTCGTGCAGCGCGCCATGCTGCTCGACCAGGCGCTGGCATCGGCCCAGACGCAGATCACCACCCTGCAAAACCAGTTGCAGGCAGCGCAAGCCGGCCGCAGTGCGTCGTTCATGGATTCGGCCAACAACTGGGGCAGCCACGCCAACAGCGCCGCGCCCAACCCGGGGTTCGCTCCCCAACAGGTGGCCCCCATGCAGATGCCGCCTCAGGCCCAACCAGTACAACAGGCCCCGGTGCAACCCGTACGTTCGGGCTTCTTGAGCGGCGGCCTGGGCAGCACGCTCGGCAGCGTGGCCACCACGGCAGCCGGCGTGGCAGGCGGCGCGCTCCTATTCCAGGGCATTGAGAACCTGTTCCACCACAACAGTGGCGGCGGAGGCGGCTTCTTTGGTCAGCAGCCGTTGATGGGCGGCACCACAGAAACGGTGATCAACAATTACTACGACGGTGACAGCGGCAACAGCAACAACACGGCCTCGCGTGATGACAGCCTTGGGCTGGTCGACGATAGCGACCTGGGTGGCGGTGATTATTCGGATGATGATTCGTTGTTGAGCTGATCGAGCGGAAGAACTGTCGGGGTATTGGTCCAATCCCTCCGCACCGCACCCACAGACTAGTGCCCCGGCCGATACCCCTCCAGGCTGAGCAGCAACCCCTTCAACGCATCTTTGAAGCTATGGCCGGCCTTCATCAGTTCGGCCAGGCTTTTCACGCACTCGGCGCGTTTGGCACCGGGCGGGTGGTCGCCAGACCAGCCTGCGTTGAAGATGCCTGTAGCAACACCGTTGTTGGCGACGCTGCAGATATCGTCCCAGCTGACTCCGGCTTGCTTAAGAAGGTAGGCGGCGCCCAGGTCCGCAATGATTTCCGTACGCGGTCCATCCAGCGGATTCTTGGGGCCATAGCCAAGGTCCGACGCCAGCTTTTCACTGAACGCATGGCCCAGTTCGTGCGCCAGGGCGAACTTGATAGCGTTGTCGCCAAGCTGGAGCAAGCGGCTGTTCACGTCGATGACCACGTCAGTCACGTTGTTGTGCTCGTAGGTACCAAGCGTGGAGTTGGGCACGGCGTTGCCGATCCCGTTGTCCAGCCTGACCGCCCCGGTCACGGGGAAGCCGCCGATCGCGGTGAATGCGCCGCCGTTGTAGAAGTCCCGCTTGATGATGGCAACAAGGTTGCCTCCAATGACAGAAGCCTGTGTGATGTCCATGGTCGATACGTTCCCGAGGTTGTTTGGATGGTCGGCAACGTCGGTCTGAACGACGCATGTGCCACTGAACGCAGTGGTTACATTCACGCGTCCGTCGTGATCGTTGCCGTGAAGAGAAAGTAGATGCGCGCGCGGCGTGAAACCATGTGCCAATCAGCACAGCCACCGTTACGGGACGGGTACCTCGGGCCAATAGACAGCCTCTTGAATCAAACAGAAAGGGCCTGCAAGCTCCCCAAACCGGGAACGCATCGAATCGTCAGCAATGCACTCGTCGCAAGTGAAACAAGGCAAGGAGAGCACGCCAATGACCCCCATCATCACTGCCTTTGAACGGTCGCCCGATGGCGGCAAGGGACTGGCGCGTGACACGCGCGTTCGCTGGGCGCTCGAAGAAGTGGGCCAACCCTATGAGGTTCGCCTTGTCTCGTTCCATGCGATGAAGGCGCCCGCACATCTGAGCCTTCAGCCGTTCGGCCAGATTCCCACGTATGAGGAAGACGATCTCGTCTTGTTCGAGACAGGCGCGATCATTCTCCATATCGCCGAGCGCCATGCGGGTCTACTGCCGAACGATGGCAATGCGCGGGCGCGGGCAATCACGTGGATGTTTGCCGCGCTCAACACCGTGGAGCCGCCGATCCTCGAACTCTCCACCGCCAAGTTTCAGGAGGGCGACAAGCCCTGGGCCCAGGAGCGCCTGCCGTTGATCATGGATCGCATCCGCCATCGGCTAGACCAGCTTTCTGCCCGGCTGGGCGATGCGGACTGGCTCGATGGTGCGTTCAGCGCGGGCGATCTGCTGATGGTGTCGGTGCTGCTCAGGCTACGGCCGTCGGGCTTGCTGGATGCATTTCCGAAGCTGGTTGCCTATGTCGCCCGTGGTGAAGCGCGGCCTGCTTACCAGCAGGCTTTCGCGGCGCAGTTGGCGGTGTTCACCGGCAAGTCATCGGCTGGTTGATAGAAGCCTGTTCTGGGCTCCAGCCACGCTGCACCTGCTGCTGCGCGGCACTCAATACACGCCCGCCAGCCTAAACGCATCGATGCACATATGTGCGCCCAGCACCCCCAGGACAGCGCCCATCGCCCAGCGTTGCGCCAGCAGGAGCCCGGGGCGACGGGATAGCAGTGTCGCCATGCTGCCGGAGCAGATTGCCACCAAGCCATTGACGGTGGCGAACGCGACGATCAATGACGAGCCAAGCGCGAGCGATTGTTTAAGAACGCTGCCGTGCTGATAGTCGATGAACTGCGGCAAGAGCGACAGAAATATCATCGCGAGCTTGGGGTTCAACAGGCTTGTGGTTGCGCCCATCACCAGCAGCCTGCGCGGCTGTTCACGCGGCAGATCGCGCACCTCCAGAGGAGAGCGGCCACCCGGCCGCACTGCCTGCCACGCCAGATAGAACAGATAGGCCGCGCCCACCGCACCCAGAACGCTGCCGGCATAGGGCACGCTCAGGAAGAATGCCGTGATGCCGAACGCCGCCCCGAACATATAGAAGAGGTAGCCGAGCATGACGCCCGCCAGCGAGATCAACCCTGCCGTGCGTCCTTGCGCGATCGAGCGCGACATCACGTAGACCATGTTCGGCCCCGGTGTCACGGCAAGCATGCCGCCAACTGCCAGAAATCCGTAAATCGACCCCGCACCCTGCATGTTCGTGGGCTCCTTCAAGTGCTTGTTGGTCGTAGTATCGGATTCGCGTTTGCCCCAGTAAAACGAATTAAACTGAACCGATTCCTCAGGTTTTCTGACGAACATGAAGAAGCTCGACCTGGATGTACTTGAGATGGTGGTGGCCGTTGCCGAGACAGGATCGTTTGTGCGTGGGGCAGAATCCGTGCATCGGTCGCCATCGGCAGTGAGCATGCAGATCAAGGGGCTGGAAGAAGCGCTGGGCAAGCCGCTCTTCGTGCGAAGCACCCGCAGCGTGGCGATTACCGCAGAAGGCAAAACGCTGTTGGACTATGGCCGCCGCATGCTCGCGATGCGCGATGAGGCGTGGGCGTCGGTTGTCCGCCCGGAGATCAAGGGCCGGGTCACGATCGGTGTTCCGGATGACTACGCCTCATCGTTGCTGCCGCAGGTTCTGAGCAAGTTTGCGGTTGCGCACCCGCGTGTCGAAATCCGGGTCATCGGGCTGCCTAGCAGTGCGCTCGCCCCCTTGCTCAAGGACAACACGCTGGATCTGGCCTGCATGACGAAAACGAAAGGCATTGCTGGTGAATTCGTCCGGTACGAGCCGATGGTGTGGGCCGGGTCACCTGCAAGAAGGGTGTGGCAGGAGCGCCCGCTTCCGATCGCTGTGTTTGCGCAAGGCAGTACTGCGCGCGCCTACGCCATCAGCGCGCTGCAGCGAGAGAACATCAAGTACCGGATGTCTTACGAAAGCCCCAGCCTGCTAGGCCTGATTAGCATGGTTGAAGCCGGGCTTGCCATCGCACCGCTTGCCAGATGCAGCGTGCCGACGCACCTTGTTCAGCTATCGCAGAATGAAGGGCTGCCGTCGCTGGATGATCTGGAGGTTGTCCTCGCCCGCAGCGCTCGGTCCGGACGGCCGCCCTGTGATTTTCTTGCTGAGCAGATTTTGGCGGAGTTGCGGGGTTGAAGGCGCTGAGATGACGGTTGACTGGACGGAAGTGAGCAGAGTCGCGCATCAGGTTGAAACTGACCATGGGCGCAACGGCTATCGATTTGCAGAGCGGCTTGCGATTGAAGCCAAGGAAGCGTCCCGCCTTGACGACCACGATTTCTGGGAAGCAGACGCGGCGGCGCTTCGTCCACGCGAAGGAATGCCCGACAGGTAACCTACAGTCCTACGGGCGGCGATGAAGTGCTTTGATGGGAGCGATGATGGTCAAGACAAGCGTCACATTCGCCATGATGGCCTCTGCCCTTCTGGCCTCGCTGAGCGGTAACGTGCTTGGAGCCCCGGAGGAAACCTTCGCCGAACGACGTCAACGAGCCGAACTGGTAGAAGCGCAATCATCAGTACGAAGCTATCTTGACGACAAAATGTTCCCAGCAGTCGGGCCTGCAATTGCAACGGCGATGCATGATTGCCTGAAGCCAAAAGGCGCGAGCATGAAGCGATTCACAATACTCGCGGACCTTTCCAAAGATGGGCATTTCACTCGCGTTGCCTATGAGCCCAAGACGAACACTGCAACATGCTTTGCTGCTGCAATGGCAGCATTTCATGCACCCCCACCGCCTACGCAGGATGGCAACCCACTTCCAATTGTCATCGACATGAAGGTTGCTCCATAGAGGGAGAATCCACGGCTGAGGTATCCCAAAGTGACCACATGAAGATCGATGTTCCACCTCGTTTTGACAGGCGGGTGCATCCATTCACACGACTACAGGACGGCATATGTCTGAACTCAACACACAGCTCCACGGCAGTTGGCGGTTGGTCTCCTTCGAGACTGAGCTTCAGGATTCCAAGGAGCGCACGCAACCGTGGGGCGCCGACCCCAACGGTTACCTTATCTTCGGCGCCGATGGACGAATGATGGTGCTCGTCACCGCGGGGGCGCGGGAGCCTGGACATACAGAGGAGAAACAGGTGGCACTGTTCCGTACGGTGATGGCCTATACGGGACGGTATCGGATCGATGGAGATCGGTTCATCACCAAGATTGATGCCTCTTGGAATGAAGCCTGGAACGGCACTGAGCAGGAACGGTTCTTCAAGCTTGACGGAGACACGCTCGACGTCAGCACAGCTTGGATGCCGAATCCGTTGGTTGCCGGAAATCCAGTAGGAAGGGGCATTCTTCGTTTCAGACGAGAGTAGTCCACCTACGCTCGGTACGTAACGCGATGATCATTCTGGAAGCCAAATGGAAATGGCCACCCTTGAATGACCGCACGACGGTGGGCTGTTGGTCTGCTTGAGGACAACAGGCGTCGCTCGATTCCCTCAAAGCAGAAGGGCCGGCACCGCATGGCGCCAGTCCTTGTCTTTGCTGCAAATGCGCCGGTGCGACGGCTTGAACGCCGCAATCCGACGAACTTCAGGCTGCCGCAGCCTGACGCACCGCATCTTGCGGATCGCCGCCCAGGATATCGACGAGATCGGTCAGCATCCGCGCCAGTTCACCCGTCATCAGCGCGACATCCGAGTCGAAGCGTTCGTCGTCGTTTTGCGCCGTGGGGTCTGCCGCCTCCTTGATCACGTCGAGCGGCGTGACACGTTTGATCGTGAGCGACGGCGTCAGCAGAAAGGAGACGCGGTCATCCCAGGTCATGGCGAGGCGCATGCATTGTTTGCCAGCCTCGATGTGTCGCCGCATGTCGTCGGCCTCCAGCGCGTGGCCGACGTATCGCACCGTGGCGCCGCCTTCACCGGTTGAGCGCAGCTCGGCGTCCTGGTCTACGGTGAATCCGCCCGGGGCCTCGCCGGATAGCAACCACTCCGTCATTGCTGCAACGGGTGAGTGCGCCACGTGCACGTTGGTGAGCGGCAACTGGTCGATCGATTTCACGAGCAGACCACGAACCTCGTCGGCAACCGTCTGCGAAGCGGCATCGATGACGAGCCAGCCGTTGACCGGGTCGATCCACACGCGGGTATCGCGCCGGATGCTGAACGCGCGCGGCAGCAATTCGTCAGTCACCTGCTCCTTGAGTTCGCGCAGTTGCTTGCGCCCGGGCTTGAAGCCCTGCTGCTCTTCGATTTCAAGCGCGCGAGCCTTGGTCACCTGATTGACGACCGACGCCGGGAGCAGCTTCTTCTCAGCGCGAAACACTAGCAGCATCTGCCGGTTGATCGAGTACACGAGCGCGCCGTCGTCGCGGGGCGATGCCCATCCGAAGCTCTGCTTCTCGACGCTGTTGCCCGGTTGAAACGCGTGGGGCGCCAGCCATTGTTCAAGCTGATCAGGGGAAACGGCCCAAGGCGCCGGAAGACGATGAAGCTGAAGATTCTTGAACCACATGGCAGGGAGTACGGGCAAAGTGCGCGATTTTAAATGACGCAGCGCTTCCCGGCTCGTTGCTGCCGTTTGGACTGCAATCGCACACCAAACAAAAAGGGCCGGCACCCCTCGGCACCGGCCCCTTCGTCACCGCAGATGCGCTAGCGCACCAATCAACTCGGCTGACGCACAGCGTGCGTTGCTTCCCCACGCTTGCCGAAGATCACCTGCACCACCACGGCCACCACGATGTTGAACACCAGCGCCGCCAGGCCCGTGTAGATGGTGTACTTGTCGCCACCAATCACGAACGTGTGCACCGGCTTGATACCGTCAGAAAACGCCAGCCAACTGCCGCTGATCATGCCAGCCGCCCAGCCTGCCAGGAGCGCCGGTGCGCGGAAGCGGTTGGACAGGTTGAACAGCCCGAACACCACCGACGGGAAGGTCTGCACGATCCACACGCCGCCCAGCAGTTGCAGGTCCAGCGCAAACTTGGTGGGCAGGAACAGGATGAACACCAGCGCGCCCGCCTTGACGATCAGCGAAATCACCTTGGCCACCTTCTCTTCGCCAGCCGGCGTCAGATCGGGCGTCACGTAGGGCTTCCAGAAGTTGCGCGTGAACAGGTTGGCTGCACCAATCGACATGACCGCCGCCGGCACCAGCGCACCGATGGCGATGGCCGAGAACGCAAAGCCCGTGAACCAGCTCGGGAACAGCGCGTTGAACAGCGCGGGCACCACGTCGTTGTTGTTGGTGACCTTGACGCCTGCGGCATAGGCCATGAAGCCCAGCAGCGCAATCAAACCCAGCAGCACCGTATAGGCGGGCAGGAACACGGCGTTCTTGCGGATGGTGTCTGCACTGCGCGCCGCAAAGATGCCAGTGAGCGTGTGCGGATACATGAACGCCGCCAGTGCCGAGCCAATGGCCAGCGTGGCGAACGGCAGGAACTGTGCAGACTTGAGCGTCAGGCCCGTGGCACCACCCTTAAGCGCGAATGCGTCGTGCGCCGAGGCAAACACCGCGCCATAGCCGCCCAGCTTGGCCGGCACCAGCACCACCGCCACCAGCACCACGATGTAGATCATGATGTCTTTGACGAAGGCGATGAGCGCTGGTGCGCGCAGACCAGCGGAGTACGTGTACAGCGCCAGGATCACGAACGCGGCGGCCAGCGGCAGCTCGCCCGTCAGGCCCAGCGCCTTGATCACGACCTCCATGCCGATGAGTTGCAGCGCGATGTAGGGCATCGTCGCCACCACGCCCGTCAGCGCCACCGCAAACTCCAGCGGGCGCGAGCCGTAGCGGCCGTACACCGCATCAGCCGCCGTAACGTGGCCTTTGGCATGCGCCACCTTCCACAGCTTGGGCATGATCAGGAAGACGATCGGGTACACCAGGATCGTGTACGGCAGCGCAAAAAAGCCATACGCGCCCACCGCGTACACGAGTGCCGGCACGGCAATCACGGTATAGGCGGTGTAGAAATCGCCGCCCACCAGGAACCACGTGATCCAGGTGCCGAAGTTGCGGCCGCCCAGCCCCCACTCGTCAATGTGTGCGCCCTTGTCGGACTGCCCACGCTGCCAGCGCGAAGCGATGAAGCCCAGCACCGTGACCAGCGCGAAGAAGAAGACAAAGACCGCGAGCGCAGTCCAGTTGATCTGTCCGTCCATCATTCTTCTCCTTTGCTCTGACCGTTCTTGAAGACGATCCAGATCAGCAGCGAGGTGATCGGCACCCACAGGAACTGGTACCAGTAGAAGAACGGAAAGCCGAAGAGCGTGGGTGTTTCCTGGTTGTAGAACGGCACCCAAAGCAGGCCGATGAATGGCAATGCGAGCAAGTACTTCATGGGTTGTCTCCTGATGCTCGAGGGACTTCGGTTGTTGTTGTGAAGCGGTGAGGTGCCACGCGCGCCGCGTGATCGGTCGGAATGCTGAGGAAGTGCTTTCCGTCGTTTTTGTTATCCGGCGCACTGTGATCGCGCCATCCCCGCAATGCCATCCGCACCTGTACGCACTCACCACACGTAGTACTACGTAGTAAGCGTAGGCTTTTCGTGTGAAATAACCAATCGCTAAGGTTGGCGCGGGTTTCCTAGGGTTTTCACGAATTCCAGCCTCCCCACTTGAACACGGGATGCATGAGAAAAACTTGCAAGCCGGCCATCACACCGCGTGGTACCAAGCAAAACGGGGAACCACCGGCATAGGCCGGGGCTCCCCGTTGTGGTTGTCGCGTTGCAGCAGAACCCCCAGCGTGGCCGGGGGTATTCATGCGGCGCGTGTTGCCGGCGGCGCTAGCGCATTACCAATTCCAGCGCAGGCCGAGCTTGCCGTCGTAGCCATGCAGGCGGCCATCGGTGCTGATCTGGTAGCCCACGCTGGCATAGAACGATGCCGTGCGCGTGAACTGCGCCGTCACACCCGCCTGCAGGTCCGCCACGGTAGCCGGCATACTCGAGGTGAACGGCACCCAACCGTTGGCCGACGAGAACGATGTCGTGGTCGTGCCGCGGAACTCCTGCCACACGCTCGCCCGGAACCACGTCGAACGCGGACGCTCAGGCGACTCGCCCCAGTCCTTCGCCACCCGCACGCCCACGCGGCCCAGCAACGATTGCGCGTTGCCAAAGTGCACCTGTGCGGCCGGATCGGCGCCATCTGCCAGGCCGATGCGCTGATAGATCAACTGCGCCTGCGGCTCGACGCGCCAGCGGTTCTCCAGCGCAATCGGGTAACCCGTTTCCAGCGACAGCGCATAGCCCAGGCCATGCGAGGTCAGCCCAGCCATGCGCGTCGGCGACGACGTCACGTCGTAGCGCGTGCCCTGCGCAACCGCGTCGACGTACCAGTCGTTGGGGCTGAAGTGCGTCCAGTAGACACCCACCGTGGTGGCGTTGATGGCGTTGCTGCCGGCATCGGTGCCATCAGCGTGCGTCACATCGCCGGTGATGCGGCCGGTGGAGAACATCACGCCCGCGTGGTCGCGGCTGTTGTCGGCGTTCTGCGCGCGGTAGACATCGCCACCGAGCTGCACGGCGGCCAGCTTGTAGTCGAACGCCGGGCCATCTACGCCGTAAATGCCGCCGTCCGACATGCGGCTGCCCTTCTGGCCGATCACGCGAGCCCAACCGCCATTGAACGCCTTGTCACCGTTCGGCACACCGGTGCGCAGCAGGGTTTCATCGCCCACGCGCTCGTGCAGCGTGTCGAGCATGGCGCGGCTGTACATGAGCGCCATCGACGGCACGGCGGTGTACAGCGACACCTCGGGTCGGTAGTTCGGCACCTCAGGCGTCGGCGTGGTGCCAGTGCCGCCGCCGTTCGGGTCTGGGGTCACGTTTGGTGTGGGCGGGTTCGGGTCGGGGGTCACGTTCGGCGTGGGGTCCGGGTCCGGAGCCGGGCGCGTCGAACGCAGGTACCAGCTATCCGCCGAGCCATTGCCACCGCGATGCAGCGTGTACTCATACGGCCCGGCAACCACCGGTGCGCCCAGCGCAAACGCACCCGCCTGCGTGGTCGCGCCATTGATGGCCACCACGACCGGAATGCCGTTGCCCGTGGTCTGCGCACCCGCGCCACCCACGTTGGTGATGCGCACGGCCGTGTTGCCCGCAGCGCCACCGCCCGACAGCACCAGCTGGTCGGTCGGCGAGTTGTCGGCGCCCAGTTGTGTGTTGAGCGCCAGCGTGCCGCCCGCGCCCATGAAGCCGCCGGTGACAGCCAAACGATTGCCCACGCCTGCGCCGCCAACTTGCATCAGGCCCGTATTGAACAGCGCGCCGTTGATGGTGAATATGCCCGTGCCTGCGCCGGTACCTGCCAGCGACGGTACCGCATCGGCTACCGCCAGCGTGCCGTCGTTGCGCACGCTACCGGTCACCGTGCCAAAGCCGCCCAGCGTGGCGCCGCTGTTGACCAGCGTCGAGCCCGCCAGCGACGCATTGCCGTGCGTGGCATCGCCCACCACCAGCGTGCCGGCCGCGACAGTCGTGCCGCCGCCAACACTGTTGCTGCCGTTGAGGGTCAGCACGCCGCTGCCAAGCTTGGTGAGCGCACCGCTGCCCGTGATGCCCTGCGACAGCGTCGACGCAAAGCCCTGCGTATCGATCGTGCCGCCGCCCGCATTGAGCGTGACAGCACGCGTGCCGGCCAAGTCGAGATTCTGGTTCAGTTGCAGCGTGCCGCCGTTGAACGACAGCCCACCGGTGGCTGCGCCCAGCGCGTTGTCTGCGCCAATAGCCACCGTGCCACCGTTGATGCTGGTGCCACCGGTGTACGTGTTGCCGCCAGCGGCCGTGGGCGCCAGTGTCAAAGTGCCGGCGCCGGTCTTCTCGACCGCGCCCGTGCCGGAGATCAACCCCGCGTAGGTGCCGGCGTCCGGCTGGTCAAAGCGCACCAGGCCGTTGTTGACGATGGTCGGCATCAGACTCTGCGCGCGCCCTTGCAGCGTGCCCGCCGCATCCACGGTGATGTTGCCGGTGTAAGCAGCGTTGTTGCCGGTAAGAATGAGCGTGCCCTGCTGCACGGAGGCGCTCTGCACGCCGCTCACGGTGCCGGTCAGCGTCCAGGTGCCGGTATCGTTCTTGATGAGCGTCTGGAAGTTGCTGATGTTGCCGGGCAATGCGCTGTCACCCGTGCCACTCAGGTAAATCGTGTTGGAACCGCCACCGCCGTCGAAATTGCCGGTGATGGTCGAGCCCGTGTACAGGCGCAGCGTGTCGTCGCCGCCCGCAAACACGAGGTTGCCGCGCACGATGCCCTTGTTGGTGAAATCCACGCTGGCATTGCCGGCGCTGCCGATCACGTTGCCGGGCGCCTGGATCACGCCCGTCTCGTTGTTGACGATGGTGTTGCTGCCGCTCAGGTTGTCGAACCAGATGGCGGCGGCGTTGTTCGAGCGGATCGTCCCATTGTTGATGACGGTGTTGCCCGAGCCCATCACGTTGACGGCCTCGCCATTGTTCTGCCGGCCGTTGGACAGCACGCTGCCGCCCTCGGCAACCGTAAGGGTGCCGTTGTTGCGGAACTCGATCGTGTTGTTGCCGGTGTTGAACAGGCCCGGACCGCTGGTCGCGTTGTTGCTGACGGTGGCACCGCCCTGCACGTTGATGTTGGCGTTGTCGCGCAGGCTGATAGCGTTGGCGCTGCCCACGCTGATCGTGCTGCCAGTCTGGACCGTTACCGTGCGGTTGTCTTCAACGGCCTTGTTGCCGGTACCGACGGTTTGCGTCCACGGATTGGGGTTGGTGGTATCGCACGTGGTGACCGCACCAGAAGTGACACACGCCGCCTTGGCCGCGATGGCAAACAGTGTCAGGGGCGACGCAACCAGCGCCATGGACAGCATGCGTTGTCGCTCGCGACGGCGAGAGACCAGTTTGGACGATGTAGGCATATTGATTTCCCGTGCCCGCACCGCCAGCAAGAACCCCGCACACCACGCCCTACCGGACCTGACACGCAAAGCTCCGCCAGCGGAGCAGACACCGCTCCGAGAAACAATCGATGGATGAATGGAAAACGAACTTCCCCGTTCGTCGCCGCCTTGCATCCGGCGCACGACAGCGGCGTGGCCGGTGGGCGGACGGGCCGCTCTATTGGCGGCGGCTCCGTCAAGCCCGCAAACGATTCAGTTGCACGGTCCCGGTGGGTGTGCAGGCGACACTGATTCGTCAATGGAGTGCATTGTGGGCGCCCTCGGCGCACCAAAATTCAACAAATGTAAAATTACTGCTCAGGCATATAAGTGATTGCGGAGATGCAAAAGCTGGCCATCTCGCACACTCACCTAACTTAATTTAGGCATTTTTATTTGGCGAAATTCAGACGGATGTTTTATCAATTTACGACGAAACATCGAGCGCATTATTTTAATTTTCATCGCCAAACAATTGAATCCGATGCTTTCTTCGCAAATCGTTTGCGACACCTCGAAAACCCTTACCAGCAAAGGACCATCACCAATCCACTGAATATTTATAAGCACTCGTTTACTTAGAGCAATCCTTCGAAAACGCACTCTTTTTTAAAATTTTTTTCAATCTCCTCAAAGGAACCCTTGTAATGTCGCCGCATCAACCAGCTTTCTCATCCCACTTAGCCCGGCACTCCCCTCGCCGGGTATTTTTTTTGGTGGGCTTCAATTGACCGTACCTGCGACCGTCCGTCGCGACAATGCTGAGCCTCGCGTCAGTAGGAATGTCCGCAGACGCGCTGCGTAGTCCACATCTACGGCATCGCGCACAGAAGGTCGAGCCGCCAGTGCGCTGCGCCATGCACCGACTTTCGGCAGTTCATCCAACACGCCGAACGCATCGATCGTGTCGAACACGTCGAAGTAGCGGAACACGGGTCCGAACACGGCATCGACCATGCAAAAGCGTGCGCCATCAAAATAAGGGCCGTCGCCCAACTCGGCCTCCAGTTGCGTAAAGCGCCGGCGCAGGTCTTGGGCACGCGCAGCAAGCGCTGCATCATCCGGCGCGGTATAGAACGCAGCAATGCCGTTCAGCACAGCGGAACCGAACTCCATCCATGCTCGATGCTGCGCGCGGGCCAGCGGCGCCTCGGGGTGCAGGCGTGGTGCTTCGCGCTGTATCTGGGCTTCATCCAGGTATTCGCAGATGACGGCGGATTCGAAGATGGGCGTATCGCCCGCCAATAGCACGGGCGTCTTGCCCAGCGGCGAGATACGCAGAAACCAGTCGGGCTTGTCAGCGAGGTCAATGTCGCGGCGCGTGAACGGCACGCCTTTCTCGTGCAGGACGATGGCGGCGCGCTGCACGTATGGGCACAGCGGATGGCTGACGAGGGTGAGTTGCAATGGCACGGGCGGCTCCAGCGTGTGGATGTCCGCTTGACTGTAGAGCCGCGCCCGCACCGCGAGAATGCGCGACGCTGCAAAGCGTGTATGCGCCAGCGCAATGCTCAGCGGCGCGCGGCACCGTGCAGCCAGGCCACGGCGGCGCACACAAGCTGCACCATGCCCCCGCTCAGCATCGCCATGCGCAGGCCCTGCGCGCCTCCGCCATACACGGCGTACACCGCGCCCAGGATCGCCACGCCCAGCGTCGCACCGCTCATGCGCGCCACGTTGACCAGCGCGGAGGCCGTGCCCGAACGTTCGGGCCCCACCGCACCCACGGCAGTGTTCATCAACGGCCCGGTGGCAAAGCCCATGCCGAGCCCGGTCAGCGCCAGCCCAATCGCTGTTGGCACGATGGACACATCACCGGCAAACCCACCCAGCGTCAGCAACCCCAGCGCGATGATGCCCACGCCACCGGCCATCGCCAGCCGCGCACCAAAGCGACGTACCACCACGCCCGAGGTGGGCGACACCACCATGAACACCACCGCCATCGGCATCAGTGCGATGCCTGCACCGGTCACGCTGAAGCGCCCGGTGCTTTGCCACATGAGCGGCAGCAGGAAGAGCGCGCCGTACATGCCAAAGGTCATGCCTGCCGTCGCGACAACGGCACCCCGGAAGTCACGGACGCGGAAGAGATCCAGCGGCACCAGCGCCGCACTGCCATGACGCGCTTCCACATAGATGAACCACACAAGCGCGCCAAGGGCCGCCGCCAGCACGCAGATAGCCAAGCGCCAGTCCTGATGCGCCTCAATGGCGGCAAAGGCCAAGCCACCCAGCGTGATGGCACCCAGCACCTGCGCCAACGCATCGAACCGGCGGTGCGTGGCATCCGACGATTCCGGCACCACACGTACGGCCAGCACCATGGCAACCATGCTCACCGGCACCACCACCCAGAACACCGCACTCCAGCCGAAGTGCGTAACGAGCAAACCGCCTACCGTCGGGCCGATCGTCATGGCCAAGCCGTTGCATGCCGCCCAGACGCCCAATGCGTGCCCGCGTTCGACCGGGTCCCTCCACACCACCCGCAGGATCGCCAATGACGCCGGCAGCATCAGCGACGCCCCTAACCCCGCCAGCGCCCTCGCACCAATCAACCAGTTGATGGACGGCGCCAGCGCACACAGCACGGAAGCCACCGAAAACACCACCGCCCCTGATACGAACGCGCGCCGCCGCCCATATAGGTCCGCCAGCAGGCCGCCGGTGAGCAGCAGCGTGGCGTAGGCCAGGTTGTAGGCGTCGATTACCCACTGCAGCGGACCGACGCCCGCATGAAAGACCTGGCCGATCGGGCGCACGGCCAGGTTGACCACGGCGGTGTCGATCTGCGCGACCAGCACGGCCATCGACAACACGCACAGCACCAGCCGTTTGTGTGGCACAGGGCCGGTGTGCGCCTGTTGCAACGTCATGCCATCCATCTTCGGACTCCACCCAAGGGAACAATGACCCGAGCGTAGTGCCGGCACCCCGGATGACGTTTCGACGCGTGTCGAAGCATCGCGGCACGGGCGTCCCTAGAATGGACACAACTCGAGGAGTCCGACATGTCCCATCTGAACAGCTTTTCCGGCACGGCCTTCCTGATCGCCGACCCGGCACGTGCCGCCATGCTCACAGCACTGCTCGACGGGCGCGCGCTACCTGCGGGCGAGCTGGCACATGCCGCCGGCGTCACTGCGCAGACGGCAAGCACGCACCTGGCCAAGCTGCTCGACGGCGGCCTGCTGGCAGTGGAGACGGAAGGACGGCACCGGTATTTCCGGCTGGCCGGTGGGCACGTGGCGCAAGCGCTGGAACACCTTGCCGCCATCACACCAGCGGCAGCCGTGCGGCGCACGGCACCGGGCCCCAAGGCGCGCGAACTGGGCTTCTGCCGCTGCTGCTACGACCATCTTGCCGGGCAGGTTGGCGTGGCCGTCACGCAGGCGCTGCAATCGCACGGCTATCTGCTGCCGATGCCCGACAAGCAGTACGAGATCAGCGCGGCGGGCGTCATCTGGTTTGGCAACATCGGGCTCGACGTGCGCGGCATCCGCCCAACCCGGCGTGGGCTGGCACGGCAATGCCTGGATTGGACCGAACGCACGCATCACCTGGCGGGGCCGCTGGGCGTGCAGTTCCTGCATCGGCTGTGTGACGCAGGCTGGATGCTGCGCTCGCGCAACTCACGCGCGGTGTTGGTGACGCCCAAGGGCTGGCAGGAACTGCATCAGCGCCTGGGCGTGGATGAAGCGACGGTGCGCAGCGAGGCAAAGCACCGTCATACGTGACCCTGCGGTTCAGTGGTCCGCAAAGGCCAATACTTCTGGCAGACGCGCCAGTAGCGCATCGCGCGAGCGCAAGCCTCCTGATGTCGGTTCAAGCTTGTTGTCCTGAATCAGGTTTGCAAACACGTAGGTCCGACTGTCGTCACCCGTGCCCTTCTTCGCCCAGCCGACAAACCAGCCGTAAGCGTGCGCCTGGTCCCACGTGCCGTCGGGGGACGTGTTGCCGGGGCCCGGCCCTGCGGTGCCGGTCTTGCCCTGCACGGCCCAGCCACCCGGCACCGGCCAGGTCTGCACCGCGCGCTCGACCATCTCGTACGTATGCGCAGACACCGGCAACTGGCGATTGACGATCTTGCGCATGAAGCCCACCTGCTCCTCCGGCGAGATCTTCAGCGACGAGGTGATCCACGAGCGATCCAGACCGTTGTTCTTCCCCGGGTCGCCGCTCGCATCCATGTTGCCGTAGTCGAACTTGCGCAGGTACGACTGCAACGTCTGCGCACCCATTGCATGCGTGATGCGCTGCGAATACCAGACCACCGAGTACTTGAGCCACAGCGTAGGGTCGATGGGCTGGTGCCAGGCCTCGCCACCCCAATCGGGGTCGCCGGCCTTCATGTGCTCGACGGGGGCATGCTCGTCTTTCAGGAAGCCGTGGTCGTAGCCCATGACGGCCAGCGCCAGCTTGAAGGTGGACGCGGGCGTGACACGTTCGGTGCACTGGCCTTCGTGCAGAACGACCTTGCCGGTGGCCGCATCGGCGACGATCGTGCAGATCGTGCGCTCGGCATGGGCAAAGGTGGCAAGCGCGGCCAGCAGGGCGCCGGTCGCGGCGTGGCGGAGTTTCATCATCGATCAACCTCGAGAACGGGAAAGAATGGACTGCGGAAAACTGCGCGGCAGCGTAGCAGCGGGGCCACCATTCCATGGACCGCCACACGCGTAACGGCTGTAACGCTCGTGCGCCTGGCGGGGCGAAATTCCCTTCGTTCAAGAAAGGCTTGCAAATTTCGCGGGGGGCTGTAAAATGCGCCGCTCACCTAGCCCAGGTGGCGGAATTGGTAGACGCACTAGTTTCAGGTACTAGCGGGTAACTCCGTGGAGGTTCGAGTCCTCTCCTGGGCACCAAACACAGTCCTCAGCGGTTCGAGGGCGAACAAAAACCCGCGTGGCGACAAGCTTCGCGGGTTTTTGCTTTTCTGGCGCCCAGCCAACTCCTCGCAAACATCACCAAGACTCAGCGCAGCAACGTCACCACCTCCGGATTAAATGCATCGATGGCGCTGCCGCATGTTTCGTCGGCCGGCACACTGGCGGAACAAAGCATCACTGATGGCATTTGCCACCGCCCCAAAGCATCTGGACGCAAAACGACAGTTTCGGAAGTGGTATGGCGGATATCACGTCGTCATATCGAAAGTGGAGCGAGCGTATGGAGACGGGTCCGTTGAGCATTTCGTGCCCGGTTCAAGGCGATCGAAACTCCGTTGATCCTTGCCTCTTTGCAGCGTCGGTCTGGGTGCGGGTGCTTGCATCGCCGCCGAGCGCCTGCTGACAGGCGGAGTCCATGCGTCGGCGAAACGCTCAGCGGTCCAACGCGGTCCTGAAACGCAGGCGACCTGGCGGTGCTCACCAGCCGTGAAACCGTCCCCACACTTCCACTCCGCCGCGCGACGACACCGCGTGATACTCGGGAAACTGCGCACCCGTTGCGCACGCGTGGTTCGGCAGGATGCGCAGCTTTGTCCCGGCGGGAAAGCGTGTCGCAAGATCATCGCGAACCGAGCCGTCGCTCGCGGCCAGGATGCCGTGTTCCTGGTTCGCGCCGATCAGCGTGAGCCCGTCGAACAGCGTGCCATCGAGCGCGCAGGGTTGACCGTAGCCGAAGTCGTGCAACTGCTTGGCCGTACCACGGTCACGGCTCATGGCCATCCAGCCCGCATCGACGATCACCCAACCCTTGTCCGCTTGATGACCGATCACGGTGGTCAGTACGCTCAGGGCAATCTCATCGATCTTGCACACGCCCACGTTGTGCATGACCAGATCGAAGAACACGTAGACACCCGCGCGCACTTCGGTCACGCCTTCCAGATGCTCCGCAGCCAAAGCAGTCGGTGTGGAGCCAACGCTGACTGCTGTGCACGGAATACCCGCCTCGCGCAAGCGCTGCGCGGCGCGCACGCAACCGGCGCGCTCCTGCTCGGCCAGCGCAGCAAGCGCGGCCTGGTCATGCAAGTCGTAGCTGGAGCCAGCGTGCGTCATCACGCCGCCCACCTTGATGCCGCCGTCCTGCAGGATGCGGCCGACCTCCAGCAACGCATCCTGCTCGGGCGTAATGCCGGAGCGGTGGCCATCGGTGTCGACTTCGATCCACACCTCGCTGCACTCGCCATGGGTGCGGTAGTGGTCGACCACGGCCTGGGCGGCCTCTACGTTGTCCACGACGAGCTTGAGGTGGCAGCCCTGTCGATACAACGCCATCGCGCGCGGCAACTTGGCGGCAACGATGCCCACGGCATACAGAATGTCGATAATGCCGGCGGCAAAGAACGCCTCGGCCTCCTTCAATGTCGAGACGGTAATGCCCTGCGCGCCGGCCGCCACCTGCGCGCGCACCACGTCGAGGCACTTGGTGGTCTTTACGTGCGGACGGAATGTCACGCCCAGCGCGTTCATGCGCTGCTGCATGCGCGCAATGTTGTGCTGCATGCGCGGCAGGTCGATGACTGCAGCGGGCGTGTCGAGTGCATCTAGGGTGATCGTGCTGGAGGTCATGGTTGCGCTCCTCATTCGGTAAAGCGGCTGGCCCAGGGCACAAGCCCGTCCAGTGTCGGCGATTCGATTTCCGGCGGCTGCGCGTCGTCTACCAGCGAGAGGCCGATGCGGTTGTGCCAGTAGGTGCGCAAACCCATCGCTGCCGTGCCGAACATGTCATAGCTGGAACCGGCCACAAACGCGGCATCTGCCGCCTCCACACCAAGCTGTTCCAGCGCCATGCGATACGGTCTGGGATCGGGCTTGTAGACGCCCGCCTGCTCGGCGGTGACAACGACATCCCATGCAACGGGCAACCGCGCTGCCGCCAGCCGGCCCAGCCGCTCCGAGCAGTTGGTCACGACGGCCAGCTTGCAGTGCGGTTGCAGTTGCTTCAGCGCTTGGGCAGCGCCGCTCCAGGGTTCAAGCTGTAACCAGCCGGCTTCCAGAGCATCGGGGGCCGAGGCCGGCAAACCGACGTTCTGCGCCGCCTCCCGCACCATGACCTCATAGGGGACGTACACGCCGCAGCCGTATGTGAGCCGCAGATACTCCGCGCGCCACGTACGGCCAGCCTGCTGCGTGCCAGCAGCACAATCCCACAATGACCACGAATCCAGCAGCGCAGTCAGCAGGTCGAACAGGATGGCCTTGGGATAGCCCGGGGAAGAAGTGGAGGAGTTCACGCGTGGCACCTGCAAATCGGCGTTGATCGGTGCGACCGATTGTAGGCAGCGCTGGCGGGCTTTAGGTGAAGCTGGTTTGATTCAAAGATTCAGCACTGCTGCATCATGCGCGCCACGGCGGCTGTGGTTTGAAGCGGCTTTGCAAGAACTGCATGAAGTGGCGCGTGCGCTGCGGCAGCCCCGCGCGATTGTGCGTGAGTGCAATCACGTTGGCGTCGGGCGCCTTCCAGCCCGGCAACAGACGCACCAGCCGGCCGGCGCGCAGATCGTCCGCTACATCCCATTCGGAGCGCAAAATCGCGCCACGCCCCTCGCAGGCCCAGCGGCGGATCACATCGCCGTCATTGCAGATCAGCTTGGCTTGCACGCGCACGCTACGGCTCGTCCGGCCCCTGCTGAAATGCCAGAGCGACATATCTTCCTTGTTCTCGCGCAGCACGATGCAGGGCAGCGCGGCGAGATCGTCGGGCGTCTCGGGCAAGCCATGGCGCTTGATGAACGCGGGCGACGCACAAAGCAACCGCGCATTCGGCGCAATCGCATAGCCCACGAGGTTGGACACCTGCAGCGCACCGATATGGACAACCACATCAAAGCGCTCAGCGGCTTCCGTCAATGGGGCATCGGAGAGCGTCAGTTCGATGTCGACGTCGGGATGCTCCTGCTGAAAGTCGCTGATGACCGGTGCGATATAGCGCCGCCCGAAACCCAGCGGCGCATTGACCTTGAGCGTCCCCACCAAGCCACCCTGGCGCGTTTGCAGATCCTCCGACAACGCATCGAGCTGCCGGATCAGTTCCGCACCGCGCTCGCACAGCAGTGCACCCTCTTGCGTAAAGCGCAGGCTGCGCGCGGTGCGGTCAACAAGCCGCACGCCCAGTTTCTTTTCCAACTGCTGCAAACGCTGCGACACCGCCGATGGCGTCAGGCCCAACGCCCGCGCCGTGGCAACCAGGCTGCCGTTTTCCTGGATGGCCAGCAGGAAGCGTAGATCGGCGGAGTCGGTCATGGCTTACTTGCCGGCAAAGCGATCGGTAGCGGCAACAAGCTGATCGAGGATGCCGGGTTCGCTCCATGCATGACCCGCGCCTTCGATCAGGTGGAAATCCGCGTCGGGCCACGCCTGGTGCAGCGCATACGCGTAGCGCACCGGACACGGCATGTCGTAGCGGCCGTGCACGATCACACCTGGAATGCCGGCCAGCTTGTGCGCCTCGCGCAGCAACTGCCCTTCCTCCAGCCAGCACTGGTGGGTGAAGTAGTGGTTCTCCAGCCGTGCGAAAGCCAGCGCGAAATGGTCGTCGGCGTGCTTGGCGCTGTTGCTCGGGTCAGGCAGCAGCGTGATGGTCTCGCCTTCCCAGACGCTCCAGGCGCGGGCGGCTTCGATCTGCTTGGCGACGTCGTCGCCGGTAAGCACCTTGCGGTAGGCGGCAATCATGTTGTCACGCTCCGCCTCGGGGATGGGCGCCTGAAAGCATACCCATTTCTCGGGGAACATCTCCGACACGCCGAACTGGTAGTACCAGCGCAGCTCTGCCTGCGTAACGGTGTAGATACCGCGCAGCACCAGCGCGCTCACACATTCGGGATGCTTCTGCGCGTAGGCCAGCGCCAGCGTTGAGCCCCAGGAGCCGCCGAACACGAGCCAGCGCTCCGCACCGGCAATGGCACGCAGGCGCTCAATGTCATCTACAAGATGCCAGGTGGTGTTGGCCTCCAACCCCGCATGTGGGGTCGAGCGCCCGCAGCCGCGCTGGTCAAACAGCATCACGTCATAGCGTGCCGGGTCAAACAGGCGGCGGTGGTCGGCCGAGATGCCGCCGCCCGGCCCGCCGTGCAGAAACACCGCTGGCTTGGCACCGGGCGTGCCGACGCGCTCGTAGTAGATGGTGTGGCCATCGCCCACATCGAGCATGCCGGTTTCGTACGGTTCGATGGGCGGATACAGCGTGCGCAGTGCAGACATGGTCGGTCAGGATGGCTGTGAGTGACGCACGAGTGTAGCGCTGTCCCGGTTGCGGACGCGCCGGGCTTGGCCAGCGGCGACTCAATCACATTGCTGTGGTGACCGGGCCACATCGCCGGCCATGAATTTGCTGCGTCGCAATATTGCGACTAACATTAGGGTAATCCCTAGGTTATCGCTCAGAAAGGAATCGCCATGAAAGCCTCCGCACTCAACACCGCCCCCACGTCCCGCCTTGCTCGCTTCTGGCAAATCCTGCGCCGTGAAGCCTCGCGCGCCATCGCGCTGCACGTGGAAAGCTGCGGCATGATGGCCGAGCTGTATCGCCGTTCGGGCCGCTAAGCCCGCTTGCGTTTTTGCGCCGCACCATTCTTAGGATGTGACGCGAGCCCCTCAGCTCAGGTCTCAGTCCACTGCCGCATCAGGTTGTGATACACGCCGATCAGCGTGCGGCGCGCGGTGGCATCCGCGTCAGTCTGGTTAAGCGTCTGGATCGCGTTGTCCAGGTCGAACAGCATGGCGCGCTGCGCGTCATCGCGAATCAGGCTTTGGATCCAGAAGAAGCTCGCCACGCGCACGCCGCGTGTGATGGGTGTGACCTGATGCAGGCTCGTGGCCGGGTAGATCACCAAGTCGCCGGCATTGAGCTTGATGCTGTGCATGCCGTAGGTGTCTTCGATCTGCAGTTCGCCGCCGTCGTAGCTGGCCGGGTCTGACAGAAACAGCGTGGCCGAGATGTCCGTGCGCAGCTTGGCACCGTTGTGCGGGTGGATGCGCACGCTGCCATCCACGTGCGCGCCGAAGGTCATGCCCTCGCCGTAGCGGTTGAACATTGGCGGGTACACCACGTTCGGCAACGCTGCGCTGATGAAGCGCGGGTGCCGCTCCAGCACGCTCAGAATGAGCTGCTGGCACTGCAGGGCGACTTCGGTGCGCTCATCAATCTGCTGGTTGTTCTTGACCGGCGCCCCTGAATAGCCGGCCGACACGCGGCCATCCACCCAGGCATCGCCCGCGTTGTCGAGCAGCTCGCGCAGCGCAGCCACCTGCGCGGCGTTGAAGACGTTGGGAATACAGACAAGCATGGTGCGTGCGCCAATCAAGCGGTGAGGGACGGGGCCTGAAGGTCCATCCCTCCAAGCCGTTACATGCGATACACCACCGACAGCATCGCCGCGCGGCCGGTACCCGGCACGGCGCGACCGCCATCGGACGGAATCAGCGCATCGTAATACGTCTTGTTGAACAGGTTGAACACGTTCAGGCGCACGTCGTACTTGGGCTGGTGGTAGGCCAGCATCGCATCCCAGCGCACGAAGCCGCCCACCTGCACGGTGTCGGTGTTGTTGGCGTAGCGCTGCGACATGTAGAACGCGCCCGCACCCACTTCCCAGTTCGGCATGAAGGTGTAGCTCGTCCACACCGTAGCAGCATGCTTGGGTGTGTTGGCCGGCGCCATGCCCTGCGTGCCCGCGGCGATACCGTTGACGATCTCCGCATCCAGGTACGTGTAGCCCGCGAAGATCTGCAGCTTGTCGGTCACGTGGCCCGTGGCACCCAGGCGCGCGCCGCGCACGCGAATCTTGCCGGCAGAGGTGTACGTCGTGCTGTCGATTTGCGTGCGCGCGTTGTCCTTGGTGATCTGGAACACCGCCGACGACACCGACAAGTCGCCATTGAGCAAATCCCATTTGCCGCCGGCTTCATACGATTTGTTCTTCTCCGGGTCCAGATTCTGCTGACCCGTCGTACCCACCAGTTGCTCCAATGACGGGTTGAACGAGGTGCCGTACGACACGTAGTACGACTGCCAGTCCGTCGGCTGCCAGATGCCACCCAGGCGCGTGCTGACGAAGTTCACCGTCTGCTGCGCATACGGTAGCGCGGTGATCTTGGCCGATGCCGGCGTGTTGGCCGCGTTCAGCGAGTTCGAAATGCTGGCGATGTAGCGGTCATAGCGCAGACCCGCCACCGCCTTCCACTGCTTGGTGAACTCGATCGAATCGTTGAAGTACGCCGCCACCGTGTTGGCAGAACCACCCTGCACGTTGCCCAGCATGGACGGCGCATTCGACGGCGAGTTCGTATAGCTCGGGCTCACCAGCGGCTCGCACGACACAAACCCGCTCGTCATGCTCGACTGCACCAGCGGCGTGCCGTTGCACGAGCCGTTGCGATAGTAGTTCTGGTTGTCGTAGCCATCGTGGCCGAACTCGGTGCCCACCAGCAGCGTGTGTTTGACTGAGCCCGTATCGAACTTGGCCGTCAGCTCGGTCTGGTTGAACAGCGAGTAGTCACGGATGCGACGGTCGTGGCTTTGCAGGCGTACCGACAACGCAGACAGCGGCAGATTGCTGTTGGTCAGCGCCGTGAACACGCCCGTCGGGCTCACCGTGCCAACCGCATTGGGCGCCGTCTCGCGCGCATCGGTCTGCACGTAGTTGAACTGCGTCTGGTTGCGCAAGCGCAGGTTGGGCGAGAACTTGTGGTCGATATTGGCCGAAAATGCAGCCACGTCCTGCGTGGTGCGGTCGTCCGTGAAGCCGTAGTACGTCTTCGGATCAACGTTGACCGGGTGGCCGTTGAGGTTCGGCACGCCGTAGTCAGGCATGTCGCGGTTGTGCTGCAGCAGCGCGGAGAGGGTCACTTCGGTGGGCGTACCGATGCCGAAGCGCCACGACGGCGCAATGCCGAAGTCCTGCGCGGTCATCTCGTCGCGGGTGCTGGTCTTGCCGTTCTGCGCCATGGCAGCCACGCGGAAGGCAGACGTATCGGACGTCGGCGTGTTGACATCTACCGTGGTACGCACCAGGCCATTGGTGGTAACCGAGCCGGTGATTTCCGTGGCCGCCTTCAGCGACGGCTTCTTCGTCACCTGGTTGATGACGCCGCCGGTTGAACCCCGCCCGAACAGCATCGACGACGGGCCCATCAGCACTTCCACCGAATCGAGGGCGAACAGATCACGGTAGTACTGGCCGCGATCGCGAAAGCCATCCAGGTAGATGTCGGTGCGCGCCGAAAAACCGTTCAGGTTGATGTTGTTGCCGATCTGCCCGCCCTCGGCCGCGCCGATGGTGATGCCCGGCACATTGCGCAGCGCATCGGCCAGCGAGCTGGCGCCCTGCGCATCGGTCAGTGCCTTGGGCACCACCGTCACCGACTGCGGAATGTCGCGCAGGTTCTCGGGCAGCTTGGAGATCGAACTTTTGGCGGCGTTGTAGTCATCACGCGGGGCGGTGGCCTTGACCACGGCCTCGGGCAGCGTAGCCGTGGCAGTGGCGGCGCTGTTGGCAACGACAGGAGTGGATGCGGCTTGCTGAGCGAGTGCGACGGCAGGCGTGGCAAACAAAGCCAGCAGGGCGCTGGCGACGGGCCTGGGGTTCAGGCGATTGGGGCGGTTCATCTGGGTGGTTTCTCCGGGCGGCGCCCTTCCTTCTGGATGCCAGCCGCTGCGGAACGCCCTCCTGCGCCCGTGCCGCCGTGCACAAGAGCGCACTACGAAATGCGGACGCAAATATAAATGATAATGATTCGCAACAGCAATCAATTATCACATTTTCTATGAAAAGTTCCTGAAAACGCACACCATAAAGCGATCCAAAGATCGCTTTTGCTTGGGTTTTGCTGAGAAAACACGCTTGTTGCCGTGTGGAAAGCGTGTCTGGGTTCGCGAGCGACGCAGAAATCGGCGGAGCGTACCTATTTCTGCGTACCGCTCGAAGCCGGGGACTACGGCAAGGGCTGGGCACCCTCACCCGCATCCTCGTGCGCTTCCTTTTTGTTCTGCGCCAGCGCCCGCGCATACACCGACGGCGCACCCGCCGCATGCGCAGTCACGTAGCCGGTGATGCACGCCAGCATGAGCGGCAGCACCACTTGGTACGACAGCGTCATCTCAAAGATCATCAGGATCGACATGAGCGGTGCATGCGTGGTGGCCGCCAGCAACGCGCCCATACCGACCACCGCATAGCTGATCGGAACCGGCGCCGCTCCCGGCAGCAGCGCGTGCATGCCTGTGCCGTACAGCAAGCCCAGCGCCGCACCACAGAACAGCGTGGGCGTGAACACACCGCCCACCGCGCCCGAACCCGCGCTGGCCGCCGTCGCCACGACCTTGCAGATCAGCACCAGCGCCACGGTCTGCCACAGCCACGGCTGGTGCAGGAAGCTGTTGACCACGCTGTAGCCGTTGCCCCAGACCTCAGGCAATTGCGTCGACAGCGCACCAACGATCAGCCCACCCAGTGCCAACCGCAACGTCAGCGGCAACTTGGTACGGGCAAAGGCATCACGTGCGCGGTCAATCAGCCCCAACAGCAGCGGTCCCGCCATGCCTGCCGCCAGGCCGAGCCCCAGATAGGTCAGCACTTCCCAGCCAGACACGAAATCGAAATGCGGCATCTCGTAGACCGCGCCGTACCCGAAGAACTGGCGCAACACGATGTCGGCGGTCACGGCCGACACCAGCAGCGGCCCCAGCGTGGCCGTGGTGATGACCCCGAAGACGATCTCGCTCACGAACACGGCGCCTGAGATCGGCGCGTTGTAGGCGGAGGTGATACCAGCTGCCGCCCCACACGCAACCAGCAGACGCAGTTGCTCGACTGAGACCGGTCTGATGTGCCCAAACCCGCGCCTCAGCACGCGCCCCAGCAGCGAACCGCACATCGCCGCCAGTTGCACCATCGGCCCTTCCCGCCCGATGGACGCACCACTGGCCACCGAACACAGCGACGACGCACTGCGTACCAAGCTCTGCCGCGCGCTCAACACACCGTCGCCCACAGCGATGGCTTCCATATAGTCTTCCGAGCCCTTGCGTGGAATCCACTTCAGCCCGACCTGCAGCGTAAGGCCCGCCAGCACGCCGCCGATGGCCGGCACCAGCAGGCGCGCCCACCACGGCAGTGCGCGGGCCGTGGCCACCAGCCCCTGATCGGTGCCGGAGAGCCACCACTGCAGCTGGCGCAGGCACTCGCGAAACAGAATCGTCGACAAGGCGCCCGCGCAGCCGATCACGGCAGCGTAGACAAACACCAGATGTTCGCTGCCGAACGGCAACCGCGCGACCACGCGCTGCCACCACGCTGGGCGCGGTGATGGGGTGGGCGATGGCGTTGGTGTATCCGGAATGTGGGTCATGACGGCCCCGTAAACGGCAGACCATCATGATAGCGGGCGAGTTGCGCAGGGATTACGCCGGCGTATGCACGGCGCCATCAACAAACCACGCTTGCGGCAAGCCAGCCACGCGCCGGTTCGGGCTCCATGCAATGACGCGCACATCGGCCAGGTGTTCCAGCACAAAAGGATCGCGCGCCACGATGGCATCGATCTCCTCGCGTGACGCGGCGCGCGCGAGGATGGCGCCGCCTTCGCGCGGGACCAGCGGTCCGGACATCAGGAAGTGCCCGCTCGCGTAGTGCGTGTCCAGGTGTTGGCGATGGGCGGGCAGCACGCGGTCCATCTCGGACAACGGTGCGCGATAGGCGAAAAGAATCAGGTACAGCATGGGAGGACTCTTGTGCATGATGCGTGAAGGGGGTAATACGACGCGCCGCGAGGCACCACACTGCCGAGCACCTCGCAGAAACGGGTACGCCGCAGAAATGGGTACGGTCATGGTCGCAGCAGCAATGCTCCAGAGGTTTGGCCGGCCTCCAGCGCCGCGTGCGCAGTGGCCGCCTCTTCAAGCGCATAGGTACCGCCCACCGGCACGTGCACACCTTCGAGCATGCGTTGCAACGCGGCCTGCGCACCGGCGCGGTAGCGCGAGAGATCCGCCATGTAGCGGAACACGCCCGGCCGCGCCAGCGCAATGGAACGCGATGGCCCCAACTCAGAGAGGTCAAGAGTGTGCGTTTGCGTATTGCCGACATCGCTCGCCTGGCCGATGCTCGCCACCATGCCGAATGGCCGCGTCACTGACAGAGACGTTTGCAACATCGCCCCGCCTACACCGTCAATGGCGTAGTCGACGCCTTCACCATCGGTCAATTGCAGCACGGCTTCACGCACGTCCTGCTGGCGGTACAGCACGACGTGGTCTGCGCCATGGCCGAGTGCGGTGGCCGCCTTGGCCTCGCTGCCGACTGTACCGATCACGCGCGCACCCAGGCGCTTCGCCCACTGCACCAGCAGCAGGCCCAGGCCA
This sequence comes from Ralstonia flaminis, assembly GCF_958415495.1. Lineage (NCBI taxonomy): Bacteria > Pseudomonadati > Pseudomonadota > Betaproteobacteria > Burkholderiales > Burkholderiaceae > Ralstonia > Ralstonia flaminis. The sequence continues at coordinate 389,179 of NZ_CATZLL010000002.1, read as the reverse complement.
CCGGCTGCCGCATGCACGAGTACCGTGTCGCCCGCCTGTACCCGGCGTACCCGAGACAGCAGCATGTGCGCGGTGATGCCGCGCAGTAGCGTAGCGGCGACGGTTTCGTCGTCCAGCGCATCCGGCAGCGCGATCGCGCGCTCCGCAGGAATGTTGCGATGGCTTGCATAACCGCCGGGCGCGCCGTCCATCAGCCCGGCCCAGGCCACACGCTGGCCGACCACAAAGCCGCGCACGTCCGACCCCAGTGCTTCCACCACCCCGACGCCTTCCACTCCCAACACCGCGGGAAACGCCGGCACCGGGTACAGCCCGGCACGGTGATATACGTCAACAAAGTTCACACCGATGGCGGTGTGGCGCACCGTCAGTGCATTGGGTGCAGGTGGTGAAAGCATCAGGCTGGCGGGCTGCAAACCCAATGCAGAAGCGGGTTCACGAAGTTGAATGACCTTGGCATGCATGACAAATGTCCTCGCAGAAATGGGTACGCTTTTCAGTTTCATGACGATGGGTATTGCTGCCGTCATGTTGTGAAACAAGCGTATTCCGTTCAGAATCGCCCGGGAATTCTCAAAAACTGAGCATCTTCTGTGCAAAAAAGCCCGGATCGACCGAAACGCATGCTCACAAGTGCGGTGGTGGCCGAATCTTCTTCCTCCTTGCAGTGGGATGACGTGCGCTACTTCCTTGTGCTGGCGCGTGAGGGCAGCCTGTCGGCCGCAGCGCGGCGGCTGGCGGTGGAGCACACCACTGTGGCGCGGCGTGCCGATGCGCTGGAGCAATCGCTGGGCGTGCGGTTGTTCGACCGCCTGCCGCGCGGCTGGCGCCTGACCGCCGAGGGCAGTGCGCTGGCCGAGCGCGCCGAGCGCATGGAGCAGGAGGCCGCCGGCTTCGCCCGCGCAGCGGCGGGTGCGGGCAGCCTGCGCGGGACGGTGCGCATCTCGGCGCCGCCCACCATCGCGAGCCACTTCATTGCACCGCACTTGGCCGCGCTGCACCGCCAGTGGCCGGGCATCAGCCTGGTCCTGCTGGGCGAGACGCGCAACGCCAACCTGATGGCACACGAGGCCGATCTCGCCATCCGGCTGTCGCGCCCGACTGCATCCACGCTGGCCACGCGGCCGCTAGGCGATCTCGGCTATGGGCTGTATGCAATGCCTGAGGTACTGGCGCAACCCGAAGCGGAATGGGAGTTCATCGGCTATGACGAGCGCCTGCGCCACGTGCCGCAGCAACGCTGGCTGGATGAGTACGCAGGCGAACGCCGCGTGGTCCTGCGTTGTAGCGATCTGGCGGCAATCCACCAGGCAGCACTCGCCGGACTGGGTGTGGCAGCGCTTCCGCACTTCCTGGGCGCACCCGCAGAAACGGGTACGCTTTTGCGCCGATTGCCGGTCGACCACCCCGCACTGCACCGGGAAATCTGGTTGGCGATCCACCCCGATGTGCGCCGCTCCCCGCGCGTGCGGGCGGTGGCCGATGCGCTGATCGCGTTATTCGACGCACAGCGGCACGTTTTAGCGGGGCATTGAACGTACGCAGAAACAGGTACGCTTTAGTGGAGGCGTACGCAGAAACGGGTACGCTTTGGGATAAAAAACCGGCACCAAGAGAGGGTGCCGGTTGTCTTTTACAGGCTCAGCCGCCCAGGTAGGCTTCGAGCACGCGCGGATTGCCCAGCAGGTTTTTCCCGCTGTCGGCCAGCACAATCTGGCCGGTCTCCAGCACATAGCCATGCTGTGCGATCTTCAGCGCCTGCCGCACGTTCTGCTCCACCAGGAAGATCGTCAGCCCTTCAGCGTTGATGGTGCGCAGGATGCGGAAGATCTCCTGCACGATGATCGGCGCCAGGCCCATTGACGGTTCATCGAGCAGCAGTACGCGCGGGCGGGCCATCAACGCACGGCCGATGGCGAGCATCTGCTGCTCGCCGCCCGACAGGTTGCCGGCCAGCCCATCGATGCGCTCCTTCAGGCGCGGGAACAGGTGGAACACGCGCTCCAGGTCGGAGGCAATCTGGGCGCGGTCCTTGCGCGCGTTTCGTGTGTACGCGCCCAGCTCCAGGTTCTCGCGCACCGTCATGGTGGTCAGCGTGGCGCGGCCCTCGGCCACCTGCACGAGGCCGCGCTGCACGCGCTTGTGGGGCGACCACTGCGAGACGTCTTCGCCCTCGAACAGGATCTGGCCGCGCACCTCGCCCTGCGATCTCGGAATCAGCCCCGACAGCGCCAGCAGCGTGGTCGACTTGCCTGCACCGTTGGCACCCACCAGCGAGGTGATCTCGCCAGTCTTGAGCGCAAAGTCGATGCCCTTGACGGCTGCAATGTGCCCGTACGACACGTCCAGCCCTTTGACTTCCAGCAGCGTGGTCATGCCGTTGCCTCCTCAGCATCATCATCGTCACGGCCCAGATAGGCCTCGATGACTTGCGGGTTGTTGCGAATCGCCTCCGGCGGCCCTTCGGCGATGATGCGGCCGAAGTTCAGCACCGCAATGCGTTCACACAGGCCCATCACGAAGCGCATGTCGTGCTCGATCATGAAGATCGTGTAGCCGCGCGCCTTGATGTTCTCTATCTCGGCCATCAGGTCGACCTTCTCGCCGGTGTTCATGCCGGCGACGGGCTCGTCGAGCAGCAGCAGCTTGGGCTCGGTCGCCAGCGCACGCGCGAGTTCAAGCTTGCGCTGGTCGCCGTATGAGAGGTTGTCAGCAATATCGTGCGCCTTGTGGTCGAGCTTGACCCACGAGAGCAGCTCCAGCGCACGGTCGCGCGCGCGGCGCTCGGCGGCGCGGTACTTGGGCAGCGAGAGCAGCAGCCCCGGCGCGCCGTAATCCAGATGCCGGTGCATACCGACCACCACGTTCTCCAGCAGCGTCATCTCCTTGAAGATGCGGATGTTCTGGAACGTGCGGGCAATGCCCATCTGCGTGATCTGGTGCGGCTTCTTGCCGACGAGGTTTTCGCCGTTGAAGGTGAGCGAACCACCGGTCGGTGCAAGCAGGCCGGTGATCAAATTGAACACTGTCGTCTTGCCAGCCCCGTTCGGGCCGATCAGGCCGAAGATGCTGCCCTGCGGCACTTCAATATTGACGTCCTGCAGAACCGACAAGCCGCCAAAGCTTTTGGAAATCGATGCAAGTTTCAGCATGGCGGCCTCAGCGCGATTCGTTGGAAGCAGCCCGGGTGTCACCGGTACTCGGCATCGTGCCACCGCGCTTAATGCCAAACCAGCGCGCGAAACGCGCCGGGTCCCAAATGCCCTTCGGCAAGAACAACACGATCACCATCAGGATCACGCCGTTGACAACCAGGCGGAAATCCTTGAACGCACGCAGCAACTCCGGCAGCAGCGAGAGGATCAGGCTGCCGAGGACTGGACCAGTCAGGCCATTGGTGCCGCCCAGGATGGTCATCGTGAGGATTTCCACGCCGCGGTCGAAGCCGAATTCGTTCGGGCCGATGAAGAACGTCAGGTGCGCATTGAGCGCGCCCGCCAGCCCGGCGATGGCCGCGCCCAGCGTGAACGCCAGCAGCTTGGTGCCTGCCACGTTAATGCCCATCAGGCCGGCGGCGGTCTCATCTTCCTTGATGGCCTCGAACGCGCGGCCCACCTTCGAGCGGCGCATGCGCGCGAGCACGAACAGCGTCAGCAACACGGCCAGCGCCACGTGCCACCACTGCGTGAGCTGCGGAATGCCGTTCAGGCCCAGCGCGCCGCCGGTCCAGTCTTCGGTGTTCAGGATCAGCACGCGCACCACCTCACCAAAGCCCAGCGTCGCCATGGCGAGGTACACACCAGACAGGCGCAGCGTCGGCCGACCGATGACGATCGCCACCACAGCCGGCGCCACCATACCGCCCAGCAGTGCCACCGAAAACGGCATCTCCGCATTCATCGTCAGCAGCGCCGCCGTATAGGCGCCAATGCCCATGAAGGCCGCATTCGCCATCGCCAGCAAGCCGCACGACAGCGTGAGATAGATGGACAGCGCCAGCAGCGCGTTGATGCCGAGCGTCAGCACCAGGTTGCTGTAGACCGACCAGAAATTGTCGAACCATTCCATGTCGTCGGCCTCCTTATGCCTTGCGTTCCAGCACCTTGCCGAACAGCCCTTGCGGCCGCACCAGCAGGATCAGGAACAGCAGACCGAACGCCACCGCATCACGCATGGTCGAGCCGATGTAGGCCACCGACAGCACCTCGGCAAACCCGAGGAACAGCCCGCCCAGCATCGCGCCGCGAATATCGCCCAAGCCGCCCAGGATGATGACCGCGATGCCCTTGTGCAGCATCGGCTGGCCCATCAGTGGGAACACCGCGTTGGAGTACAGGCCGATCAGCACACCCGACAATCCGCCCAGCGCGGCCGCCGCAAACGAGGTCAGCAGGAACAGGCCTTCCACGTTAATGCCCAGCAGCGCCGCCGCCTTGGGCGACTCTGCAATCGCGCGAAGCGCACGGCCCAATTGCGTGCGCTTGAGCAGCAGCATGAGCGCCGCCATCAGCACAAACGACAACACGATGATGCCCAGCTCCAGCGGCGTGAGGTGGATACCGCCGAGGTCCAGCGAGGCATCCGACACGAGCCCGGCCGGAAAGCGCATGTTCTCCGCGCCAAACACGCCTTGCATGGCGTTGTTGATGGCAATGCCCGCGCCGATGGTGGCGATCATCGGGATCAGGTGAGGCGCGTTGCGGCGGCGCAGCGGGCGCAGCAGCAGCACATCGATGATGAGCCCGGCCACGCCGCTCACGATAAAGCCGACGGCCAGCGCCGCCCATAGCGGCAATGTAAAGTGCGTCACAACCTGCAGCGCCGCATAGGCACCCAGCATGAACACCGCGCCGTGCGACAGGTTGATTACGCCCAGGATGCCGAAAACCAGCGTGAATCCCAGGGCGAACAACGCATACACGCAACCGAGCGACAGCGCATTGACGAGTTGCTGTTCCAGCATGATGAGTCAGATGAAGGGGTGGCCGAGGTTGCCCCGCGTGCCACAAAAAAGCGATGGGGCGTAGGTTTAGCTACGCCCCGCTTGTTCGGTCTCCAGGAGAACCGAAGATTACTTCTCGATCGTGTACTTGCCCGACTTGGTCACGCTCACGATCGGGGTCTGCACAGCGTCATAACCGGCCGGCTTGCCGCGTGCCGTCACCTGGCGGAACGCAAACGCACCGGTCGCACCCGTGTGCTTGACTGCCGGCAGCGCATCGCGAACGGCCTTGCGATCCGCTTCCAGGTTGCCGCTGAACTTGACCGTCTTCAGCGCTGCAGCCGCGATGTACATCGCGTCATACGCCTGCGCTGCGAACTGGTCCGGCGCAGCCTTGTACTTGGCGGTGTAAGCGGTGATGAACTTGGTGTTCTCCGGCGTGTGGTTCTCGATCGACCACGGGCTGCCCACCCACAGGCCATCGGACTTGTCCTTGGCCAGGTCGAACACCTTGACCGAGTTCATGCCGTTGCCGCCAATGACCGGCACGTTCAAGCCGAGTTGGCGAGCCTGCACCATGATCGGACCACCCTCAGCAATCAGTGCTGACAGCACGATCGCATCTGGGTTGGTTGCCTTGATCTTGGTGAGCTGGGCCTTGAAGTCCACGTCGCCCTTGGCAAAGGTCTCGGTGGTCGTGACCGGAATCTTCAGGTCTTCCAGGGCTTTCTTGAAGTTGTCGTAGCCGCTCTTGGTGAAGACGTCGTCGTTGCCGTACAGCACGGCAACCTTCTTCACGCCAGCCTTCTTCACCACGGTCTGGATGGTGGCCGGCAGCACGTCGGCTTCGGTCACGGAGTTGCGGAAGACGTAATCGCCAATGCTGGTGATGCCGTCTGCCGTGTTGGAAGTGCCGAAGGCCACCGTCTTGGCGGCCTGCGCGATCGGGTCAGCCGCCTGCGCAGAGTTGGACAGCGTGGGGCCAAACACCATTGCCACCTTGTCCTGGAAGATCAGCTTCTTGAAGACGTTGATGGCCTCTTCCTTCTTGCCCTGCTCGTCTTCGATCACCAGCGCGATCTTGCTGCCGTTGACACCACCGGCGGCGTTGATCTCGTCAGCCGCCAGCTGGAAGCCGTTGCGGATGGCCACGCCGTACTGGGCTGCGCCGCCCGACAGTGCTTCAGCCACACCGATCTTGATGTCCTGGGCTGCCGATGCTGCGCCCGTTGCGATTGCCGCCCCCGCAGCCACTGCCGTCAACAGCAGCCGTTTGATCATTTTTTGCATGCGAACCTGCTCCTTGTTTGTCCGTCGCGATTGCGTGAATGCGATTCGTCTCGAAGATGCGCTGGCCCAACACCGTCGCTCCCCCGCATGCGCCCTGCATCGCGTCCGGCCGCGTGTCTGCCCGGGTTTCGCGTCACAAGACAGTGTTGGCGAGACCGCAAGAGACCTGCCCGACGAGCGATGCCGGATCGGGCATGCGCGCATCGGAGTGCGTCGGAGTGTGAAGCGAAGGCGCCATGGGTACAGCGCTCTTGTGCGGCGCGCCAGGGTGGCCGGCACGCGCAGTCAGTCGCGGGACTTTACCGGAAAGCGCACGACCGTGCGATAGGGGATTGTCCGCCGCCCAGCCTGGGGGGCGGTTGTTGTGATGCAGCATTGACCGCACAGCAGCGCCAAAACGCCATCGAGCGTACCCGTTTCTGCGTGCTGTGCGGCAGCGCGAAATCAGCCCGCCGAAAGCTCGTCCGCGCTCACAAACAGGCCTTTGCCGCGCGACTTGGCTTCGTACAACGCCTCATCGGCGGCCTCGAAGACCACGCTCTGCGCCAGCGTCCGGCCATCAAAACCCGCCAGGCCGATGCTGCTGCCAATCTGCACGGTGATCTCGCCCAGGCGAAACGGCTTGTTGCACGCAGCAAGGACATTGCGCGCGACAGTCTTGGCATCGTCCAGGTGCGGGAGCTGCTCCAGCACCACAGCAAACTCATCGCCGCCAAAGCGCGCTACGCCGTCATACGGCCGCACGGCGCGCGCCAGGCGCTGCGCGAAGGCGCGCAGCAGTGCATCGCCCACGGAGTGGCCGTGCGTATCGTTGACCGCCTTGAAACCGTCCAGATCCAGCAGCAGCAGCGCACCCACGGTGTCAGCCACACGCGCCTGATCCAGCGCGGCGAGCAAGCGCTCATCAAAGCCGGCGCGATTGAGCAGGCCTGTCAGGTGATCGGTGGTGGTCAGCGCGCGCAAGCGTAGCTCTTGCTTTTTGCGCTCGGTGATGTCGAGCGTGACAGCGTGCACGCCGGCCACGTTCCCCTGTGCATCGAACTGCGGCAGGTAGCTGACCTCTTCACAGCGGTACAGGTCACGGCCGCGATATTCGCGTTCGAAGACGACGGTCTCGCCGGCCAGCGCGCGCCGCAGGGAGTCACACAGGCTACGGTAGCCGTCCTCGCCCACCACCTCGCGCACGGTCTGCCCGAGCATGGTGGCGGCAGGCCGTCCGTAGGCCTTCTCGTAGGCGGCATTCAGGAAGCGGAAGCGCTCATTCGTGTCGACAAAGGACACCAGGGCGGGCAGTGCATCCGTCACCGTCTGCAGTGTTTCGCGGCTGCGCTGCAGCTCTTCCTTGGCGGCTCTGTCCTGCGTGATGTCGCGCATGATGGACGAGAAGTGTTCCATCCAGCCGCCCGGGTTGCGGTGCGCGATGATCATGTGGTTGATCGGCACAACCTCACCGTTGACGCCACGCACGGTGGTCTCGCCAATCCACACGCCGTCGCGCGCTGCGGCGGGTACGGCCACTTCACGCAGCCAATCCAGCGTCTCCGGCGGATAGAAATCGCCAACGGTCAGGGTACGCACGTCGGCCTCCAGCGGGATGCCGGCAAAGCGCCGGCCAGCCGGGTTGATGTAGGTGACATTGCCGAGCAGGTCGGTCTGCGCGACGAAGTCGGTGGTGGAATCGAGAATCTTGGTCAGCACGCGCGAGGCCTGCTCGGCGCGTGCGCGTTCGGTGATGTCCTCCATTGCGCCGACGTGGCCGACCACCTTGCCATCTACCCGCACAGGCGCGGTATTGACCACGAGCAGACGCTCGCCAATGCTCGGCACGATCACGCGCTGCTCGGCGCTGTAGCCGGTACCGTGCGCGACGGCATCGCGCCAGCCCGCTTCCCTGGCATCCCGGTCGTTCGGGTGCAGGCGGGCCAGCCACACGTCGGCCAGCGCCTCTTCATGCGTGGCACCAAGCAGTTGTCGATACGCCTCGTTGGCGTAGACCGTGCGGCCAGCAGCATCGGTACGGAACAGGCCCATCGGCGATGCATCGTTCACGGCTTCCAGCTCGGCGCGCTGGCGGGTCACCTCGCCCATCAGCTTGTGGAACGCGGTGGAAACCGCTTCGATTTCCGCCGAAGCACTGGGCAACGCCAGCGGCTGCGCGTCACGCAAATCGGTGCGCGAGAGCTGCGTCATGGCGGCATGCAAGCGGCCCAGCGGGCGCAGCAGCCACAGCATCGCCGCCCACACCGATACACCAATCAGCGCAGCCAGCAGCACGAGTGACCAGCGAAAGCGCTGGCGCATGATGAAGAGTTGCCGGTTGGCCTCGGCACCAGGCAGCACGGCACCCAGTGTCCAGCCGGTGGCGATGATGTCTTGCGTGGTGACGACGTCGCCGCCGGGCCCTGGCAGCGCGGCCAGATCACTGCGAAACGCCGCCGCAATGGCCGGATCGGCATCAAGCGGTGCGAGCGTCTTGTCGGCATCGGGGTGCACGATGTAGACGGGGTGCTCCCCGCGCTCGATCAGGTAGACATGGCCTGTCCGGCCTACGCGCATATCGCGCAGGTCCCCCAGAAAGTTCGGCTGAAGCAGGTACAGCGCTGCGCCGATCAGCCCGATGAGGCGGCCATCCTTGTCGTGCACAGGGGCGGCCAGGATGATGACGGGCTCACCGCCCACGCGGTTGTGCAGCGGTTCGGAGATGGTCGGCTGGTCGACCACCATGACCTGCTTGAAGTAGTCCCGGTCAGTGATATCGATGCCGATCACGCCTTCGCGGTACGGCGAGGTTGCCGTGACCTTGCCGTCAGCCGACGCCAGGAACATGCCGTTGAACAGGCCGCTGGTGGGCAGGATGGACTCGAAGAAATGGGTACGCTGCTCCGGCGTCTCGAATCGCACCGTATGCATCTGCTGCGCGGTGCGCTCCAGCACACCCAGGTAAGCATCGAGCCGCTGCTTGAGATCGTCGGCGGATTCCCGCACCAGCGTGGTTTGCTGCGCCTTGATCTGCGCCATCATCTCGCGGCGGATCGGCTCGCGCTGCGACCAGCCAAACAGGCTCACCGCCGTCACGCTGATGACGGTCGCCATGATGGCCGCCTGCGACTTCAGGGTGAGTTTCATTGGACAGGAACAGTAGCCAGCCAACAGTGATAGGGAGCGCTCACCATAGTGCTATGCCCGCAGGCTGGTGTCGAGTTGCCAGTGCGCCGACGGCGCATGCACGCAACGGTCTAGTGACGCGCGCAGACGTAGGCGGCCGAACGCGCTGCCAGCGTACCCGGCCGGATGCGCATCCAGTGTGCGCCGGCGGCAGTATCGGAGTCGAGCGTGGCGCCACCAGGGTCGCGTACCACATAGTCGACCAGGCGGATGCGCTGCCGGCGGCAGTCGATCTCCTGGCGCGAGAGGATCACCGTACCTGGCCGATAGCGGGTGCCATGAGCACGGCGCTCACCCCGCTTGAGCACGGTGCGGGCCAGAAAGGTCTTGTGGCCGATATGGTTCGAGCGCAGTGAATTGCGGTCGATCGAGGCCGCTACCGAGGTCGTCGTCAGGTACTCGTGCCAGCGCGCCGCCCGTGCGGGTACGGCCATGCCGATGGCACCGATGCCCACGCCACACACCCAGATCCACCGCCAAAACATGCGTTTCACGACCGTCTGCCCTGCCAAGAAGCGCGGCACCTGCTGCCGCCCGCATACATTGTAACAATCGCCCCGTCAGGGACGCGCGGCGGTGCCCACCGAGGCGGCCACGCCCCTCAGGTAGCATGCGGGCAACCTGATCTGCGTCATCCGCCATGCCAACCGTTCCACTTACCACCCTTGCCGCCCATGCCTTTGCCGCCGTGCTGATCGCCTGTGTGCCGATTGGCGCGTGGCTCTGGCTACGCCGGCGCTTTGACCTGGCGTGGCGCGACATCTTCGTAGGTGCGGCGGTATTCGTCGTATTTGCGCTGGTGCTGGAGCGCCTGCTGCATGTCTATCTGCTGCAGCTCAATCCGGTGACGGCGCAATGGCTGCGCGCACCCGCGCTGTTCGTCATTTATGGGGCGCTGATGGCGGGGCTGTTCGAAGAGTTCGGCCGCTGGCTGGGTCTGCGCTTTCTCACGCGCAAGCCCGGTGGCGCAGCCACCCCCGTTGCCTACGCGCTCGGGCATGCTGGCATCGAGGCGTGGCTGGTCGGCACGGCATCACAAGCGCAGACGGTGATGTTTGGCATCGCCGCCAAACGGGGCGATCTGGACACGCGCTTGGCGGCCAGTGGCGCCGAATCCATGATCGGCACGATACACGCGATGCTGATGCAGCTCTCGCCGTGGCTGGCTGCGGGTGCGGCGGTCGAACGCATCGCGGCAATGCTGATCCAGTTCACCCTGACGCTGGTGGTGTGGTACGCGGTGCGGCAGCGGCGTTTTGCGATGGTCGTGCTGGCAATTCTGCTGCACGCACTGGCCGACCTGCCTGCTGCGCTTTATCAGGTGCACGTGCTGCCGCTGGCGGTAACGGAGGCCGTCTACGCCGTGGTTGCCGTGCTGCTGGCAGCAACGTGCTGGCCGCCGCAGGGCGGCAGGAAGATCGGCGAGTCGTCGCTGCGTTAGGGCACTGCGTTAGTTGGGTCGGAAGCGATCCGGCTCGATACCGTGCCGATTGAGCTTGTCGTACAGCGTCTTGCGCGGCACGGCCAACAGATCGGCAGCGCGGGCGACGTTGCCTTCGGTGGCACGCAGCGCCTCCTCAATGGTGGCGCGCTCCACCGCCATCATGCGACCGGCCAACGAGTGCTGACTCGCCTCCGTTGCGACCAGGCCGTCGTCCAACCCCAGGCAGAAGCGCTCGGCCACGTTCTTGAGTTCACGCACGTTGCCGGGCCAGTCGTGGTGCTGCCAGCGCATCATGTCCTGCGCGGACCAATCCGGCACGGCGCGGTCATAACGCAGGCCCGCCTGCTGCAGAAAGTGGGCCATCAGCAGCGGAATGTCTTCCGCGCGCTGACGCAGAGCCGGCAGCGCAATCGACACGACGTTCAGGCGGTAGTACAAGTCCGCGCGAAACGCACCACGATCCGACGCCTCCTTCAGATCCACCTTGGCTGCTGCCACCACGCGGCAATCGACCGGCACGCTGGCATTGCTGCCGAGCCGCTCGATGCTGCGTTCCTGCAGCGCACGCAGCAGCTTGGCCTGCAACGCCAGCGGCATCGATTCGATCTCGTCGAGAAACAACGTGCCGCCGTTGGCGTATTCCATTTTGCCGATGCGACGGCGGTTCGCGCCGGTGAAGGCACCCGCCTCGTGGCCGAACATCTCGCTCTCGAACACGGACTCGGGCAGTGCCGCGCAATTGAGCGCGACAAACGGGCCGCGCCGCCGGCTGCCCTCGTGAATGGCGCGAGCGAGCACTTCCTTACCCGAGCCGGTCTCGCCGGTGACGAGGATGTCGGCGTCGGTCGGCGCCAGCGCGGTGACGAGCCGGCGCACGTTCTGCATGGCCGCACTCTGGCCGATCAGTGGGTACGCCTGCCGGCCTTGCAGCGCCGCCTGTAACGCTTCATGCAGGCGCAGGTTTTCGGACGTGAGCCTGCGCTTTTCCAGCGCGCGCCGCACCACGTCGACCAAACGCTCGGAGTGAAACGGCTTCTCCATGAAGTCGTAAGCACCGGCGCGCATGGCGGCCACGGCCATCGTCACATCACCATGGCCGGTGATGAGGATGACGGGCAATTGGCGATCGTGCTGCAGCATCTCGCGCAGTACGGCCAGGCCGTCACGGCCGGGCAGGCGCACATCGGTGACAACCACGGCCGGTGTTTGTGTGCCGAGCGCTGTGAGCGCGCTTTCCGCATCGGCAAAGGATTGCACTGGCACATCCGCCAGCGTCAGCGCTTGCTCGCAGCCCAGGCGCACCACGTCGTCGTCTTCGATCAGGAAGACAGGCGCGTGATCGATGGGGGAAGACAGATCAGGAGAGACGTTTTCAGGCATGCGGTTTTACGACACGTTCCAGCTCGATGACGAATTCTGCGCCGCCAGCGCCGTCGTCGGCATGTTGGCCCACCAGCCGTCCGCCAAAATCTTCGATGATGGCCAGTGAGATTGCCAACCCGAGCCCAAGGCCCTGGCCGTCGTCCTTGGTGGTGAAAAAGGGCTCGAATAGGCGCGGCAGTACGTCGGCGGGGATACCCGGGCCGAAGTCGCGCACGGTGATGCGTACCCAATTCTCGATGGGCTCAACGCTCACATGGACAGCGGCGGATTCTGGTTGTGAGGTCTCGGCCATCGCATCAATGGCGTTGCGAATGAGGTTGACAAGCACCTGCTCCAGGCGCACGGCGTTGGCCCAGACAGCCAGGTCGGCCGACACCGGTGGGGCTGTCACCGTCACACCCACCTGACGGCGGCGGGTTTCCACCAGCATCAGCGCCTGGCGGATCGCCTCGTCCACCGACACCGCCGCACGCGCCGCATCACCCTTGCGTGAGAACGCCTTGATGTGAGAGACGATGCGCCCCATGCGATTGGCAAGCTGGCTGATGAGGGTGAGATTGCCGCGCACCTCGTCGATGCGGCCGCGCTCCGCAAGCTGATTGGCGTTGTCGGACAGGGTAGTCAGCGCGGTGAGCGGTTGATTGAGTTCGTGCGTGATGCCGGCGGCCATCTGACCCAGCACCGCGAGCTTGCCCGCCTGCACAGCAGCATCGCGCGTCTCGCGCAGGATGCGCTGCGTGGCGTCGAGTGCCTCGACCTTGCTGGCGAGCGCGGTGTTGGCGGAAGTCAGTTCAGCCGTGCGCTGGGCAATGCGCGCTTCCAGGTCGCGTTGGACTTCACGCAGGGCAGCGCGTGCGCGGCGTTGCTCTTCGCGTCGGCGGGTACGCAGGCGCAGCGCGACGAACACGGAGAAGACCAATGCCATCGCAAACGCTGCGCTGGCACCGGCCACCAGGGCGGTGCGTTGCTCATCGCGCGGGTCAATCAGCACGACGACCTGCCAGCCAAGCAATCCCACGGGCCGGTACTGCACACGCAGTGTCGACACCGATTTTCCGGGCAGCGCAACGCGTACGGCCTGGGGTGGCCGGTCCGCAGAAAAGGGTACGCCCCCGGCTTGTGTGTCGAGCGGCGTGAGGGTGTGCGGCGCGTATTGGCGCGTCGCGTCGAGGGCAGTTTGCTGTTCGGGACTCAGCGTACCGAGTGTGCGGTACTTCCACTCAGGCACGGAAGACAGAAAGATCACGCCATGGCGATCCACCAGGAGCACCGTGTCGCCACTGCGCGAAAGCGATGCCTCGAAGGCGTCCAGGTTGACCTTCACGACCACCACGCCGATCGGCTTGGTGCCTTCGCGTACAGGGGCGGCCACAAAATAGCCCGTCTCGCCGGTGGTGTTGCCCACGCCGTAGAAGCGGCCCAGGCCCTCGCGCATGGCCTCGGCAAAGTACGGGCGAAACGCGTAGTTCTGGCCGACGAAGGAAGTCGGCAGATCCCAGTTGCTGGCCGCAATCGTGAGGCCGGTGGTATTGATCAGGTGAGCGGCAGCCAGATCGGTGGCCGCCTGGACTTCTTTCAGATAGGCATTGGCGGCACGACGCATGGTGGCGTCCCCCGCCTGCGAGCCTTCCAGCAGCGCAACGTGTAGCACATGCTCCAGTGCAGCCAGACGCGGCAGCGATTCATAGCGCGCCAGCGTGCTGCGCAGGTTCTGCGCGTAAAAGGTGGTGCGCTGGCCGGCTTCTTCAGCGCGCGTGGCAACGTAGCGTTGCAGGGCGACGGCGTAGGCGCCCCACCCTGCCGCCGCGCAGCACGCGGCCATCGCCAGCGCAACGGCCAGCCGCCAGCCGCGCCCGCGTGCGGGGTGGGCAAGGTCGGCGTGGCCGTCGGGTTGGGTCATGAATGCATCAATGTTCGATTCGCGAGTGCTTGCGAGTATCGCGCATGAACACGTACACCATCAGCGAAATGAAGATCGTGCCCGTCACATACCAGTAGAACAGCGACTCGTGGCCGGCCTGCTTGAGCCACAGCGCGATGTACTCGGCCGTGCCGCCAAAGATCGACACCGTGAGGGCATACGGCAGGCCAACGCCCAGCGCACGCACTTCCGCCGGGAACAGCTCGGCCTTCACCACCGCGTTGATCGACGTGTAGCCCGAGACGATCACCAGCGCGGCCATGATCAGGAAGAAGGCCGTCCATACGTTGGTCGTCTGGCTGATGCCGGTCATGATGGGCACCGTGAAGAGCGTACCCAGCACGCCGAACGCGATCAGGATCGGACGACGGCCGATGCGGTCAGACAATCCGCCCACGATCGGTTGCAGAATCGCAAACAGCAGCAGCGTGGCGCCGGACACCAGCGTGGCCTGGTCTTTCGACAGGCCGACCGTGTTGGCCAGGAACTTCTGCATGTAGATCGAGTACGTGTAGAACGCGACCGTGCCGCCCAGCGTCAGGCCCACCACGGTGGCCACCGCACGCGGATGCTTGGCGAGTTCGGCCAGCGTGCCGCGCTTCTTGTTGTCCTTCGCAGCGGTGAACGACTGCGTCTCTTCCATGTGCGAGCGCATGCGCATTGCGATCAGTGCGCACAACGCGCCGATGAAGAACGGAATGCGCCAGCCCCATGCCTCCAACTGCTCATGCGTCAGTACAAACTGCTGCAGCACGATCAGCAACGCCAGCGCCACCAGTTGCCCGGCGATGAGCGTGACGTACTGGAAGCTGGAGAAGAAGCCGCGGTTTTCCTTGTTGGCGACCTCGCTGAGGTAGGTGGCGGACGTACCGTACTCCCCGCCCACCGACAGGCCCTGCAGCAGGCGCGCCAGCACCAGCAGCACCGGTGCGGCAACGCCGATGGTCGCGTAGCTTGGCGTGAGCGCAATGATGAGCGAGCCCATGCACATGAGCACCACCGAGAAGAACAGCGCGCGCTTTCGGCCATAGCGGTCGGCGTAGATGCCCATCAGCCAGCCGCCCACCGGGCGTGCCAGGAAGCCGACGGCAAACACCGCCGCGGTATTCAGCAACTGGGCAGTCTGGTCACCCTTGGGGAAGAACGACTTGGCAAAGTACAGCGCAAACGCCGAGTACACATACCAGTCATACCACTCGACCAGATTGCCGACCGAGCCGGAAAAAATCGAACGCAGACGGCGACGCACATCTGCGGGGGTGTCTTTGGTGGGGGCTTGGGTGGGCGTGAATTCGCCCGTGACCGCGCCAGCCTGGGGCTGCGTCATGGTGTCTCCTTGGAGCGTTGCGGCGGCGCTGTCGAAGGCCCGCCGGTTTATGGGTGTCGCTCTTACTCAAGAAGCATTCCATGCGGAACGCAGACACAACAATCCGCTGCAAATGCCCTTGGGACAAGGCTTTGCAGGAGATCACCGGATCAACGAGAACAAGGAAAGTGTGCGGCTTTCCAGAATCGGCCGTGGAGGCTGTGCGAAAACCCGCACGGTCGATCGGGGACAATCATCAAGGAACGTCAAGCGGCCACGCCCAGCGGAATGGTGTCGCGCACCAGCGGGGCCGCTTCATCCACCATTTCTTGCGCTAGCAGCAGATCCATACGCGTGGCTAGGTACGCCTCAAAGTCAGCGCGCACTTCCGGATGGCGCAGCGCAAATTCCACCGTGGCCTGCAAGTAGCCAAGCTTGCTGCCGCAGTCGAAGCGCTGGCCGCGATAGCGGTACGCCAAAACCTGCTCTTCGGCGAGCAGGCTCTGGATGGCATCCGTCAATTGCAATTCACCACCCGCCCCGGGCTTCAAGTTGCGCAGATGATCAAAGATGCGCGGCGTGAGGATGTAGCGCCCGACGACGCCTAGATTGGACGGCGCGTTCTCTGGCGCGGGCTTCTCGACAATGCCGTCGAGCTTGACCAAGCGGTCATCCCACTCTCGACCCGCCACCACGCCGTACGAGCGCGTCGCCTGCGGTGCAATCGTCTCAACACCGACGATCGAGCAGCGGTAGTGGTCATACAGCTCCGTCATCTGCTGCATGACGGGCGGCTGGTGGTCCAGCAGGTCGTCCGCCAGGATCACGGCGAAGGGCTCGTCGCGTACCAGTTTCTGCGCACACAGCACCGCATGGCCCAGCCCCAACGTTTCCGGCTGGCGCACATAGAAACACTCGACGCCGGGCGGCTTGATCGATTGCACCATCTCCAGCAGGGCCTGCTTGTTCTTGGCCGCCAACTCCGATTCCAGCTCGTACGCCTTGTCGAAGTGGTCTTCAATCGCGCGTTTGGCGCGACCGGTGATGAAGATCATCTCCGTAATGCCCGCAGCTGCCGCCTCTTCCACCGCATATTGAATCAGCGGTTTATCGACAATCGGCAACATCTCTTTCGGGCTGGCCTTGGTGGCGGGCAGAAAGCGCGTACCGAGCCCCGCCACGGGAAACACGGCCTTGGTGATCTTCTCGTTCATGACAACTCCATCGATGCGACGTAACGTCATGAGCAAGCCATGTGCCTGCGGGTCAGCCCTTTGGCGGAGCGGGATGGACAGTTCCCGAGCGCATTCGAGCGCTGTCCGGCGAGCCGTTCCTACAAGCGATTGCAAGTCTGCCGACCCAACTTTCAGCGCCGAAAGTTGAAAAGCGTACCCAATTCTGCGAGACCATCGACACCCGTTTGCGGTGCGACGGACCAGTAAGCACACGCTAACAGCGCATCAGGAAGACGGCTTGACCCAGCCGCGCGAGACCGGCGCGGACCGTTCTGGAACTCGGCGGTAGGCATCGATTTGGGTACGAAGTTGTGTGACTTCGGCTTCCAGCGTACGGATACGCTGGCGCAGTTGGTCAGCTTCAGTTTGGGTCTGTTGGCGCACGGCGTCGTTCTGCAGGCGCAGGAAGCGCTCGGTGCCGGCCAGCGCGCTGGCAGCGCCCTCCAGGCGCGCGACGGTCTCGAAGGTTTGCTCCAGACGCTCAAGCGTCGCATCCGTCAGCTTGGGCGGGGTGGCCGGCGCCGTCGCCAGGGCCTCCCCAAGGCGGCGCTCCAGATCCGCCATTGCCGCCTGCAGTTGTCGGTTGCGCGCGGCTTCGTGCTCCAACGCACGTTCGGCAACTTCGGCGCGGATACGTGCCTCCATCCACTCAGCACCAGCGCCTGGCGCACCGATCGCACGTGACGCCACCCGATCACGCTCCTCACGGGCCGAGTGACCAGTTGGCGCCGGAAGCGTACCCGTTTCTGCGAGCGTCCATGGAATCGGCCATGGTGAGACCGCTTCCACGGCGGAACCCGCGGACGTATCACCACGGCCCCGCGCACGATCCACCGCCTTCTGCAACGTGGTGTTGCTTGGCCGACGCTGTACCCCGGCTTCAGCCAACCACTGTGCGTATCGGCGTGCGCCATACACGCGACGTGTCACAGCATGAACCGCCTCGATCACCTCATCGAGAAACACCGCGTTGTCATGCGGGAAGGCGACATCCAGACGCTGGATCGCATCAACGATTCGCAACTGCTGTTCAGGCGAGAAATGGAGACCGGGTCTGGACATGATGGATGAATCTAATGTTCGAACAGTGTACATCAAGGGTTAAAAACATCAATATTAGATAGTAAGTAGTCATTATTCACATAGTGATTTTATATAGTTGCAGCGGCGTTTTCATGCTCGGGGCGGCAAAAGAAGCCTTCGGAATGCGTTTGCAGGAGCGCTTTCGGCGGTGCAATGGGGCTTGCTTGACAACCGAGCATGCAGGCAACGGGGACGCAGAAATGGGTACGCCCTCCCCTCTCGAGGACCGGCGAGCGGGCGTATGGGCGAAAAAAAAGCGCCCCGAGGGGCGCTTCTGATGATCTGAAAGGGTATTACAGCAGGGCGATGTCCAAGCCGAAGCGGCTTTTCAGCGCTTCCACCAGGGACTCGCGAGAAGCCCGATCTTCCAACTTCACGTCCAGCATGACCCGGCCGGAATCCCACTCCTTGATTGTGCCGAGAAGATCACCTTCACTGCTGCGAATCTTGTATTGCCGGCTGACTTCCTTGACCTTCCGGGTACGCCCTTCCTGGGCCACTTTTCGGATCTGCTCAACGTCGCGGCTTGACAAGCCTTCTTCCAACACGCGATGCACCAGTTCGCGTGTACGTTCCTCTCCCGCGCTCTTGAAGTACAACGTCAACTCGTAGCCGGTTGCAATTCCGATCCCCGCGGGGCGCTCTTTCATGACGTCGAGCACGGTTTCCGGCAGCTTCAGCAAAGCCAGAGTCTTATTGACCGTACCTGCCGACACGCCGGTAATCTCACAAATATCTTCTTCTTTTTTTACTTTTCCTTCGTCCAACAACTGCCGCCAGGCGATTGCATTGTCCAGCACCGATTGCCCCGAACGTTGTTCGTTCAGAACAAACGACAAGCGGTAAAAATCGATGTCCGACAGGCCGTCTTCAATGAAGCAGTCCATCTCGGCTTTACCTGCGGCAGCGAGAGCGCGCTTGCGGTAGTGGCCGTCGATCAGGACATACCAGCCCGGCTTCTTGGGATCAGGCGCTGCCAAGCCAGGCGTCTGCTGGCCGTGCGTGGCAATCGAAGCCGCCCGTTCCTGCACAATCTGCGGATCGTAGATACGCCGGGCGTTCAGCGGGTTCTCCTGCAAGCGCTCCAGCGGAACCTTGACGACGCGGCGCTCGGAAGTGTTCGCGGGGGCAGGACTTTCAGCGCTGAAAGCAGGTGCCGCGGGCTGCCCGAGCAAGCCGCGCGGATGTGAAGTGATGGCCTGTTCAGCCAATGCAAACCGGTCAACCGGAGTCGCTTTGGTTTTCTCTGCCGCGATACCCGCCAGCATCCCATCCTTGAGCGATTTCAACTTCGCGCTCATACACGTTCCTCCTGCAACAACTGCAACACCTCGTCGACCATGATGTCGACCTCATTGATCGCCTCTCTCGCGCCATGCACGCCATGCACAGTGGCACCGATTGCCTGGCACTCTCGGAAGGCCGAGCGAGAACCGATCATGGAATCCATCAATGGGATGTCACCGTCGTCACCAAGAATTTCAATGGCTTGTTTGGCGAGCGATACCCGTCGCTGAACCATGTTGGCCAGCACGCGAATCCGCAGTGTTTCGTTGGTTACTTGCGCCTGCTGTGCAAGCGCCTTTGCCGCGACCGCCGCCCAGAGATCCGGCGGTGAGGGCACGACTGGAATCAAGGCGATGTCAGAAATGAGCAACGCGCTGGATGAAGAGGGGGAATGTACTGCAGGTGGGCAATCGACCACGATGTAGTCATAGTCACCCACAAACTTGCGAACTTCCCGGTGCATAGCACCACCAGATGGAGCAAGGCCGATCACCGACGCGGGAAACGGTTTCTCGTCTGGCGCCTGTGCCGCCCATCGGGTGGCCGTGCCTTGTTCGTCCATATCGACCAGCAGCGTCTTACTGCCGCGTAGGCCGAGGGTTCCGGCAATGTGCATGCTGACCGTTGTCTTGCCGCACCCGCCCTTCTGATTGAATACCGTTACGATCTTGGCGCTCACTGGCCCTCCACTTTCAGCGCTGAAAGTCAGCAGCGCTCATCTTAGGGAAGAGGCCGAGAAAACACAAGATCAATAAAATTCAATTTATATAAATAAAAAATACGGTCGACTAGGTGCAAGCGGAGTTCAACCCGCCTAAATTGAGATGTAAATGTCGTCTTTGGCGCATAACGTCCTGTGTTTGCCCGGTACTTGCGGGCATCGTAGGTGTTTACCAGCGCGTGCGGAAAAGCGACATTTCAAAGAAATACGGACCATCGACACTGTGCTCCAAACTGGTTATGATGCTTAGACAGTCGTCTGAAGACTTTGTCTACGCAGGATTCGGAATCAGCCGGACTCTTCGTGCGATGTCCGGATCGGCTGGACGACGTGTTTTTTGTTATTTAAAGGAATTTTTGCATGGCCACGGGTACTGTCAAATGGTTTAACGAAACCAAAGGCTTCGGCTTCATCACTCCGGACGGCGGCGGCGCAGATCTGTTCGCGCACTTCTCCGAAATTCAGGGTTCGGGCTTCAAGACCCTGAAGGACGGCCAGAAGGTCACCTTCGAGGTGAAGCAAGGCCCGAAGGGTCTGCAAGCCTCTGGAATCAAGCCGGAATAAGCATTTCGGGTTGATTGCCTGAGATGAAAAAGGGGAGCTTCGGCTCCCCTTTTCTTTTGCTTGCAGCAAATGAATTCTGCTTCAGGCTAGCTTTCGTACGCTGGTGCGCGACGGCTGCAGGATCAGCGCCTTCGATGAGTCCGCGTCTACCTTGGCATCCGGATAGACCACCAGCACGTCCTTCAACGCCTTGCGGAATAGCGCGCGGAATTTCCGCTCGCTTTCGGTCTCGGTGCCGAACTGCATCTGCAGGGCTTCCCAAGGGATCTCTGTACGCTTCTGGATTGTGAAGAAGCGATAGGTGAGCCACGAATAGACGTCGAGCGCAAACGGCGATTGCTTAAGCGCCTTCAACGCCCGCATGTCTACCGGCACTGGACGATTCACGAGCTCGTTGAAGAACGGTTCGGACAGCACCACGAAGCTCTCGAACATTGACCCCTGCCCCGGTTGCATCGGGTCCCACCAGGTCGACAGTTGATCTGCCAACAGGTAGCCGATACGGTCGATCGACAGTGGTTCCTGGTTCTGATTCTGGCTGCTGGGTGCTGACTTGTTCTGCACGATGGCAATCGTTGCCGAGAACAGGCGAATCATCTGCTGGCGCACCAGCGTCATGGTGCCCCGCTTTCCTCCCGTGGCCATCGGAATGCCCAGGTTGTACATGAACTCCGATAGCGAGTTGCCGAGCGAGATGCGCCGGTCTTCCACTGTTCCCTGGAATTCGCCGCGTTTTTTCTTGGCCATGATTTCCTTGCCGATCCAGGCCAGCATCAGCCGTGGATAGGAGCCATAGGGATAGCCAAACGAGACCGTCTCCGAGACGATGCGCTGCCGCCCATTGGTGGCTCGCTCGGAGCGCTGCTGGGTGAAGTACCCAGGTTGAATCATCAGCGAGATATTGCCGCTTGAGCGCGTCCAAACGGGTGGCGAGCCCTTGGGAGCACGGTAGGGGAGGGTGACTTGCACGCTGGCACGGCTGAGGAAACCGACTTCGCCGCTTTGCCACGCGTCTTCGCGCTCCATCGCCTGAGCTTCGTCGAAGAGTCGCTGGAATTTTTCTGGTGCGGCAATGACTTGCCCTCCCGAGGGGACGATGATGCGGCCAGGCGAACTGTCGTCCGGCTTCCCGTTGGGTGTAAGGCGTTTCGTGACCATGGTGAGCAAGATTTGTTCAGAGCCTTTGTACTAAAACGCCTTCGCCTTGTCACGCAGAATTGGGTACGTTCTCCGATTTTCATTCGTTGTTGCGGGAAGGGCGTCGGTGGGCAACCTGAAGGGTTGTCCACGGAAGACCTTTCCTGACTACAAGTTATCTATACCTTCTACGTTTACTACAAGTAAACCGTATACGCGCCCCGCAAAGCCTTGCCAGCACTGGGTTCAGGGGGGTATTTCGTACCCAATTCTGCGAGGGTGCGAACCAGATTCTGCGTGCTTGCGTACCCGCTTCTGCGCGAAACCGTACCCGCTTCTGCGCAAAGCCCGTCCCCATTTCTGCGGGGACAACATGAGGTTGTCCACAGTGTTATCCACAGAAAATGGCCGCAGGCGGTCCAAATCCGCAGTGTCTCTGGCGATGCGTACCCGTTTCTGCGGCCGAAACGCCCATGTCTACGTGCCAGAAAGTGCGCTAAGGCCCAAAGCGTACCCGTTTCTGCGCTCCAATCGGCGGGCCGCTAGCGTTCACGCGTACCCAAATCTGCGCGCCATCGAAAGATGCGCACTCTACATGCATTGATTTACTAGGTTCTATGGAAAAGCGAGCGCCAGCTTCGCTGCAAGTTCATCAAACCTATGCGTACCCGTTTCTGCGAAAGTGCAGATTGGTGATGGCATCGGCGTCGAGTCTCCTGAATGTCGGCTTGCACCAGGCACCAGAACTTTCATCGCTGAAACTTGAGGGTGGCCGCTTGGACGGAGATCTGCCGAACGGGAGTCGCCTGGCAGGGGCGTACCTGTTTCTGCGGGTAAAAACCCTTATTCGCCAACGGCTTGCCGTTATGAGCTGCATCGCTTGCGTACCCGTTTCTGCGAGCAGGCACGCAGATTTGGGTACGCGCCAATCCGTTTCGGCTCGCAGAAACAGGTTCGCTTCTCACTAGGCGGAAGATGTGTTGGCGCGCAGAAACGGGTACGTATCGCCAACGGGAGCCACGCAGAAACGGGTACGCCCGAGCCGTAGTCCCCAGTGCCTGGGCTGCACGACACCTATTTTCCTGCAACACGTACCTGTTTCTGCGAGAGGCTGCGCAGAAACGGGTACGCCAATCGCCAACCCGATCGCTCCACATTGCGGTTTCGCAGAAATGGGTACGCTCTATGTGGCGCGGCTGGCCACGCTCCGACAGGTGGACATGCGAGGAAGCGCGCGTGCAGAGCGCCTACGTTTCGGGCATCATGCGCATCCCGTGCGCCGGCCGACTGGCACGTGGTCGACGCGTTTTCCATCATTTCATTCGAATGCACAGCATTTTGACCGCCACGCTTTGGTGTGCCGGAATCATGTTCAGAGTAGCCTCGCCCCGTGGTGGGCGTGCATTGGGGGACACGGCCCTACCCTGGGCTGGCCAGCGATGACACTTCACAACAAGAGGAGACAACCCGCATGAACTGGCTCACACGCACCTTCAAACTCGAGGAACACCAGACCGACGTCCGCACGGAAGTGCTCGCCGGGCTGACGACGTTCCTCACGATGGCGTACATCATCTTCGTCAACCCGAACATCCTGGCCGACGCAGGCATGCCGCACGACGCCGTGTTCGTCGCGACCTGCATCGCCGCGGCGACCGGCACGATCATCATGGGGATGTACGCGAACTACCCGATCGCGATGGCGCCGGGTATGGGCCTGAACGCCTACTTTGCGTACGCGGTGGTCAAAGGGATGGGCTTTACGTGGCAGGCGGCGCTGGGCGCGGTGTTCATCTCGGGCTGTCTGTTCCTGCTGGTGAGCGTGTTCCGCATCCGCGAGATGATCGTCAATGGGATTCCGCATTCGATCCGCGTGGCGATCACGGCGGGTATCGGGCTGTTCCTGGGCATCGTGTCGCTGCGTGGCGCGGGGCTGATCGTCGGGAACCCGGCGACGCTGGTGACGCTGGGCGATGTGCATCAGCCCTCGGTCATCCTGGCGGTGATCGGCTTCTTTCTGATCGTGGCGCTGGACCACCTGCGCGTGAAAGGCGCCATCCTGATCGGCATCCTGGCCGTGACGGCGGCGAGCTTCTTCTTTGCCGGCAACACCTTCCACGGTGTGGTGTCGATGCCGCCGTCGCTGGCGCCGACGTTCATGCAGCTCGACATCATGGGTGCGCTGTCGGTGGGCATTCTGAACGTGGTGCTGGTGTTCTTCCTGGTGGAGTTGTTCGACGCCACGGGCACGCTGATGGGTGTGGCCAACCGTGCGGGCCTGCTCAAGCAGGGCAAGATGGACCGCCTGAACAAGGCGCTGCTGGCCGACAGCACGGCCATCATGGCCGGTTCGCTGCTGGGCACGTCGTCGACCACCGCGTACATCGAGAGCGCATCGGGCGTGCAGGCCGGTGGCCGCACGGGCTTGACCGCGCTGACGGTGGCGGTGCTCTTTCTGCTGTGCTTGTTCTTCTCGCCGCTGGCTGGCGTGGTGCCTGCCTACGCGACGGCGCCCGCGCTGCTGTATGTGTCGTGCCTGATGCTGCGCGAGCTGGTTGACTTGGACTGGGAAGACACCACCGAGGCTGTGCCCGCCGTGCTGACGGCGCTGATGATGCCGTTCACCTACTCGATCGCCAACGGCGTGGCGTTCGGCTTCATTACGTATTCGGGCCTGAAGTTGTTCACGGGCCGTATGCGCGAAGTGCCGATCATCGTGTGGATCATCTCGGCGGTGTTCCTGTTCCGCTTCTTCTACCTCTCGGGAGGGCACTGAGCACGTTGTGCTGCCAGTCGCCAATCAGACAGCGCGGACCTTCGGGTCCGCGTTTTTTATGGCCGAGTGCCCAAAGCGTACCCGTTTCTGCGTGCAATTTTGGGTGTGAGCGTACCCGTTTCTGCGTAAGGATGTGAACGATCGGGCGGCCGGGCGTACCCAATTCTGCGAACGATGTGAGCGACAACTGTTGCGAGAATGCAGTCAACAATCGATCTCGACGATCTGTGCGAACACGGAGAAAGCACGTACTGCGTACCCGTTTCTGCGTGATATGTGGAGGAATGTCAGGCCGACGGTGTGGCCAGTTTGCGTGCCGCCTCGGCAATGCTGGCGGTCAGATTGGCTTCACGTGCGCGTGCTGCGGTCGTCGGCAACGCTGCTAGGCCGAGCGCATGGGCCACGTCGGCCACCGCCTCACCCGCGGCAAGCCGCTCGCGCAGGTGCGCGCCACGAACACCGCGCAGCGAGGCATTCGCCAGACGCATCGCCGCTTCGGTCTGGCCGAGGGTGCGTGCGTAGTCCGCGGCTTCGATCAACATGGCTTTGACGATCTGCAGCAGCTGTGAACGTGAGGCAATGCCTTTGCGCTCACCAAAATCGCGGCGCAGGGCGGGAGAGTCGATGATGCTGCCGTCGGCACGACGTGGTGAGCGTTTGCGGATTGACAGCAGCAGCGGCGTGCTTTCGTTTGGCAACGGCAGCGGCGGCAAGCCGAACGCCGCGCGGTACTCGCGTAGCGTGACCATCAACGCATCGCACGGTAGCCACCGCTGTGCACGTCCGCTGCCGACCGCCAGCAACCAGACGGATGTCGGCAGCGCATCGTCGGATGGCGCTTGCGCTGTGGGTACAGCATGCAGCGCGACATCGCCCATACGCGCGCTCACGAGTTCCGACACACGCAGGCCCGCATGCGCAAGCAGCTCCGCGAGGAAGCGATCGCGTGCCTGACGCAGTCGGGCTTCCCGCCCCAGCGCCACACGTGCACGCACCGCATCGACCAGCAGCGTCATGTCGGAGGCATTCAGCGCGGCTTCGGATGCACCGGCCACCACTGGCGGTACTGGTGGTGCTGAGGACGTGGCGGCCGGCTCCGGCACGGTGATGACCATCGCGTCGTCGTCGAGAAACGGGTTCGTGCGCAGATAGCCGGTGCGCAGCAGCCAGCCGCACAGGTTGGCTGCGATCACGCTGCTCTGGCGAGTGGAGCGTGCCGAGAGCGCGCCGCGCAGCGGTGTCCAGTTGGCGTCGTCGCGTTCGATGCCGCGCGCACTGATGGCCCAGGCAGGTGGTTCTTGCAAAAAGCGCAGATATGCGATGGCGTCATCGCGCAGCCAACGGGCGATTGGCTTGCCGAACGTGCGCGCATACCAGCACACGCGCTCTGCTTCCACACGGTACTGCGACAGCGTTGACGCGCTGACTGCGCGTCCGCCCGTTGCCCGTGCTTCGAGCCATGCCTGCACGCGCTCGCGATCCTGTGCGAATGCTTGCAGATCCGCCTGGGAGGCGGCTTTCTCGGGAGGAGGCGCGGCGTCTGCCGGGCGCGGTTCGGACATGCTGGAACGCGTCGTGTGCATGGGAGGAGCGGATCGCGCAAGTATAGCGAGGCGGGCTCGGATACAGCGGTGCGCGTGTAATTGGAGTGGTGATTCAACAGCGCAGGCACGCGCTGTGCTCGGTACGGGAGCGTTGCATTGGACGACAACACACGCGGGTGCGCAGCAGGGTTGCCGCCCGCTCCAAAACACTCTCCTCCGAGGTTGAAGATGATGAAGAACCAGATCAGGAAGATTGCCACGGTGCTTGCGTTGGGCTCACTGGGCGTACTGGCGGGGTGCGGTGGTGGCGATGACGACATCGGCCAGATCATCGGCACCAGCGCGCCGCAATACCGCACGGTGCATGCCAATCCGTTCATCCAGAACGTTGACTTTGGCGTGAACGGCACCGTCAAGATTGCCAATGTCGGCTTCAAGAGCGTCAGCAACTATTTCGGCATCGATTCGGGGTCAGCTGTTGCGACCGTTGCGAGCGCAGGCACCTCAGCGCCACTGGCATCGGCGAGTTTTTCCCCAGCCAATGGGCATCGCTACACCGCACTGGCCATCGTCGCGGCCACCGGCACTGCGACCAGCCTGTCGATCATCGATGATCCGTACAACAAGTCGATTCTCTCGGACAAGGCGCGTGTGCGTACCTTCAACGCGTCGTACAACGCGAACAACGTTGACGTGTACGTGACCGCGCCGAACGCCGACATCACCACCCTCTCACCAACCATGGGAGGCGCGGCATACGGCTCCGCATCGCCGGTTAGCACGCAGGACTCGATCTATCTGGACGGCGGCACGTACCAAGTGAGCGTGACGACGGCGGGCACGAAGAATGTCATCTTCGCATCGCAACCGTTCAGTCTGGCCAACAATGCCGATTGGCTGATCACTACCCTGCCTGCCGGTGGCTTAGGGGCGGTCACGCCAAACGCCATTCGGGTGCTGGTGGCGCAGGCCAATGGCGCCTCGCAGACGGCTTCCGAATTGCCGTCGAAATAAAAATAAGCGCGTTCGCGCGTTGCGGGCGCCCGCCAACACCGGGCACTGCTCGTTTGTGCCGGCCCGGGAACGAAAACTGCTGGCCCTAGATAGGATGATCATGTGCCGGCACACGCCCGGCGGGCCAAAGGGATGGGATGAGCGAATCAGCAGCCAATCTGCCGGCAACGCCGCACGGCACGCAGCCTGCCATGCCTGCGCCCGCCGGCCGCCGGCATCTCGATGTGTTCTGGGTTGATGATCCGCTGGCGGGGACACGGCTGCACGTGAGCGCCGCCGCCCGGAGTTGGGGGGTACAGCCTGACGCCTTGTGTGGTACCCGCGAGCACTGGCTGGCATATGTTCACCCGGATGATCACGCAGCGTTGCGCGCGGCCTGGGGTGGCCTGTCACGTGGGCAGGGCTTCACGCTTGAGTATCGCTGGATCGATGCCGATCAGCTTGAGCGCCGTGCGCGCGAGCGCGGCTATCTGATGCCGCACACCGAAGGCGCACCGGCCCACGCCGTGGGTCTGCTCGAAGACGTGACGCAGCGCCAGCAGGCGCTGACCACGCTCGTTGAATCCGAATTCCAGTTGCAATGGCTGACCGAGAGCGTGCCGTTTCCGCTGGTGCAGGTCGATACCGCGCATTGCGTGCGTTTCGCGAACCGCGCCTACGCGCAACGCTTCGGGCTGCCCATGGACGACGTTTTGGGGCGCCATCTACGTGAACTGATGGGGGACGTTGCCTATTCGCGAGTGCTCGCTCATTTGGCCGAAGGCTTTGCCGGCCGCCGTGTCGATTTCGAGATGGAGCTGGAGTATCCGCACGATATTGGGCGCCGCTTCGTGCACGCCGCCTACACACCGCAGCGCGGGCCGGACGGTAGCGTGCAGGCGCTGGTGTGCATGGTGGAAGATATTACCGAGCGCAAGGAAGTCGAGCGTGAGCGCTTTCGCCATGAGCGCGAGTTCGTCACCCTGGTCGAGAATGCACCGGACGTGATTGCACGGCTCGATCGTGAGCTGCGTTGTGTCTACGTAAACCGCGCCGTGACCGATGCCTTTGGTGTGACACCCGCCGATATGATTGGCCAGACACTCGCCGAGTCGCCATTGCCAGCCAGCGTGACCGGCCCACTCGATGAGGCAACGCGATTGGCATTCGAGACAGGCACCGAGCAAACCTTGACGCTGCACCTGGAAGCCAATGTTGAGCCCACACGCTTTGCGCACTACAACGCGCGCGTGATTCCCGAGGCCGATCGCTTGGGCGAGATGGAGGCGGCGTTGCTGATCGTCTATGACGTGACCGAGCGCACCGAGGCCGAACGCGAACGCAACGCGCTGCTGCTGCGTGAACAAGCCGCGCGCGCCCAGGCCGAAGCTGCAGCCCTGGCGCGCGATCAGTTCCTGGCAGTGGTGTCGCACGAGTTGCGCTCGCCGCTCAATGGCATTCAGAACTGGGCCTACGTGCTCGAAAACCAGATCTCGGGTGGCGCGCCATTGATGCAGCGTGCACTGGCCGGGATCAAGGCGGGTGTGGAGCAGCAGGTGCGGTTGATCGAGGATCTGCTCGACGCCACACGTGTCATGAGCGGCAAGCTGCGGCTGACGCGTGAGCCCTTCACGCTGCGCACTGCATTGGAAAGTGCGCTCAACAGCGTGCGCGCATTGGCGGCCGACCGCCGCATCACGCTGCATGCTTCCTCCACCTTGGCGGCCCACGAGATTGATGGCGATGCGGATCGCATTCAGCAGATTGTCTGGAACTTGCTGACCAACGCCATCAAGTTCACCCCGGAAGGCGGTGACGTCTGGCTGTCGGCCGATCTGGTGGGTGATGTCGCGCGTATCGTGGTGCGCGACAACGGCCGTGGCATCGCGCCGGCCTTTGTGCCGTATCTGTTTGATCCGTTTCGTCAGGCAGACGACTCGCACACGCGGCGTACCGGCGGCCTGGGGCTCGGGTTGGCGCTGGTCAAGCGGTTGACCGAATTGCATGGCGGCCGCTTGCATGCCCACAGCGATGGCGAACATCGTGGTGCGACGTTCACCGTCTATCTTCCGCTGCATGCCGGTGCCGAATTCACAACCAGACCACTGGCTGACGCCCCTGCACATGACGGACCACTGCCTTCATTGGCCGGTTTGCGCGTGTTGCTGATTGATGATCAACAGGACGCACGCGATGCGCTGGCGACGTTGCTCGCGCAGGTGGGGGCGGATGTGGGCAGTGTTGGCTCCGGCCAGGAAGCCATCCTGCAGCTCGATGCCTGGGGGCCATCGGCGCGCCCGCAAGTCATGGTGTGCGACATCGCGCTGCCGGATGAAGACGGCTACGTGATCCTGCAGAAGATCCGCTGGTGGGAACGGCAGCGCGTGTCCGCCGGCACCCCACCGATCGCGGCGATTGCCCTGACCGCATTTGCGCAGCCGGACGACCGCGTGCGCGCGCTGGCGAGTGGCTTTCATGAGCATCTGGTCAAACCGGTGTCACCGCACGATCTGGTGCGCGCGTTGCGCGTGCAGGCGCGGCTGTAGGCGACGGGCGCCAACATCGAGCAAGCGGCACGTGGCATCGAGAGCGGGCAGCTCGACACTGACCTGCACAACACACCGGGCATTGAACGCGTCGTGCGCGAGCGCAGCACAGCCAATCGCGAAGACCATGATCGGCAGGTCGCCAACCGCAGTGCCGATGAGTTGGCCGACAAGCGTGGCGACGTTAGCAAGCCCTCGCACAGCCCCGACGAACACAAACCCTGAGCCGCCTCATGCGCCAGCCTGTGTGCTACCTTTGCCGACCACCATTCATCGGACTTGTTGACGCGCCATGGCACGCAAGCTCTTCTGGGAAGACGCCTATCTGACCCAACATCGGCCGACTGTTTCCAGCGTGGACGGCGCCGAAGTCCGTTTGGAAGCAACGATATTCTTCGCGTTCTCGGGCGGACAGGAAAGCGATGCCGGCAGCATCGGCGGGTATGCCGTTGAAGAGGCGCGCAAGGACGCGCTCGACATCATCTATCGACTGCATGAGGACCATACGCTCAAGGTCGGTCAAGCGGTGGACGTGGTCATCGATTGGCCTCGACGATACAGCCTGATGCGATTGCATTTCGCCGCCGAGATGGTGCTGCAGTTGATCTATCAGCATGTCCCGGGCATCACGCGAATTGGCGCGCATATTTCTGCCGACAAGGCGCGCATCGATTTCATGCACGACACCAGTCTCGCTGGTCTGCTGCCGACGCTTTTGAGCGAGACCGAAGCGTTGGTGCTGGCTGACCTGCCGATCCAGACAGGCTACACCGACGTCGCCTTGCAGCGCCGCTACTGGAAAGTGGAAGGCTTTGCGAGCATGGCATGCGGCGGTACGCACCCGCGTACGACGGGCGAAATCGGCGTGCTGTCGCTCAAACGCAAGAACCCCGGCAAAGGGAAGGAGCGTATCGAGATCGCGCTCGCAGGATTGCAGCCAAGCCCCTAATAGGACGTCAGCGGGTGACCGGCCGGGGAGGTCTCCGGGCCGCCCATCAAGGCCTGCGCAAACACCTGCGCAAAGCCGTTCTTGGTCACTGGCATGCGGGTTTCCAGGCAGACGGCCAGCAGGTCCTGCCAGTGGCGGATGACGTCTGGATAAGCGGCATCCGCCGGATGCAGTCCCAGGCGCAGCAGCGGCGTGTTGGCATGCTGCCGCATCAGCCAGCGCAGGTAATAGCGCGACACCAGCCGGCGTGTGTTGGTCCGCACGCTGTAGGTCAGGCAGGGCGCCTTCAGCGCACGCGTCGGGTGCAGCAAGTAAAAACGCTGTAGCGTGGTCGTGTAGCGCAGCGGTAGCGCATCGAGTGCTTGCCATGTGGCTGCATTCATCAACCACGCCGGTGCGACAAAGCCATGCAGCGGCCAGCCGTTGGCGGCAAACCAGGCGGCACCGGCCTCCATGCGCGCACGCGCAGTTGCCAGCGGAATCGCCGAGAACTCGCCTTCACCTGCCGTATAGCGTGTGCGAATCAACTGGTCTACGAATCCGCCGGGGGGCTGGTCGTCCAGGTGTGCGTAGCCGTGCAGGACAAGCTCATCGCCAAGGGCCAGGCGCTCGGTCATCAGGCGGCAGAAGCGCTCGCTGTTGCGTGCGGTGGGCGCCTGATGGTAGTTGGGAATCACCAGCAGCGATTTCGGTACTGGGCAGACTTCATCCAACGCAGAAAGCAAGGCCATGCACGCCGGCCAGGTAGCAGGCGTGACATCGTGCATGGCAATGACCAAGTAGCGCGACATGGGGATGGGCTCGTCTGTTTTGGGGCTATCGCTTGTGATTGGCGCGCAGGCGCTCATGGGCCGGGCGCGACGTTTCTTTCACCCTGTCTGCCTGCTGGCCGAGCAGCGTCAGATAGCGGTGCTGCAACTGCGGCAGCACCGCGCGCCAGTCGTACTGCATGGCATGGCGGCGCGCGGCATGCGCCAGCGCCACCAGATCGCGTTGCCGTAGCGCACGCAGCGCCTGCGCGAAATCATCTGCGCGGCAATGCGGGACGGCATAGCCGACGGTCTCGTGCACCAACTCCGCCAAGCCTCCCGCCGAGCACGTCACCACAGGCACGCCGCTGGCCATGGCCTCCAGTGCGACGAGCCCGAACGTTTCCTGATCGCCCGCATGCACGAAGACATCGGCGCTGGCCATGGCCGCAGCCAACTGCTGCGCATCACCTTCATATGGCAAGGCGCGTACGTGTTTGCCGCGTGGTGGCGTCGGACCAGAACCGATGGTGATCAGCACGCTGCCATCGTCGAGCCTGTCCACCGCGTCGCACAACACGTGCAGGTTCTTTTCCGGCGCGTAGCGGCCCACATAAAGCAGCACGCGCGCGTCACGCGGCAGGCCAAGCTGTTCGCGCCAGCGCAGCGAGCGCCGCGCGGGGTGGAACAGGCGCGTGTCCACGCCAAGCGGTTGCAGTTCAATGCGTTGCACACCCAGGTCGGCCACCTTCTGGGCGATGTAGCGGCTGGGCACGAACACCGTGTCGAAGTGCGGATATAGGTTGCGTGCGTAGGCTGCTGCTGCCAGCTCGGCGGGCGGTCCGCCCAGGCGGCGGAAAAAGGCTGGCAAATCTGAATGGCAGAACGCCACCACCGGCACGTGCAGCCGCGTGCCCGCATGCAGTGCCGCCCACGCCAGCCAGTAAGGGTCACCTGCTTCAATCAGGTCCGGCGACAGCGCACACAGTGCACGCTCGGCCGGGCCGCAACGCAACGGCACACGGTAGCCTGCGGACATCGGCAGCGGTACGCCGGGCACCACGGCAACCTCGTTGGATGCATCGTCTGCCGTGCCCGGCACCACCAGCGTGTGCCGCCAGCGTGTATCCCGCAGGAAGTCGTGCTTGGCGCGCAGGTAGCGCTTGACGCCGCCGCTCTCCGCCGCCCAAAACATCGTCACATCGGCCAAGTGGAGCGACGAGGTTGCAACATCGTCAGCGCGGTCGTGGTGAGCGAGATGGTTTGGCAGCTTGCGCACGGGCGTCCTGTTGGTTCCTGTTGGTGGGCAGCGTGGTCAGACCTGGCGGCGCATCTCGGCCGGTGCAATGCGCATCAGCCCGCGGTACTTGGCCACCGTGCGGCGCGCAACGATCACACCTTGCTCAGCCAGCATCTTGGCGAGCGACACATCGGAGAGCGGCGCATCGGCGTCTTCGGCTTCGATCATTTCCTTGAGCAACGCCCGCACCGCTGCCGCTGAACATGCCCCACCTGTGTCGGTGGCGAGCTGGCGCGAGAAGAAATGCTTGAACTCGAAGAGGCCACGCGGTGTGGCCATGTACTTGTTGCCGGTGGCGCGCGAGATGGTCGACTCATGCAGGCCGAGCTCTTCGGCCACGTCACGCAGCACCAGGGGTTTCATGGCCACTTCACCGTATTCCAGAAAGTGCTTCTGGTGCGCGACGATGGCCTCGGCCACGCGCTGGATTGTGGCGAAGCGCTGCTGCGCGTTGCGGATCAGCCAGCGCGCTTCCTGCAACTGGTGCGCCAGCGGCGTGCGGTGGTGGCCGCGCGTCTGTGCAAAAAGTTCGGCATAGACCTTGTTGATGCGCGCGCATGGCGCGACCGCCGGATTTGTCACGGCCACCCACTTGCCCTTGATCTTGGTGACAAACACATCCGGCACGATGTAGCCCGCATGCGCCTGCGAGAAGCGCTGCCCCGGGCGCGGGTCCAGCCCACGGATCAATGCGCAGGCGTCGCGCAGTTCCTCTTCGGTGCAGCCGAGTGCGCGGCGCATCTGCACGAACTCGCGCTTGGCCAGACGTGGCAGATGGCTGCGCACGACATCCAGCGCGATCTCTTGAATACGTTCTTCGTCTTCGGTATCGGCCGGGCGTGCTTCGATCTGCAGGCGCAGGCATTCGGACAGATCACGCGCTGCCACGCCCGGCGGGTCCATGCTTTGTACCAGCGCCAGCGCGATCTGCATTTCCTTCTCGGTGGGCACGGGCTCTACAGGTGCCATCGGCATCAGCTCGGAGAGCAGCTGGCGCAGGTAGCCATCGTCGTCCAGGGCTTCAACCACGGTCTGCGCCAGCACGCGGTCGCGTTCCGACAGGCGGTAGCTCAGCAGTTCTTCGTGCAGGTGCTCGCGCAGGCTCGGGGTGGCGTGTACCCACTCGCCGATGTCGCTGTCTTCACCATCGCCATGGTGGTGGCCGTTGTGACTGTAATAGGTGCTGAAGTCAGCAGGAAACTCTTCCGATGCAGCGATGGCCGGATCGGTTTCGATGGCGCTGGTGGTGGTCTCCAGCGGTGCTTCATTTGCATGCGTAGTGTCAGCAGCAACGTCGTTTGGCCCGATGGCGGAGGAAACCTCACCTGTGTGCAGCATGCCGTCGGCCTGGGCCTGCTGCCCAGTCTCTTGTTCGACTTCTTCCAGGAACGGGTTGCTGGCGAGCGCTTCTTGCATTTCCTGCGCAAATTCGTTGGCAGACAACTGCAACAGTTTCACGGACTGCTGCAGTCGCGGCGTCAGCGCGAGATGCTGCTTTGCACGCATTTCGAGAGCGGCTTTGACCATTCGCCTTGCCTCCTTGGGTGAGTGGGCGCCAGTCTTGCGACCGACATGACTTTCCTCAGATGCAAAGCGTGTGCCATGTCAGTAAACGCAGACGCGACAAGGCTTTGCCGATGGCGGGCACGCCGTTTCTACATGGTCGTGTCGTTTTTATATGCACATTGTTGCCGGCACATGACAGTGTTGCCGCACACATGGGCCGTATCGTGCAATGGCAACGGGTGGCATGGCAGGTATATGTGTTGCTGCGCTGACCAGGGAGCCGGCCGCACGCCGGCTTCGCGTTCCGTCACCGCCACATGTAAGGAGAAACCGATGCAACCACGTACGCTGACTGCTGCCCTCGCGGGTGCCATCCTGGCCCTCGGCATGGCAGCCCAGGCCCAGACCAGCCCCGCATCAGCAGATGCACCTAACAATGCGTCCAAGACGGGCGCGGATGCCATGGCCGCTGACGGCAATGCCGATGGTGCCAAGCCTAAGGCTAAGCATAAGACGTCGCACCACGCGAAATCTTCGAGCAAGTCCGGCGGATCGGGCGGCGCCAGCGCAGGTGATACGGCGGGTTCAGGCAAGGCAGCGGGCGGCAATGACGCGGCGGCACCGTCGGGTGCGGCCAAGCAGGGCCAGTAAGAGCCGCTAACAAAACCCAGCGTAGCGGTCCTGGCTAGGCGCGCCGACGCAGACAGTACAAGAAGTACGGCAAGGAGGCGTAACGACGCCAGGAGGGTTTTGTTAGCGGCTCTAAATGACCCATCCAGCAAACAACCCATGAGGAGGCCCGCCATGCGAGTCCCATCCTTGACGCTACCGCAGGCGGGCCGAACGGCGTGCGCCGCGCACACAACCACGGAGCCCGTGCCGCGCCGCGCGCCGCATGAGCACCCGGGCCAGCGCACGCGCACGCATCCACGCTGACGTGCTCAGCGTGGATGCGTGCGATATGCAACGTCGAGGGCGTGCTGGATCAGGCCGCCATGCCGGCGGCAGCGGTGTTCTGGTAGAGATCGAGCCGGTTGTAGAGCGTCTTCAAACTCACGCCCAGCGTCTTGGCGGCCTGGCGCTTGTCACCATGAAAGTGCGCCAGCGTGGCCAGGATCAGCGTGCGTTGCGCATCGGCCAGCGTCACGCCCACCGACAGGCTCAGCACACCTTCCTTGACGCTCGGCTGCGCGGGGCCGCGCGGCGATGCCAGCGGGGCGGTCAGCTCGATGGTCTTCTCGCCGAGGATGTAGCCGCGCTGCACGGCGTTGCGCAACTCACGCACGTTGCCGGGCCATGCATGGTTGCGCAATACGCTGAGTGCCGCGCGCGAGAACACCTTGTCCGTCTGGTGTGCAGCATTGAACTGCGCAAGAAAGTGCAGGGCCAGCTCTTCGATGTCGTCGTCGCGATCGCGCAGCGGCGGCACGTGCAGCGGCACTACGGCCAAGCGGTACATCAGGTCTTCGCGGAACGTACCGTCGGCCACAGCCTCCATCAGGTTGCGGTTGGTGGCCGCAATGATG
The DNA here is from genome assembly GCF_958415495.1 of Ralstonia flaminis. Lineage (NCBI taxonomy): Bacteria > Pseudomonadati > Pseudomonadota > Betaproteobacteria > Burkholderiales > Burkholderiaceae > Ralstonia > Ralstonia flaminis. The sequence continues at coordinate 353,812 of NZ_CATZLL010000002.1, read as the reverse complement.
CGCACGCGCGTCTGGATCGGCTCGGTGCCGCCCACGCGCATGAAGACGCCGGTCTCCAGCACGCGCAGCAGCTTGACCTGCATCTCCACCGGCATCTCGGTGATCTCGTCCAGGAAGATGGTGCCGCCGCTGGCGTGCTCGAAGTAGCCGATATGGCGCTGCGCTGCGCCGGTAAAGCTGCCCTTCTCGTGGCCGAACAGTTCGGACTCGATCAGGTTGGGCGAAATGGCGCCGCAGTTGACGGCGATGAAGGCTTGGTCCGCACGGGCGCTCATGTCATGCACCGTGCTCGCGATCAATTCCTTGCCGGTGCCCGACTCACCCATGATGAGCACGGTGGCCAGCGTGTTCGACACCTTGCCGATCTGGCTGTACAGCGCGCGCATCACTGGCGAGCGGCCATAGAGGTGGCCGAAATCGGGTTCCGCGATGGTCTGTCTGACTTGGCTGACAGAGGTGTCGGCTTCTGCCGGCGTGTGATCGGTATCGTCAAACTCGGCGAGTCCGGCCAGGCCAGGGGGGCAACGTAGGCGCCCGGCAGTGATTGCACGATCGAACGCGTTGGCTTCGCTCAAGGACATGGCTCCCTCTGGTCGGTCACGACGGGGACGTCCCGGCACGGAGCCGCTTGTTCAGCGATGCTGGCTCCCGGTGGCTTGGCGCGTCGTCATCCCGTCACATTGTGTTAAAAAGTTGAGCCATTATCGGGGCCGCCCTAGCGCGTTGTATGTCAGGCATGCGCTGACGTTTCGGCCATCCTGTCGGCCAAACGCTGACAAGAAACAGGCCCGAAACGTTGGCGGGGCGCAGGTTTTACTCCCGCTTCTCCTCTTCAAGCGGCCTATCGTGTCCATTCGGGCCAGCGGGTGGCGAAGCCGTGACCTTCTCATCTATGCTGAGATCACGCCTGTTTGGTTGGGCCGACCGCTCGGAGTGACGCCTCCGAGCCTTTTCTTGCACGAGAGCGTGTAAAAGTTACCGATCTGCGCATTGGCGACAAGGGCTTCGGGACGCAACCGCAGCGCCCGTCGCCGAGCGTGCATGCGATGGAATACTTTTTGCACCTGCCGCCTGCCCGCGCATGGAAGGCCTGCAGTTGCCCCGCGCATTGACCGCCGACGGTCCAATCGAACCGCCGGCCACCAATCGAATCGAGATGCCACATATTCTGATTGTCGAAGACGATGCCAATGCTCGCGCCGCCCTGGGTGAGTTGGTGAGCGCTGAAGGATTCACCACTGCGCAGGCTGGCTCACTGCGTGATGCGCGCATTCAGATGTCGCGCCACAGCCCCGACGCCATCCTGATCGATCTGCTGCTGCCCGACGGCAATGGCATGGATCTGATGGAAGACATCGCGCCGCACTCCGGCACCGAGATCATCGTCATGACGGGCCATGCCAGTGTAGAGACCGCCGTCGAGGCGCTGCGCATGGGCGCGGCCGACTACCTCGTCAAGCCGGTCAATTTCCAGCGGCTCAAATCCGTGCTTGCGCGCATTCCGCGCCCGGGGGATCTGAAAGCCGAGATCGGCAACCTGCGCGGCGAGTTGCGCCGGCTGGGTCTGTTCGGCCAGATGCTCGGCAACTCGCCGGTCATGCAGACGCTGTATGACCAGGTGAGCCGCGTGGCACCCACCGAGGCGACGGTGCTGCTCATCGGCGAGTCGGGCACCGGCAAGGAGTTGGCCGCGCAGACGATTCACGATTTGAGCCTGCGCCGCAAGCAGCCGTTCTTGCCGGTCAACTGCGGCGCCATCTCACCCAACCTGATCGAGTCGGAAATGTTCGGCCACGAGCGCGGCAGCTTTACCGGCGCCGATCGGCAGCACAAGGGCTACTTCGAGCGCGCCAACGGCGGCACGCTGTTCCTCGATGAAATTACTGAGATGCCGATCGAGCTGCAGGTGAAACTGTTGCGTGTGCTGGAGACCGGCGTGTTCATGCGGGTGGGCACTAACCGCGAGATTGATTCCGACGTGCGCGTGATCGCCGCCACCAACCGCGATCCCGAAGAGGCCGTGGCCGACGGCAAGCTGCGGGCAGACCTGTATCACCGCCTGAACGTGTTCCCGCTGCAATTGCCCCCGCTGCGCGAGCGCGGCAAGGATGTTGAACTGCTGGCGCAGCATTTCCTGGATCAGCTCAACGCACAGAACAACACCAAGAAGGCATTTCTGCCGCCCGCGATGGACACGCTGCGCGCCTACAACTGGCCGGGCAACGTGCGCGAACTGCGCAACTATGTACAGCGCGCGTTCATCCTGTCGGACGACGCGGGCATCGACACGGCCAACGTGCCGCTGCAGGTGTCGAGCACGCAGGCCACGTCCGGCTCCACGCTGACGATTTCGGTGGGCACATCACTGGCCAGTGCCGACAAGAAGATCATCCTGGCCACGCTGGAGCAATGTGGTGGTGTGAAGAAGCGCGCCGCCGAGCTGCTCGGCATTAGCCTGAAGACGCTCTACAACCGGCTGGAGGAATACGGCAACAGCGAAGACGGTGACGACAGCGCCGGCCCGGCGTCGGGCCGACCGCACGCCACCGAGGCATAGGCGGCGCGTATCGACGATTTTGCGGGCGTGGTACGCCGCTTGCTGGCCATGGGGAGTCTCTGCCGCATCCGCGGCAAACCTACCCCACCGCACAGGAGATTGCCATGCTGCGTTACGCCGTCATCTTTTTCATCATCGCGCTGATCTCGGCCGCCCTTGGGTTTGGCGGCATTGCTGCCAGCGCAGCCGGCATTGCCAAGATCCTGTTCATGATCTTCGTGGTGCTGTTCGTGGTGAGTCTGCTTTGGGGCCTCGTCGCCGGGCGCAGGTGAGGGCGCAGCCAACCTCGTGCGCGTACCGATCCACACGCGATGCAATCTCAGGAGCGCAGACCCATGGAACCGTCCCAGACCCATCCGTTTCCCAAATCCGATGGCAGCGGCAACCTGATCCGCGAAGACGTGGCGCAGGCTGCCGAGCGCGTGAAGGCGACCACCGCAAAGGCCATTGACCGCACCGCTGGCGCGGCTGCTGATGTACTCGATGAAGCCGCCGCCCGTCGCGAGCAGTGGCGTGCATCACGGCAGCGCTTTGCAAGCGATGCGGTGGCCTGCATGCGTAAGCATCCGCTGGCGACGATCGCGCTGGCCTTCGGTACGGGTTTTTTCCTGAGCCGGCTGCTGGGCGGCGGTGACGACTGAGCGACTGAGCCAGCGCCCCTGCTTGCGCGTATGCTGCGGGCTGACTACGCTCGAAGGCGGCGCGGGTTTGCGCGTGCCGCCCTCCTCAAGGACCCTTCATGCGCCTGGCCGCTTTCTTGATCGACCGCGACGTGCTCAAGCGCTCCACCCACGTGCTGATGGGTGCGGCGCGGCAGTGGTCTGTGCATCGCGCCGCCAGCAAGGGCGCGGCGCTGTCGTTCTACACGCTGTTCTCGATGGCGCCGGTGCTGGTGCTGGTCATCTCGATTGCCGGGCTGTTCTTTGGCGAACAGGCTGCGCGCGGCGAGATCTTCGGGCAGATCAAAGGCCTGGTGGGCGACCAAGGTGCGGCGGCGGTGGAGACGGTGCTGGCCGCCACCAAGCGCTCCGGCCACGGCCTGTTTGCCGCTGTGATGGCCGTTGCGCTGCTGGTGATTGGCGCCACCAGCGCCTTCTCCGAGCTCAAGAGCAGCCTGGATGAACTGTGGGAGGTGCCGCCGCGCCAACAGTCCGGCTTATGGGGGCTGCTGCGCGCGCGCCTGTTGTCGTTCAGCCTGATCCTGGTGCTGGCTTTTCTGCTGCTGGTGTCGCTCATCGTCAATGCGGCGCTGGCGGTGGTTCAGCGTTTCTGGGGGGAGATCTGGGCAGGCGCAGGCTTCTTCGCACCGGTGGCGGAGGCGCTGTCTGCCGTCTTTGCGTTTGCGGTGGTGTCGCTATTATTCGGCACCATCTTCAAGATGCTGCCTGAGACGCGCGTGGCCTGGCGCGACGTGGCCCTGGGCGCGGTGGTGACGGCCCTGCTGTTCACACTCGGCAAGCGTTTCATCGGGTTGTACCTCGGTAGCAGTGCCGTGGCGTCGTCGTACGGTGCGGCCGGGTCTGTGGTGGCGCTGATGTTGTGGATCTATTATTCGGCGCAGATTTTCTTCTTTGGCGCACTGGTGACGCGCCAGTACGCGCTGCTGTTCGGCAGCCGCCAGGAAGAGGCTGCCAGGGCGGCGGAGGCCATCACCGGTTCTGCCGCACGGGCAGCGCTGCTCAATTCGGCGCTGGCACCCGGCGCGGCTCCTACGGTCCATGCGGCCCCTACGGCCAATGGCGCGCGCGACAGCGGGGGCTAGTCCCGCGTCAACTGTTCCAGCAGCACACCCGCCACAAACGCCAGGCCAATGGTCAGCACCGGATGCTGGTGCATGGAACTGCTGGCCTGTTCTGACGCGTTTGCGTGCAATGTCTTCAACTGCTCGGCCCGCCGGTCGAATTGTGTGAGCGCGTTGGAGACGACGCCTGCCAGCCGGTCAATGCCTTCGGCTGTGGCGTCTTTCACACGCTGCGCGGTATGGTCGATCTGCGGATGCAGGGTGGTGATGGTGGCGCCGTTGGCGGGCGGTTTGGGGTTGAGCTCGGTCATGAAGGGGCTCCTGCAGTGCAATGGTCAATACCGCCAAGCAACTGCCATGCCCCCAACGCCATCCGGCCCAAAGCAAAAGGGCCACGACTTGTGGCCCTTGATACGGGTGAAGCAAAAAACTGCGCAACTAGCCGACCGTCACCACGGTCTTGCGCACGGCCAGGATTTCCGCTTGCAGCGCGAGCGCTGCGAGTACCCGCAGGCTGTCTTGCGGCAAAGCCTTGATCCGCTTGCGGCGATTGGCGGCACGCTGCTGACGCGCCGCACGCAGGCTTTCTGCGTCGAGTTGCCACGCACGGCGGGTGGTCTCGAGAATGCGCTGCACTGCGGGATCGACAGGGGTTCGACTACGCACGATTGGACTCCTTACTTCTTAACTTCTTTCAATGTCGCGAAGCACCACACCGTGTGGGTTTCGCGACGGACTCCACAATACGGGAGCTTCATGACAACTTCGATAACACCGTCTCCGAAAGGGTTGTCGGAGCATTCCGACAACGTATTGGTCTCCACCATCCGGCGGACGGTTCCTACGGAGTTTCCCTCGCTTGTGCATCGGGTCAGTTGATCCTAAGCAAGGTCGCCGATCGCGTACAATATCGGCTGCCCCGGATTGACAACGCCGCTCGGGCAGTCCATCGGCCGTCAGGATGACCCCCGCCGGCCGGCGCACACACCCTGTGTGCATTCATCCGCATTTTTCACCCCTCCCTTTCGGTTTTTGCCCGTGAGTACGCTGCAGCAGGAGATCCGGCGCCGCCGGACGTTCGCCATCATTGCCCACCCGGACGCGGGTAAAACCACGTTGACGGAAAAACTGCTGTGGTTCGGCGGCGCCATTCAGATGGCTGGCGCTGTGCGCGCGCGCAAGGCCAACCGCCACGCCACCTCCGACTGGATGGAGATGGAAAAGCAGCGCGGCATCTCGGTCACGTCGTCGGTGATGCAGTTCCCGTATCAGAACGACGGCGGTGACTACATCGTCAACCTGCTCGACACCCCGGGCCACGAAGACTTCTCGGAAGACACCTACCGCACGCTCACCGCAGTCGACTCCGCCGTGATGGTGATCGACTCCGTGAACGGCGTGGAAGCGCAGACCATCAAGCTGCTCAATGTCTGCCGCCTGCGCAGCACGCCCATCCTTACGTTCATCAACAAGCTCGACCGTGAAGGCCGCGCGCCCATCGAATTGCTCGATGAGATCGAAAGCGTGCTGCAGATCCAGTGCGCGCCGATGACGTGGCCGATCGGCATGGGCAAGTCGTTCAAGGGCGTGTATCACCTGGTGAACGACACGGTGCAGCTGTTCGACCCGAACGCCGACAGCGAGAAGGGTGCGACTGCGGGCCTGATCCAAGGGCTCGATAACCCCGAACTGGACCGCGTGCTCGGCTCGCAGGCGGAAGAACTGCGCATCGACATCGAACTCGTGCGCGGTGCTTCGCACACATTCGACAAAGAGGCCTTCCTGGCCGGCAAGCAATGCCCGGTGTATTTCGGCTCGGCGGTGAACAACTTCGGCGTGCAGTCGCTGCTCGACGCGCTGGTCGGCCAATCGCCGGAGCCGTTGGCGCGCCCGACCGAAACACGGGAAGTCAAGCCGATGGAAGAGAAGTTCACCGGCTTCGTCTTCAAGATTCAGGCCAACATGGACCCGAAGCACCGTGACCGCATCGCCTTCGTGCGTGTGTGCTCGGGCCGTTTCGAGCGCGGCATGAAGCTGTTGCAAGTGTCGACCGGCAAGACGGTGGCCATCAACAACGCCATCACCTTCATGGCGCAGGACCGCAATACGACGGAAGAGGCGTTTGCCGGCGACATCATCGGCGTGCCCAACCACGGCACGATTCGCCTGGGCGACGCGTTTACCGAAGGCGAGGCACTGAAGTTCACGGGCATCCCATCGTTTGCGCCGGAATTCTTCCGCCGTGCGCGGCTGAACAATCCGCTGCGGCTCAAGCAGCTGCAGAAGGGGTTGCAGCAGCTGGCCGAAGAAGGCGCCACGCAGATGTTCCGCCCGATTGCATCAAACGATCTGGTGCTGGGCGCGGTCGGTATCCTGCAGTTCGACGTGGTGGCGCACCGCCTGGAGCACGAATACGGCGTCGACGCGATTTTCGAACCGCACGAATGCGCCACCGCCCGCTGGCTCAGGGGCAAGCCGGAAGACATCGACAAGCTGATCGACAAGGCTGGCCACAACGTGGCCCTGGATGGCGCGGGTGACTACGTCTACCTGGCGCCGAGCAACGTGAACCTGCGGTTGACGCAGGAGCGGTTTCCGGACATTCAGTTCCTGGAGACGCGGGAAATCGTTTAAGACGAGTAGCAAGAAGAAACGGGGCCGAGTGCCCCGTTTTTTCTTTGTGCGCTATCGGCTGTTCGCGCGCTGTATCCGTACCCGCACGACATCGAGCCCGCCGCTCGTATCAAAGACGGCATCGTCCGCAAAGACGGGCTGCGCAAGGCGCTTCAGCGCGCTGTTGCCTGCAATCTCCACCGCCAGCCGCGCGCCACGCTCGAACGCATGCCGCATCGTGTCATGCCAGAGCACGGGCCGCGCCATGTTCCAGGCCAGATCCTCGACGATGAGATTGGCGCGGAAGAGCGCGCGTGCACGGCTGCTGCTGATGTAAGTGCGTTGCGGCGCGTGCGGTGTCACCTTTGCAGCGGCAGCAGACAATTCAGCAGCTTGCGCATCGAGCAACGGGCAGTGCGACGGTACCGCCATGCACAACCGCGCCACCGTCGATGCACCTGCTGTTTGCGCACGTGTCATGACCTGCGCGAGCGCGGCATCGTTGCCCGCCACGACAATCTGCCGCTCCGCATTCAGGTTGGCCACATAGGCGGGCGTTGCCGCTGAGTGGACTTGCGCAACGATGGCACCCACCTGCGGCTCGGCCAGGCCGACGATGGCCGCCATCCCGTAGCCGCTCGGATACGCGTCTTCCATGAGTTGCCCGCGCAGGCGGACCAGCCGCAGTGCGTCGCTGAAATCCAGCACGCCTGCCACGACCGCGCCGGGCCACGCGCCGATCGACAGGCCCGCCACCATATCCGGCGCGGCGTTCTGTCGAACCAGCGTACGTGCCACGGCCACACCAGCAATCAGCAGGCATAGCTGGACGGCCACGGTCGACTGCAATGCCTCTGCGGTATCGAGTGTGAGCGGATCAACGCCCAGCACGTCGCCCGCCTCGGCCAGCGCTTGCGCGACGGCGGGGTCCTCAGGCAACGCGCGCAGCATGCCCACGCGCTGACTGCCCTGGCCGGGGAACATGAAGAGGACGCTCATGCGACATCGCTCCATGGGTCTGCGACGAGGCGGGGGCCGTGGTCAGTCTTGAGCAGCGTCTTGTGAGGCGAGGCAAGCCAGTCGCGTAGGGCGAAGCCGCCGTGGCCGGTGTCGATCTGCAAGTCCACGCGGCATTCGGTATCGCTCAGCAGACCGACGAGGTGATCGCGCTGCGCACTGGATGGCGCGTGCGGCATGCGCATGACGAGGTCGAGATCACTGTCCGCATGCAGCACCGGCAAGCCGCTGGCGAGCGTAAAGCCCGTACCGCCGGTCGGACCCCATGCCCAACCGAGTGCACTGAGTTCGGGTGCCAACGCATGCAAGGTACGGAGTGCTGCAAATGGCGCATCGTTAGCGATGGTGGCGGTTGTGGACGCCAGGGCTTCGGGCGTGATGATGCGTGTGATGGTCCTGAGGGCCACGGTGGCCGCGCAACGCTCGCTCCGCGCGCTGCCGCGTAGGCCCACCGGGATCACACCATCAGGGCCGCGCGGTGCCCGGCGCACGACAACGGGCGCCCCCTGCCGGCATGCCGCAAGTGCCCAGTCCGGCAAGGGTGTGCCGTCTGCTGTTGCCGGCATCTCGGACACCCACAGCAAATCGTGCGCGCGCAGCGGCGTGGGTGTCATCGCAGCAGCGCTTGCGTGGCCAGGAACAGGACCGACGGCCCGAGCAGGCAACCAAGACCCGTATGGAACGTCGCCACCAGCGAGCCGTAGGGCACCAGGCGCCGGTCCGTGGCGGCAAGCCCGGCCGACACACCGCTGACCGTACCCGCCAACCCGCCGAACACCATGGCCGCACGCGGGTTGTTCAGGCCCAGGGCCTTGGCCGCTAAGGGCGTGCCGACCATCACCAGGATCGCCTTGACGAGCCCCGTGGCAATCGACAGCGCCATCACGTCGGAGCTGGCACCCAGCGCCGCGCCCGTCACCGGCCCGACGATGTACGTGACCGCTCCCGCGCCGATGGTGGTGACGCTCACTGCATCGGTATAGCCGAAGGCGTAGGCAACGCAGGCCCCGACGATGAACGGCAGCACCGTCCCCAGCAGCAGTGAAACAGCGCCGATCAGGCCGGCCTTGCGCGCCTCGGTCACCTGCACCTCGAAGGCGGTAGCGACGATGGCGAAGTCGCGCAGCATGGCGCCACCCATCAGGCCGATGCCGCCGAACAGCTTCAGGTCAGCCAGGCCGCGTTCGCCGCCGGTCTGTATGCCGCCCCAGTAGGCCAGCACCAGCCCGATCATGATGGCGATGGCAGAGCCGTGTACGCGCCCAAACGTCAACTTCTTCGATAGCCACATCGACAGGCCCATGACGATGCCGACCAGCGCAAAGGCCGCTACCAGCCCGTTGTGCTGAAGAACCTTCTCTAGCATTGACAACATGGTAGGTCTCCTTAGGCGCGGGCCTGTTCGGATTCAGGCAGCGGCGGCAGCGGTTGCCGGTTTTCCGCCTTGCCGGTGCGGTTGATGAGCGCGATACACACGCCGCATACCGCCACCGCGCCGATTGCGCCCAGCAGCGCCACGGGGCCGCCGCGCAGCGCCGTCACCACGTTCTGCGTGGAGGCCATCGCTACCACCACGGGGATGTACATCGCGCCCCAGAAGGAGACGCCGGCTTCCGTGGCGGCTGGCATCAATCCGCGCTTGTGGAGGTAGAGGCGCGCGAAGATCAGCAGCAACATGGCGATGCCTACGCCGCCGACGTTGGCCTTGACGCCGATGGCCTGGCCGAGCAAGTCGCCCAGGAAGAGGCCGGCGATGTGACAGAGCGCCAGCAGGGTCGTACCGTAGATGATCACGTTTTGTCTCCTTTGGGAACGGCGATGGGTCGCCTGTTGTTGGGTTGTTGTGATCGAGGTTGGAAGACTATTTTTTTGCTGGTGGTGCATCTTGTGTTTCGTCCCCTGCCGGGGCCGACTCACTTTCTTTGTCTTGCCAAAGAAAGTAAGCAAAGAAAGGCGCGCCCGAGATGGCGACCCCTCCCTTGAATTTCTGTCGCAGGGAGGGAAGGGAGGCAAACTCGCTTCGCTCAGACAAGCCTCCCTTCTTTTTCCTCCCTGCAACAGAAATTCAAGGCGCCATCTAGGGCAGGGTACGGCCACACCGTCTGGGCGCATGGGTTAGCGGCCAGGTCATTTCTCCATGCGCTACGCGCTTTCCACTTGTGCGTTCCATTGCGCGCGTAGGCGCTCGCGTACTTCGGACGATGCCTTGCGCAGCGGCGCGCCTAACCGGCTCTCCAGGCCGCGCGAGGGGTCTGCCGCAATGTCGGACAGCGCGGCTGCCAGTGCGCTTTGCACGGTGTCGATGTCGGAGGCGTCGGGCGTGTCGGCAGACTTGACCTTCAACAACCGCCACAGAAGTCCGAGGGATGCAAAGCTTGCGATGTCGTAGGCCATGGGCGGGATCTCTTGCGCTAGGCGTTCCAGATCGGCCACGGAGCGCAGCGTCACGCGTGCGGCGGCGGCCTTGCCCATGGCGTGGACCATCACTTCGGCATCATCGAGTGCGAGCAGGCGATTGGCCTGGTAGCCGTGCGCAAGTAGCGCGCCCGACATGGCACGGCCGACGATCAGGCCGATCACCGGGTGTCCGGCAAGTCGTGCGGCAGCGTAGGCATCGGCTGCCGCTGCCAATGCGAGGTGGATGCCATACGCCTCTTCGCGGCGCCCGTAGGCCTGGCTTGCTACGTCGATGATGGCGACGATGGCGCGCTTCTTCTCTTGCCCGGCGTCTTCTGCCATGACATCGCGCACGGCGCGGGCGAGTTGCCAGCCTTCGACCAGGCCGACTTCGCCGTTGCGGGCACGCGGGAAGCGGTGTTGAGCATCGGGTACGACGGCGATGTAGCGCGCGGGCTGGTTTGCCAGTGTGGCATCAATGACTTGCAGCGTGCTGCCGTAGCCCGCAGCCGGCGTGCCGCCGGTGAGTGCGCGCATCCAGGTTGCGCCGCGCGTAGAGAGTTCGGTCTGGCTCATGCTTGATCCTTGGCGGCGTAGCGCGTGCGTACATCTTCGGCCGTGGCCTGGCGCGAGGTGTCGACGGCGGCGAGTTGTTCGAGGTAGTGGTCGACCTGCTCGCTGCGCTGGTGTTTGGGCGCCCCCGCCTGCAGCCATGCAATGACTTGCGCGCGAATCGAGACAGAATCGTCTTCGATGCACACATCGGCCAGGCCGGTGGCAGCGCGTTGTTCGCCGCCGGTCAGGCTCCAGATGAAGGGGCGGTCGCGAGAGTCGTATTCCTCGATGCCGGCTTCCTGCTCGATCACCTGCGGGCCATTGAGGCCGAGGCGTGCCTCGCGCGTCATCAGCAGGTAGCTGCACAGCCCGGCGGCGATGCTCATGCCACCAAAGCAGCCGACCACGCCTGCGGTGATGCCGATCACCGGGCCGTACACGCGCAATGCGCGGATGGCTGCGTGAATCTCGGCAATGGCGGCGAGGCCAAGGTTGGCTTCCTGCAGGCGCACACCGCCGGTTTCGAAGACGATCACGGCGCGCGTGGGGATGCCGTTGCGGTTGTCTTCGGCCGCCAGTTCCAGTGCACCCGCGATCTTGGCGCCGGACACCTCGCCCATGCTGCCGCCCTGGAAGGCGCCTTCAATGGCGAGCACCACGGCGGGTTGGCCGCCCAGCGTGCCGCGTGCGACGACCACGCCATCGTCGGCCTGCGTGACGATGCCCTGCCGCGGTAGCCAGGGGGAGGTCAACTGCTCGAACGGATCGAGCAATTCACGGAAGGTGCCGGGGTCGAGCAGGGCAATGGCGCGACGGCGGGCATCGCGTTCGATAAAGCTGTCGCGTTCAATCGGGTTGCGTGACATGGCCTCTCCTTACGCTTGGGCAAGCGCTTCAAGCGCCTGCTCGAGCCGCAACCGCACCACGGCTGGTGTCGCGCCGAAGTCGTTGATGGTGATCTTGGCCGCCGGCCACGCATGCGAGCCGAACACGCGCGCAAGCTGCGCCTGCCACGTCGCTCCCATACCGTTGACGGAGGTAGTGATGGCCACGTCGATCTGGCCGGTGTTGCCAGGGGTGAGCAGCACCTCCAGGTCGCCCGAGCCGACCACGCCGGCATACGCACGTCGGCTGGCAGGTGCGCCGCCGGTGAATTGAAAATCAAGACGCTCCATGTTCGGTTTCCTGATGAGCGGATTCGAGATCAGACGCTGCATGCGCGCTTGCGGGCAGGCGGTCGAGGAACAGCGTGGCGGCCAACAGGTCGGCTGCACCACCGGGTGACACGTGCAGCGCCAGCATGTCTTGTTCGAGCAGGCGGAAGGCGCGGCGGCCTTGCGGCGTTGCGAGCCCGCCTTCAGCGCGTACCGTTGCGGCGCCGGTTTGCACGACACGCAATGCTTCCGCGCCACCGCGTGCGAGCACGCAGGTGTCGTCCAGCGTGGCCATGACGGCGAGCAGCGCGTCTACGCGTGCGTGGTCTTCACGGATGCCTGCGGCGCGCGCCTGGCGCAATGCGGGCAGCGCCACCTTGATCACGTGCGGAAAGCCGGCACAGGCCTGGCCCTTGGCGCCGCCAACGCCGTAGTCGTTGCACGCGCGCTCGCCCTTGTGGCCAGTCGAGAAGGGCGCAAAGCGGTCGGGGATGTTGACCAGGCGTGCTGCGCGATTCGCAACGGCGGCGGCATCCAACGCATGCGGTGCCTGCGCGGCAGCTGTTACCAACAGGCCGAGCGCCCAGATGGCACCACGGTGTGTGTTGATGCCGCCGGTGGCATCGAGCATGGCCGCTTCGCCTTCACGGCCCAGGCGGCCGATGCGTTCGCGTAGCGCTAGCGGCGCGTTGATCTGTGCGCCAGCCAGTGCCATCGCTTCAAACGCCGGGCGCAGGGTTTGGGCCGAATGCACCATCAGCGTCCAGTCGAGATCGTGATGCGCGCCATTGCCACGCACATCCACCAGGCCGGGTTTGGGCGACAGCGTCACCTCGTCGATGAGCGCGGATTCCACCAGTGCGGCCAACCGTCTGGCACGCGCTTTCGGGCTGGCCGGCAAGGGTCGATGCAAGGTCTTCTCCATTACCAGCTCCGGAAGCGTGCAGGCGGGTCGTACAGGCCGCCGGACCATTCCACCAAGTCGGCGATGCTCTTGGCGGCGAGCAGTTCGCGGCTGGCATCGCTGCGGCGCACGTCGAGGTCTTCGGGCAGGGCGATCAGACCGTCGCGGCGCATCTGCTCGGTCTTGGCCGGGTCATGTCGCAGGCCGATGGACGTGACGCCCGCCACGGCGGCAATCATCGCGCGCCGCTCCTCCAGCGAGCGCGCCTTGTAGAGGTAGGCAATGCCGTCTTCGGTCAGCAGGTGGGTGACGTCGTCGCCGTAGATCATGACGGGCGCGAGCGGCATGCCGCTTTGCTTGGCGACGGCCACCGCATCCAGCGTGTCGACAAAGGTCGGCTTGCCACCTTCCTGGAACGTTTCGACCATCTGCACGACGAGCTTCTTGCCACGCTCCAGCATCGTCACTGGCTCGGTCATGTCGAGCCACGCGGGTGTGGCGTGACGACGGCCGCGCGGGTCGTGGCCCATGTTGGGCGCGCCGCCAAAGCCAGCCAAGCGACCGCGCGTGACGGTGGACGAATGCCCATCGCCATCCACCTGCAACGTCGCTCCGATGAAGAGGTCCACCGCGTACTGGCCGGCCAACTGGCACAGCATGCGGTTCGAACGCAGCGAACCATCGTGCCCGGTGAAGAACACGTCCGGGCGCGCGGCCACGTAGCGTTCCATGCCCAGCTCGGTGCCGAAGCAATGCACGCTTTCCACCCAGCCCGATTCAATGGCGGGGATTAGCGTCGGGTGCGGGTTGAGCGTCCAGTTGCGGCAGATCTTGCCCTTGAGGCCCAGGCGCTCGCCGTACGTCGGCAGGATCAGTTCGATGGCAGCGGTGTTGAAGCCGATGCCGTGGTTGAGCGACTGCACGTTGTGCCGCTGGTAGATGCCGCGAATGGCCATCATCGCCATCAGCACGTGCACCGGCTTGATGAGGCGCGGGTCGCGCGTGAACAGCGGCTCGATATAGAACGGCTTGTCGGCCTGCACGATGAAGTCGACCCACGAGCCAGGAATATCCACGCGCGGCAGGTCGGCCGGGTCATCCACGATCTCGTTGACCTGCGCGATGACGATGCCATCCGAGAACGCGGCCGGCTCGACCAGCGCGGGCGTGTCTTCGGTGCTCGGGCCGGTGTAGATGTTGCCCTGGCGGTCGGCCTTGAAACCGGCCACCAGCGACACGTTGGGGATCAGGTCCACCACCAGCCGCGCATACAGCTCGATGTAGGTGTGGATGGCGCCCACTTCCAGCAGCCCGTCGGCCAGCAACTGGCTGATGCGCAGGCTTTGCGGCCCGGCAAACGAGAAGTCGAGCTTGTGCGCGATGCCGGCTTCGAAGATATCCAGATGCTCGGCACGGCTCACACTTGGCATGATCATGTGCAGATCGTGCAGGCGCTCGGGGTTCACCTTGGCCAGCGAGCGCGAGAGGAAATCGGCCTGCTTCTGGTTATTGCCCTCCAGCACAACGCGGTCGCCTGGGGCGAGCAGCGCTTCGAGCGCGGCGACGATATCGCCGGTGGGGATGACCTTGCCGTTGGCGATTCGGCGGGCCGCAGCCAGGCGGCGCTCTTTCTCGTCACGCCGCTTGCGCCACTGGGGCGGAATGGCGGCGTTGGCGGGATTGTTGGACATCGCTTGCATGAGTGGACAGCTCCAACCGTGGACTCGATGGGCTGTACCGTATGCCGGAAGGCCATGCACTTCAATCAACCTACCCACAGTTTCGTTAACTTGAAGTTAATGAAACAATGGCGGAATCCGATTGAACGGGCGGGCACCCACATGGCCATCGACGAAGAGATCACGTTGAAGAAACTGGAGGTGTTCCAGTCCTTCATGACGCTGGGCAACATGGCGCGCGTGTCGGAGGCGCTCGGGCAGAGCACGGTGAGCGTGCACCGCGCGCTGCATTCATTGGAAGAGGGGTTGCGCTGTCCGCTCTTCAAGCGCGACGGGCGCAAGCTGATTCCACTGTCCACCGCCTACGTGTTTGCCGAGCATGTGGAGCACATCCTGGCCGAATGCGAAGCCGGCGTGCGCCGCACGCGCGAGGCGGCAGGGTTTTCATCCACCACGCTGAAGATCGGCGGGCTTTACTCAATGACGGTGGGCACCTTGCCGCGCATCTTCGCCGGGTTGAAGACGCGCCGTTCGGCACTCGACATTGAACTCACGCTGGGCTCCAACCGCAGCCTGCTGGCCAAGCTGGAAGACGGCCAGCTTGATGCCATCGTCATCGCGTTGGGCGAGCCACTGCGCAATCCCGATCTACTGACGGTGCCGATGTTTGACGACGAGATCCTCTTCGCGGCGCCGCTGAACTCGCCGTATGCCGCGTCGGCGGAGATCGACCTGCAAACCGTGCGCAGTGAAAAGTTCGTGGCGCTGGGCGATGACTTTGCGACGTACCACGACTTCATGGCCGCCTTCGACAAGGCCGGCTTTGCACCGCAGATTGCGCTGCGCGTGGGCGACATCTTCTCGCTCATGAACCTGGTGAGCGGCGGCATCGGCTACGCACTACTGCCGCGCCGCGTGGCGGATTTCAGCCCGAAGGTGCAACTGATTCCGCTGGCGGCACGCTATGCGATCAGTCAGCACATTGTGCTGGTGATGCAGCGCAATCGGGAGCGCGATCCGAATCTGTTGGCGTTGTCGGCGGAGTGTCGGTTGTTGGGCGCCAGATGAACCAGATGATCATGGGTGCCGCACCACGTGAAAGCCTTCCTCTGCCGTGGGTGCAACGAAGTAACGCGTGATCTCTTCGAACTCGGCATCGGTTGGCGCGAACGGGTGCGTACCGGCTGCATTGCGATCGTGCAGGCGCTGCTTGCAGACCGCGTCGGGTACGTCCAGGTAGTGCAGTTGGTGTGCGACGCCTGCACGCTCGAAGACTTCGCGCATCCACGCCCGGCTGGCGGGTGTGTTGGCGGGAAAGTCCAGCACAACGGAAATGCCTGCGCCAAGCAGTGCACAGAGGTGGTCGGTCAACGCGGCACGCAGGCGGCGCGCGCTGCGGGCGTAGTCGGTCACGCTCGTGATCTCGCCCGGATAGAGGTGTGCGAGCCAGGTGTCTTCACTCAGCAGCACCGTTGCGGGCGCGTCGGCCAGCCGTTGCGTTAACGTCGATTTTCCGGCGCCGATCTTGCCGCACACCAGATGCAGCGTGGCCTGGGTGGATGCGGCGGCGGGCGGTTGCGATTGCAGCGACATGAGAAGCTCCTGATAGGGGAGGGTTCAGGAGGCGGGCACAAAAAACCCGCCTCGGGGGGCGGGTTCGTTTGCTACCGGCTGACGCGCGCTAACCCACCATTCTTGGAGTGGTGCGAATAATCGACGCGAGGCAGGTGGTGTGACGAAGCATGGGGGCAAGCTTGGTGGATTGGACTTGTGTTGTCAACGGCGGGTTGTGGCAGTAGTCCCATTTGCTTGCCTTGTGCATGCGCCGCAGAGGTGGAGTCAACGCAGTGCTCGATAGCTTATGCGATAGAAATTTCCCTGAAAACAGGTGAAAGAAATTCTGACTTGTAAGCGGGCACGAGAGTCATGAGAGTCATGTCTCCAAGAAGATGACAACGCTGGGGATGGGATGGCGCAGCTCAAAGTACTTCGACAGGTTCGACGGCATCCGAAAAATGGGGGGCTTGGCCTTTTCCCAAAGCTAGCCTACGTGATATTTGCGGTTTTTGCCTTTGGCCTGAGCTCAGTTTCAAGCGCACAGTCGACGGGGATATGGTGGACAGCCGGTTATAGCAATTTCGATACTCCGGACGCCGCATGTGTTGACTATGCGGCGCACTACAACATGACGGTGTCCAAGGTCACCCAGGCTAGCCCGATTGCCTATGCGTGTTGGCGACCGACAGTGTTCGGTGATGACAACTTTGCGATGGCTAGTCGCGTTCCTGGTTGCGCTTTTGGTTACATTCTTCAGTCGGATGGCTCGTGCAAGCCCCCAGTTCCACCCCCGCCCGTACTAGCCTGTGCGGTTGGCCATCCAGTCATCCCCGGAACCGGCACCAAAATTCTTCTGGAAACCGACAATGGCGGCAGCGCGGACTTACCGCTGACGCGGTCTTATCGTTCCAACAGCGTCTTCGCATCAAATGGTGGAGTCGGCCGGTGGGTATTCAATTGGCAGCGCCAACTAGACACCAATTTCCTTGCGTATGTAGTGCCGCAGATTTCTGCATTGCGAAGCGATGGCTCGACGCTGGTCTTTCTGAAGACTGGGGCAAACTGGGTGGCGTCTGGTACGCAAGATACGTTACAGCCGCTGACAGATGCCAATGGCAAAGTGACCGGCTGGCAGTATGGCGTGACAAATACCGGTGAGGTTGAGAAATACGACGCAAACGGGAAACTGCTATCTGTCCGTGAGCGCAATGGCCGGACGACGACGCTCATCTACAACGCGAAGGCTCAACTTGCACAAGTCACTGCCCCCAGCGGCCGCAGCCTGACCTTCGCCTACGACACCCAAAACCGCGTATCCAGCATCACCGCACCCGACGGCGCCGTAACGATGTACGCCTACAATGCCAGCGGCATGCTGTCCTCCGTCGCCTGGCCGGACAACACGGTGCGGCAGTACGTGTACGAAGACACGCGTTTCCCCACCGCACTGACCGGCGTGATCGACGAAGCCGGCGTGCGGTATGCCACCTATGCCTATGACGATCAGGGCCGGGCAATCACCAGTGAGCTGACGGCGGGGGCGGATCGCTATCAGTTCCAGTACCAAGCGAATAACCAGACGATCGTCACCCAGCCGTCGGGCACGACCAGCACATACACCTTCCTCAAGCAAAACGGCGTGTTGTTGCCTACGGGGGTATCGGCGCCTTGTCCGACGTGTGGCAGCACAGCGCAAAGCACCAGCTACGACGCCAACAACAACCCGACAAGCAAGACGGGCTATGACGGCTCCACGACGACGTATGTCTACGATGCCCTCGGCCGCGAGACGCAGCGCGTAGTCGGAGCCGGGACTGCGGATGCGAAGACCACCACCACGGAATGGGATTCGCAGCAATGGTTGGTCACGCGTGTTGCTGCGCCGAATCAGATTGACACGTTTTCCTATGATGCGAATGGGAATTTGCTGTCGCATACCGTGACGCCGACTGGTGATGCGAACGGTAGCCAAGCCTTTGCCGCGGCAGCATCCGGATCCATCAAGCGTACCGACTGGACGTACGACGATAGCGGCCACGTCTTGACGGCAACGGAGCGTACAGATGGGGCAATTACCGGCACTTGGACGCTCGCCTATGACGGTCAAGGTAATCTGCAGACACTGACCAATCCGGACGGGAAAACCGGGCGCATTACCCTCTACGACGCAGCAGGTCGTGTGTTGGAGGCGGTCGATGTGAATGGTATTGCCATCAAGTTTGGCTACAACGCACGTGGGTGGGTGACTGACTACGATTATGGTGAGCAGCACGTCCGCTACGAGTACGACGCCATCGGCCTGCGCACTGCGATGGTAGGGCCCCAGACTCTAGTGATGCGTTATGTCTACGATGCAGCGCATCGGCTAACCCAGATTCTGGACAACGTCCCGGCTCCTCAAGGCGATACAGGGACCCAAACGGCGGCGAGTCCAACTGGTACGTTCACGATCGATGAGACTGTCGTGCAGTCGTTTCGCGAGATGGTCATGCGTGGCTGGTACGCGGTGCTTGATTGGATGAAGCAGCAACTCGCCGGACTGATAGCTTCAGCGCATGCGCAGGTGATACCCGCCCCCGGAGCTGGAGGAGCGCTGGCGTTGCCGCCGATTCCCAACGTTTCATTGCCAACGACGGGGCTTCGTTATCCGGAGGATGCACTTGATTCGGGTGCGGCGGCGGTAATGTCGAAGGTTCGTCCACCCGGCATGACTCGGCTTGAGGAGCGGCACTACGATAGAACGTGCTCGAAAAGCGCGGATCCCTGTACTGCCCTGAAGGACGCGGCGCAGACAGCTATCAAGGAAGCGAAAGTCAAAATGAATAACATGCTTAACGATAAGGTGTTGTATAAGAATGCGTACGACACTCCAAATCCAGCGGTAACGGGGACTAATACGACATGGATAGGGCACGTTAAGGATCTAGACGGCCGCATAGCAAACATATGGGCCATGATTTATCTCGGTAGAAAAATGGGTTGTGATATGTCGATAGAAACGGCTGCTGCTACAACGTTGCTGACTCCTGGAGCTCCTTTGTAATCATGAAAATTTATATCGATTTCAGTATATTTGATTCTCCGGTTAGTGCATATGGAAATGCGACTGGAGATATTGAGGTTAAGAGTCTTCCGAACGTTGGGGAGGTGGTGGATTTGTTCGAAGGTCGAAAGTTTTTCGAGTTGGAGGGGTTTTCAGGGAGGTTGAAGGTGATCTCGGTGGATAAAGTAGAGAGTTCTGGTAAAGCAATATTTGCTCTCGAAGATGTTGTTGTGGCGTCAAGATCGGTGGCAGAAAAGCTGGCGGGGAAGCTAGAGACGGAGCTCGGCCTGTTCTGTATAGATTACGACCAATAGCGGCCCAAGAATTGGCAAAGAAACGGGAAGTTGAGCTTGGCTTGTTTTGCGTAGGTTACGAAAAAAAAGGCTGCGTCGCCAGCATCACTGCACCTGATGGCGCCACCACCAAGTACGCTTATGACGCAAGCAGCATACTGTTCACCGTTACTTGTTGCCTACGGGAGTATTGGCGCCTTGCATAGGAAGTAAAGTGGAAGAGCCGTATCTCGCTCTCTATGTAAGAGATGACGCCTTGTGTTTCGCTAAAAAATTTCCGACAGAAGGTATCTTCGAAGAGGATTCGGTCTTGATGAAAACGTTCGAGGCCGACAGTTGGGAGGAGGCCAACCAGGTCTTCTATGACTACTTGGGCTACGGCAAGTACCACCCAATGGAGTAGGTTGGACAAAGGACTGCTGATGATTGATGACGCGATCGCAGAGAGTTGCGTTTCGGAAATGGCAAAACTCTCTCCTTTCGGAAAAGAGGTCATCTCCTATGAAATACAGGACGACTTCCAATTTGTTCTTCTTTCTGTAGTGACAGATGGGGTGAGTGATGTGTCGCCTCTGGACAGAAAGAGAATTGCAGCCCTGGTGGACGGTATCGTCCCGAAGAGGAATGGGGAGTATTCCTGGATGGTGAATTTCACTTTGAAGGGACAGATCTTTGACAGCTATTTTGGTGGCGATTTGATGTCGCCTGATTCCGGCTTGTAAGGCTGGAGCTCGCGCTCCGCGCGTTCTGTGCTAACCAGGATGCTTGATGCCCGTGCGATTCAAATCGAGAAACAGCTACGTCTTGCATTCCCATCCAATCCTGTGCCGACTGAGCATCGACGTGAGGATGTCCGTGTTCTCTGGAACGAGATCGCGGACACATTGCGAGTGCCGGCGAGTAAGCTGCGCCCAAGCGATCGGTTCGGAACCGACATAGGGGCTTACTTCATAACGAGCGAAGAACTGGACGTGCTGGGCGATCTTGCAGCCCGGCGTGCAACGCAGCGGGATATGAAAATCGACATCACCGCACTTGCCACGGTGGACGACTACGTCAAGGCTTTCGCTGCAAGGAATGCATAGAGGCAGCGGTATGAAGACCTACGAGGTATGGCAGATTGTTGACCCTGCTGGCGGCTCGCAAATCACTCTCCTGGAGAAGGGGCAGTTTGAAACACGGCAGCCTCTGTACGAGGGCAAGGCTGCATTGCTGACTTCGTTCGAAGCGGACTCGTACGATGAAGCCGCGCAGAAACGCAACGACTACTTTGGGTGGGGCAAGTACCACCCAATGCGTTAACGACATGACCATGAGATACGCCGACGGACAGGAAGTCAGGGTTGGTGACCACGTTGGTCTTGGCGCGGATGACGGTGGCGTCGTTGTGTGTTCGATCGAGGACGGCGCGTACAGCAACGAACACACAGCCGAGCAATGGAGCTACCTCAAGACGGGATTCATGGTCGAGTTCCCCACCTACGGACTGATCCACTATGAAGTGGCCGAGGATGACTTGCGACTGATCGCACGTGCGAGTAGATGAGGCTTCGTATTTGCACAAGTTCTTTCGCTTCAACATCTTGATCGAGTGGCACTAAAGCGCGGTCGTCGCACTTTAGGAATTCGGCGATGTTCACGTCCCAAGATGCTCAATAGAATCCACCTGCCTTCGCCCCAACGAAGGTCCGGGTTTAGCAGCCCTGGTCGGGACAATGAACGCCAACGCTCATTGTGTACACTCACGCCCGTCTTCAAAGGCGGGCCGGGTGAGGAGACCGCAAGGTCTACTGGGTCCTGACACCAGTCTGCTAACCTCGCCGCGGGCCCGCCACCCTCGTTTAGCAGCGCGGAAAGCGAGCCCATGATCGATGTGTCGTCAGGAGACGTCATGGCTGTTCCTCAAAGCGGGCTTCGCCCCGCGTCGTTCCCATCTCCTCCCCCATCTGTCCCCACGCTATACCAATCTGGCGCGCTACGCGCGCAGCGGTTTCTGCGGATCACGCAGCGCTCGTTGCATCGGCATCGCATGTTCCAGCCTGCGTTGTTGCGTGAAACGCTGGACTACGTGCTGGGCGCACGCCCATTGGAATATCGCGCGGGGTTTCTCGATGCCATTGGCGCGTATGTGCTGCTCGCGCTGGAGGGGTGCCAGTTGAACCCAGATACATGGGATGCACTGGCCGCAGTTGAGCGCCGCTAGGCTCAGCCGCAAACGACAACGCCCTGAGCGGGTCAGGGCGTCTCAAATATAGTTATTGCCGCAGGCCAAACAACCCCTGCCAGAACGATTCGAACGCGCTGGGTTGATGCTGCGGCTGTGTCGCTTCAGGCGTCGAGGCAACCTCGGTGTCAGGTACCTCCGCAGTAACCACACTCGCCCGCCGCGCTTCCTGCAACGCCCACACGCTATCCGCAATGCGCGCCGCCAGCTCCGCCTCGCAGTCCCTGCCAAGCAGCACGCCAAAGAGCACGTCCCGACTGTGGTCGTCGTCAGCAAAGCGCATCGCAACGGCGACCATCTTCTCGTAGTGCTCCTGCGCAATGCGCTCACGCTCGCGTTGCGCTTCTCGCTCCTGTGCCTCCTGTGCATCGCGCTCGGTCTGCCAGCGTTGCATCTCTTGCGCGAACACCTCGTCGTAGACGCGGCGCTGTTCTGCATCGGAGAGGATCGCGTAGGCCTCGCGGATTTCCTGGAACGCCGCGTAGGCCTCGGCTTCACGGCCGGGGTTACGGTCGGGGTGCCACTTCATCGCGGCACGGCGATAGGCCTGCTTGATGTCATCCAGGGTGGCGTCCGACTGCACGCCGAGGGTCGCGTAGATGGTCGTCATGGGCGCATGGGCTGGATAGGGCGGCTGCCGGGGAGCGGCCATCCTAGCATGGGGTCGATTGCGCTTTGAGGTCGATTCTTCGTTGGCGCCCGTTGACCCGGTGCGGTCACACGGCGCATGCTTTTAGCCAGTTGTCGCCCTGGGGGGGCGCTGCCGTGGCAACGAAGTTCTCCGCCCAATCAAAAGCCGTCGCCAACCGCTGGCGCGCTTTTCGGTCCGCACACGTTTCCGTGGGTTTGGAAGGGCATGATGCCAAGCGCCGCGATCAGACCCTGCTGTATTTCGGTTGCCTCACCCTCTTCATCACGCTGGCCACGCCGGCCGGCTACCTGGTCGACATCCAGACCGCGTACCTGCTCAAGAACCAGTTGCATGCAACGGCAACGCAGATCTCGACCTTCCGCCTGCTGACGGGGATCCCGGTGTACCTCGCGTTTGCGTTTGGCCTGGCGCGCGATCAATGGAGTCCGCTGGGATTGCGCGATCGCGGCTTCTTTCTGATTTTCGCGCCGGCCACGGCGCTGGCGTTGATCGGCATGGCGTTCTCGGGGCTCTCGTACCCGGCGCTGGTGGTCTGGATGCTGCTGGCCATGCTGTCTTCCCGATTTGTCGCCGCGGCCTATCAGGGGTTGATCGCGTTGGTGGGCCAGGAGAAGCGCATGTCCGGACGGCTGAGCGCGCTGTTGAATGTGGTGAGCACGGTTCCGGTTGTTGCCGGGGCATTTGCCTCCGGCGTCATCTCTGATCATCTGGCCCCGAAAGCGGCCTTCTTGCTGGCGGCGGCGTTCACGCTATCGATTGCTGTGTTGGGTCTCTGGCGGCCCGCGTCTGTCTTTGGCGATGCCTATGAGAAGCCGCAAGCCAGGGGCACGGATTTCGTGGGCAATGTCCGGCGGCTGGTGAGGCATCGAGCGGTCTATCCGGCTGTGCTCATCTGCTTCCTGTGGAACTTTGCGCCGGGCGCGGCCACGCCGCTGCAGTTCTATCTGACCAACACGTTGCATGCGTCGGATTCGGTCTACTCGTACTACAACGGCATCTTCGCCGCCGCGTTCATCCCGACCTTTCTGCTGTATGGCTTTCTGTGCAAGAAGGTCTCGCTGAATCGGCTACTGTGGTGGGGAACGATCGTCGCCGTGCCGCAGATGATTCCGCTGGCCTTCATTCACTCGGCCGATCTCGCGCTGGTCCTGGCGGCACCGATCGGGTTGATGGGCGGTGTTGCCACGGCCGCGTATCTCGACCTTGCGATGCGGTCCTGTCCGCCGGGTTTGCAAGGCACGCTGATGATGCTGGTGGACGGTGTGTTTGCGCTGTCGGCGCGTGCAGGCGATCTGCTCGGCTCGCGCATCTACAGCAGCAGCCCTACGCTCGGATTCACGTACTGCGTGATTGCGACCACCGTGGTGTACGCGCTGATTCTGCCTTTGATTCCGCTGGCGCCGAAAGGGTTGGTTGCCACTAAGGATGGTGAACCTAATCCGGAGATCGAGGCTGGCCTCGCCATCGATCAATCATCCAAGAAAACACCCTGAGTAGTCAGGGCGTTCTCTGGTTTGGGTAGCTTTGCTTCAGGTGACGGTCAACGTCCCATTCATCGTCTCATGCCCCGTGCCGCAGAAGATGTCGCACAGAAAATCAAACGTGCCGGTCTTGTCGGGTGTGAGCGCAAGGCGCACCGTCTGCCCCGGCACCACATCCGCCCGCAGGTTGAAATCCGGAATCGAAAAGCCCATCAGGATGTCCTGCCCGGTCAACTCGAACACCACGGGTACGCCGCGCTTGAGCGTGATCTTGTCGGGTGTGAAGGTGAACTTGCGCGCGTGCACGCGGATCACCTGCGGGCCTTCGCCATGCGCAACGCAGGCGAGTGCGGCACCGGCGGCGAGTACGGTGAACTGACGCAGCGCCAGGCGCCGCCTGGGGTTGTGCGAAGTCTGGATAGTAGGGCGCATGTCAGGTGGTCTCCGGGGTCTTGGTGGTGGCGTTGGCCTCGCTGCTGGCCTGGATGGGCTGTTCGGCCAGTGCCCAGGTGGCGGCATCCTGCTTGCCGTGCTCGGTAATGCTGCGCCAGCCCAGGCCGCGATACGGCGCGGCGGCATCCCACGGGACCGGGTTGCGCTTGGCCTGCGAGCCCGGCGCCGGTGGCGCTGGCAGCGGGAACATCAGCGAGCGCGCGGAATGGTGCGCAATGTGCCCCGTCATGTGGTGGTGTTCCTGGTGGATGTGGCCGTAGAAGACGGTCACGTTCGGGTGTGGCAAGAGCAGGTCGATCACCTGCTGACCGTCGCGCGTGGCCCAGTCCCATTGCGGGTACAGATCAAACAGCGGCCGGTGCGTGAAGACGACGACGGGCGTGTGTTCCGGCACCGAGCGGATGTCTGCTGCCAGCCAGGCAAGCTGTGCTTCGCCCACGCGTGCGGCTGGGTCCGACACATTGTCGATGGCAATGAAGTGCACGCCCTTGTGGTCGAACGCGTAATGTGTGCGGCCGAACAGTTCGATGTAGGCGGCGCCGTTGTCGAGCGAGGCATCGTGTTCGCCCGGCATGTAGTGCACCACCGGCACCTTGATCTGGGCGGCGATGTCGCGGAATTCCTGCAGGCGCTTGCGGCGCTCGTCGGGGTCGTCACTGATGTGGGTGAGGTCTCCCGTAAAAATGACAAAGTCCGGCGCGGGCGACAGCGCATTCACGGCGGCAATCGCCTTGGGCAGCGTGCCGCGTGCATCGGGGTTGGGCGCGCCCTTGAAGCCCCAGTGGGTGTCGGATAGCTGCACGAAGTAGAAGTCTTCCTGCGCGGCGCCAGCCTTGCCTGCGGCGCGCGCGGTTGCGGCCATTGCCTGCCAGCCGGGCAGGCCGGAGGCATACACCAGACCGCCGACCGCGGCCAGTTGCAGAAACTGGCGTCGTCCGGGTTGTTTGCTCATGGGGTGTCCCCTGCGTTGGGTTGCTGATTCGGTCGTTGATCCAGCGCAACGGAGAAGGATGAAGCGGGGTGGAGCGCCGGTCCTGCCTGTCATACCGGCCGGCGTGGGTGCGTATTCCACGAAACGCGCGTTTTCAACGAAATTTCTTTCGGCGGGAATAAACTGGATCGCACCCCGGTATACGAAAGTCAATCGTTATCAGGCCGCCATGTCCGACCTGTCAGACCCCACGCTCGATCTGCCCACCGACGCCCAGCGCTTTGCCCAGGCGGTGCTGCCGCATGTCGATGCGGCCTACAACCTGGCGCGCTGGCTCTCGGGCGATGCGCAGGACGCCGATGACATCGTCCAGGAAGCCTGCCTGCGCGCGTTCCGGCTGTTTGGCGGGTTTCGAGGCGGCGATGGGCGTCCGTGGCTGCTGGCAATCGTGCGCAACACGTGGTTTTCGGAATGCGCGCGCCGCAAGCAGGCACCCGCCCAGCCGTGGAATGACGAAGCCACCGCCAGTCAGGCCCAGGCTGATGACGATGGCGCCAGCTACGGTGTGGACCCAGCCGCGCTGCTCGCCCGTATCGACGACGTACGCCGGGTGCATGCCGCGCTGGCGCAATTGCCGGTGCCGTATCGCGAGGTGCTCGTGCTGCGCGAGCTGGAAGACCTGCCGTATCGCGACATTGCCGCCGTGGTCGATGCGCCCATCGGCACGGTCATGTCGCGGTTGGCGCGTGCACGGCAGCAGCTTGCGCGCCTGTTGACCGAAGACACCGCGCCGCCACGCACCAATGTCACGCCGATCCGTGCATCGGGCGGCGCGGGAAACAGTACCAAGGAGGCCCGCCATGACCTGTGACGACATCCGCGCTTTGCTGGCCGCGCGCGCCGATGGCGAACTCGGTGCGGCCGATAGCCTGCGCATGGAAGCGCATCTGGGCACTTGCGCGGCGTGTACGGACATTGCGACGCGCCACGACGCTGTGGTGCGCGCGCTGCGCCAGGGGCTGCGTGCGCCCGCGCTGTACATGAAGGCGCCCGTGGGTTTGAGCGAGCGCGTGATGCACGCTGTACAGGTTGAAGCGCAGGCCAAAACCGGCGTACGGCATGAAGCGCCGGTGGCGCGTGCCCGTGCACCGCGCCGGGGCGGGTCTGCCTGGCAGCGCTTGGCCGGATGGCTCATCACGCCAACCCGGGGCCTGGGCCTGGCGGCGGGCACTCTGGCGGCCGTGGCGCTGGGTGTGGGGGTGCTGGTTGGCCGGCCCGACACGGTGGCACTGACCGCACACGACATCACCGCCAGCCACGTGCGGGCGCTGCTGGGCGCACGTGAGACCGATGTGCTGTCGTCGGATCGCCACACAGTCAAGCCGTGGTTCAACGGCCGTATCGATTACGCGCCGCCGGTCACAGACCTCGCCACGCGCGGCTTCCCGCTCATCGGCGGGCGGCTGGATTACGTCGACGGCCGCCCGGTAGCGGTGCTGGTGTACCGCTCTGCGCAGCATCCGGTCGATCTGTACGTGCGTCCCGAGGGCGGCGCCGACACCGAGCCCGCCCTGCGCACAGAACGCGGTTACCAACTGATGGTCTGGCGCAGCGCCGGCATGGGCTACTGGGCCATCACCGATGCCTCTGCAGACGTGGTGCAAGCGTTTGCGCGTGCCGTGCGCGGTGGTTGAAACCGGCGTTTCTTTTGCGCGTTTGCCCGGCACAACGCGCGCTCATGGTGTGCGCTTTCGTCGCACCGTGCCGAATGACTGGAATGTCGCTCATCGCTGTCCGGGCAAGGACTTACCCGTATTTGCGCCCAATTGCAAAGGTTTCGGTTCCGGTGGCCGATACGTTCCTTTACCATTCAACACAGTTTTGTGAGGTGTGCTCCGCGAGCCGCTTCCATGTCTTCCCGTATCTGTTTCATAGGTTTCAACATGGTTTCTGCGACGCCCCGCATCAGCAACGCAACCCTGGCAAGCATGCTTCGCGGCGGCCGGTTCTCACTCGGCAACCGCATCGTCTTCAGCTTTGGTGTGCTGTTCGTGTTGATGGTCATCATGGCAGCGGTGTCGTATGACCGCCTGCGCGTCATTGACGAAGAAGCCCTGAGCCTGGAGCGTGACTCTGTGCCGGGGCTGTATTTGTCCACCTCGCTGCGTGCGGCCACGCGCAACAGCCACGCGACGCTTGAGCGTGCCCTGTTTGTGGATGCTGATACCGCCACCACCAATCGTGATCTGGAGCGTGCTGCGCAGATCGCACGTGATCTCGACCAGCATTCGGCCGCCTACGAGGGCACCATCTACCGCGAAGACGATCGTCAGCGTTTCCGGGCCTACCGCACGGCGGTCGACAAATACCTGGTGATGTTTAACGAGGCGATGCAGTTGGCACGTACGTCCAAGCCGGCTGCGCAGGCAGTCGTACTGCGTTCCACTGCGGCCTGGGAAGAGGCGACCGGCCTCGTCGACAAGCTCGTTGCCGATAACCGTACCGTGGCCGATGAGTCGGCGCGGCAGATCCGCACCTCCGTACAAGGTACCGAGGTGACGCTGGCCGTGGCGCTGGGCTTGGTGTTGCTGGCGGCGCTGGTGCTCGGCTACATCCTGCACAAGGCGATTACCGTGCCGATGGCGCGGCTGGTGCAGGTGCACGACAACATGCGCACTGGCAACCTGTCTGGTCGGCTGGATCTGCACCGCAGCGATGAATTCGGCACGCTGGAAGCGGGTTTCAACCGCATGGCCGAAGAGCTGGCGAGCCTGGTGTCGCAGGCGCAGAAATCTTCCTTGCAGGTGACGACCTCGGTGGCCGAGATTGCCGCCACCTCTAAAGAGCAGCAGGCCACCGCTGCTGAGACGGCCGCCACCACCACCGAGATCGGTGCGACCTCGCGCGAGATCTTCGCCACCTCGCGCGACTTGCTGCGCACGATGAACGAGGTGTCCAGCGTGGCCGAGCAGTCCGCCACGCTGGCCGGCGCCAGCCAGAGCGGCCTCACCCGCATGGAAGACACCATGCGCGGCGTGATGGAGGCGGCGGGCTCGGTCAACGCCAAGCTGGCGATCCTCAACGAGAAGGCGACCAACATCAACCAGGTGGTGTCGACCATCACCAAGGTGGCGGACCAGACCAACCTGCTGTCGCTCAATGCGGCCATCGAGGCCGAAAAGGCCGGCGAGTACGGCCGCGGCTTTGCGGTGGTTGCCACCGAAATCCGTCGCCTGGCGGACCAGACGGCCGTGGCCACCTACGACATCGAGCAGACCGTGAAAGAGATCCAGTCTGCGGTGTCGGCCGGTGTGATGGGCATGGACAAATTCTCGGAAGAAGTGCGGCGCGGCATGCGCGACGTGCAGCAGGTCGGCACGCAGCTCTCGCAGATCATTACCGAGGTGCAGACGCTGGCGCCGCGCTTCCAGATGGTGAACGAAGGCATGCAGACGCAGGCGACCGGCGCCGAGCAGATCACGCAGGCGCTGTCGCAATTGTCCGAAGCCGCACAGCAGACGGCGGAATCGCTGCGCCAGTCGTCGCAGGCGATTGATGACCTGACGCTGGTGGCCAACCAGCTTCGTACCGGCGTGTCGCGTTTCAAGATCGACGCCTGACGCCTGCCGGAGTTTTTTGCTGTAGCGAGAATCGCCATGCTTTACCTCTTGTTTGAACTCGATGGCGACCGCTATGCGCTCGATGTGGCGCAGATTGCCGAAGTGCTGCCGCTGGCCGCACCCAAGGCGATTCCGGGTGCGCCCGCATGGGTGGCCGGGGTGATCGAGCGGCATGGCACGCCGGTGCCGGTGCTTGACGTGCCGCAGCTTGCACTTGGGCGCCCGGCGCGGCCGCTGCGCTCCACTCGCCTGGTGCTGGTGCACTACGAAGCAGACTCGCGTGGCGAAGATGCACCGCTGCTCGGCTTGATCGTCGAACACGCTACCCACACGCGCCGCATTGATGCGGCGCATTTTGCCGACAGCGGCATCGCCACGCCCAACGCGCGCTGGCTTGGGCCCGTCGCCAGCCTGGAAGATGGCCTCGTGCAGCGTGTCGATGCGCAAGCGATGCTCGATGCGCAGGCACGTGCGCTGCTGTTTCCGGCCGCCGCCGTCGGACAACCGGCCTGATCGTTATGGTGGCCGTTGACCCTCGATTTGAAGCCTGGCTCTCGCACGAGACCGGCATTGACGCGCCATCGCTCGGCACGAACACGCTGGAGCGCGTGGTGCTGGACCGCGCGCGTGCCATGCTGGCCGCCCGCGGCATGCCAAGCACGGTGGATGCCGCAGCGCTCGACGCCTACTGGCTGCGCCTGAACACCTCGCCGGAAGAGCGGCAGGCGTTGATCGAAGCGCTGGTGGTGCCTGAAACCTGGTTCTTCCGAGACCGCGAAGCCTTTGTCACACTCGCCCGTCTGGCTGGTGAGAAGCTCGTGCGTGAGCCGATGCGCGTGCTGCGCATCCTGAGCGCGCCATGCTCGACCGGTGAGGAGCCCTATTCGGCCGCGATGGCGCTGCTCGATGCGGGCATCGACCCCGCGCGCTTTACCATCGACGCGATCGACATCAGTGCGCGCGCACTTGATGTGGCCAAGCGCTCGGTCTACGGGCGCAACGCTTTTCGCGGCCATCCGCTCACGTTCCGCGAGCGGCACTTCACCGAGGCGGAAGGCGGCTGGCAGTTGAATGAAACCGTGCGTGGGCTGGTGCGCTTTGCGCAGGCCAATCTTTCTGATGCGCCGGCCGATGACACGCGCTACGACTTCATCTTCTGCCGCAACGTGCTGATCTACTTCCACCGGGATGCGCAGGACCAAGCCATCCGCTGGCTCGATTCGCAGTTGGCGGACGACGGCATGATCTTCGTCGGCCCGGCGGAGACCGGCCTGATGATGCGCCATGCGATGAGTTCTGCGCGCATTCCGCTGGCGTTTGCTTTCCAGCGCACGCCTGCGGGGGAGACGAGTGCGCGGACACCACTACCGTTCCGCTTGCCGCTGCCACCCGAGAAGCCCGCTGCGGTGCCGGTGGGTTTGCCCGGCATTACGCTGCCGACTGTGCCCGTGCGCCCGGTTGCGGCGCGCGTGCCTGCCGCCAAGCCGGCTCCCGCGTTTTCGGCACGGCCCGCGACCTTGGCCGTACCGGCCATCCCTGTTCTGGACGCCCTGCTGCCCGAGCCGCCCACCTTGGCGGAAGCACGCCGACTGGCCGACGCCGGCCGCTTTGACGAGGCCGAGCACGTGGCGCTGGAGATCGCCAACCTGCGGGCGCCCGAAGCCGATACGTTCTACCTGCTCGGCCTGATTGCCGATGCACGCGGCCGCCACACCGATGCGGGCGATTTCTACCGCAAGGCGCTGTACCTGGAACCGGCGCACTACGAAGCCCTGACCCACCTGGCCGCGTTGCTGGACGTGGCCGGTGACACGGTCGGCGCACGCCAGCTCATGCTGCGCGCGGAGCGGGCCTTGGCGCGCCAGGGCAGGGCACCGTCCGCACCATCCGACACACCGGAGTACACACGAGGAACGCATGGCGCACGCCGTCCATGATCACGCGGGCGTGACCACGCTCGTTGACGACTGCTGGAACCGCATCGGCACCCGCGGCGATCAGTCCTGTCCGCACCTGCCGGCACATACGCGCTGTCTGAACTGCCCCGTCTTTGAACAAGGTGCTGCAGCACTGCTCGACCGCGCGCTGAGCCAGGACGATCTGGAAGCCGCCGCGCGCGCCCACCGCAACGCCGAACCGCTCGGTGCGTACGACCACGCCGATGCACAGCTGGCGGTGCTCGTCTTCCGCATTGCCGACGAATGGCTGGCGCTGCCCGCGACCGCACTGCGGCAGATCGACACGCCGCGCGCCATCCATTCGCTGCCGCATCGGCGCAATCGGGTGGTGCTGGGTCTGGTCAACATTCGCGGCGCGTTGACGGTGGCGGTGTCACTGGGCGAGCTGCTGGGCCTGGACCTCTCGGGCAGCGGCAAACATGGGAGCCGAAATGGCTATGCGCGCCTGCTAGTGGCCGCGCACCAGGATGCGCCGGCTGTCTTCCCGGTGGATGAAGTGGAGGGTGTGCTGCGCTTTCCGGCGTCTGCCTTGCTGCCGGTGCCGTCCACCTTGATCGCCGCCGCCACGGCGCACGCACGGGGCGTGCTGGCTTGGCGCGAGACCACGATCGGCGTGCTCGATGCTGACCGCCTGTTTGATTCGATTGCCCGGAGCCTGCGATGAGCGTGGATGACGATCTGGGCCGCCAATCGCTGCTCGCGCTGTTCCACGAAGAGGCGCAAACGCAGACGCGCGTGCTGTCCACCGGCTTGTTGACGCTGGAGCGTACACCCACCGACGCCGCCGCGCTGGAAGCCTGCATGCGTGCGGCGCACTCGCTCAAGGGCGCCGCGCGCATCGTCGGCCTGCAGGATGGCGTGGACGTCGCGCACCGCATGGAGGAATGGTTCGTGGCTGCGCAGCGCGGCACACTGGTGCTGACCGCCGCGCATATCGATGTGCTGCTGCGCGGGACGGATCTGCTGCTGCGTGTTGGCCAGCCCGCCACCGCAGGGCAGGTGCCGCGCGCGGAGATCGACGCTGTGCTCGCCGCGTTCTCTGCCGCCGACGGTGTCGCCGCCGTGCCTGTTGCTACAACGTTTGCGGACCCCGAACAAGCCGCCGAAGACGCAACGCTGAAGGCCGCGATGGCCTTGCTGAATGCCGAGGTGGAGGCCCTGTCTGTGCCGGCGCCGCAAACCGAATCACAGTCCGAGCCCATGGCAGAGGTGCCGCATCGCGCCCCGATCGGCACCGCGCGCGATCCGCACCGCATGCTGCGCGTACGCGCCGACAACCTGGACCGGCTGCTGAGCCTGTCCGGTGAATCGCTGGTGGAATCCCGCTGGCTCAAGCCGTTCGGTGAGTCGATGCTGCGTGTCAAGCGCAGCCACCGCTCAGCCACGCTGGCACTCGATACGCTCTACGAAACCCTGGTCGAGCGGCTAGACCCCCATGCTGATGCCGACATGCACGCCGCGCTCAACGACGTGCGCCAGATGCTCGGCCACATGCAACAGACGCTGGGTGAGCACATCGACGATCTCGACCGCTTTGACCGCCGCAGCACCCACCTTGCGCAGCAACTCTACGACGAAGCTCTGCAATGCCGCATGCGCCCGTTTGGCGATGCCACGCACGCCTATCCGCGTGTGGTGCGTGATCTGGCGCGTTCGCTGGCCAAGCGCGTGCGCTTTGCCATCGTGGGCGAAGCCACTCAGGTCGATCGCGACATTCTCGACATGCTCGATGCCCCACTGGGTCATCTGCTGCGCAACGCCATTGACCATGGTGTAGAGCCACCGGAAGCCCGCGAGGCACAGGGCAAGTCCGCCGAGGCCAGTATCACGCTGGAGGCGCGCCACAGCGCCGGCAAGCTGCTGATTACCGTGGCCGACGACGGTGCGGGCATCGACCTGGAAGCCGTGCGCGCAGCGGTGGTGCGGCGCGGCCTGTCGGATGCTGATACCGCCAGCCGCCTGTCGGACCATGAACTGCTCGACTTCCTGCTGCTGCCGGGTTTCTCGATGCGCGAGCAGGTGACGGACTTGTCCGGCCGTGGGGTCGGGCTCGATGCTGTGCACGAGATGGTCAAGGCCGTGCGCGGTACGGTGCGCATCCAGACCGAGCCTGGCCGCGGCACGCGCTTCATGCTGCAGTTGCCGCTTACGCTGTCGGTCATCCGCAGCCTGTTGGTGGACGTGGGCGGCGAGGCGTATGCGTTTCCGCTGGCGTACGTACGGCGCACGCTGGAGCTGGCCCGCACCGAGATCGATATGCTCGAAGGGCAGCAGCATTTCCGCTTCGACGGCCGCCCGGTGGGCCTGGTGATGGCGCACCAGTTGCTTGGCACGCAGCCGCAGGGTGAGGCGCGCGACAGCGTGCCGGTGGTCGTCATTGGCGAGGGCGCAGAAACCTATGGCATTGCTGTCGACCGTTTCCTGGGCGAGCGCATGCTGGTCGTGCAACCGCTGGATACACGGCTCGGCAAGGTGCGCGACATCGCCGCCGGGGCGCTGATGGAGAACGGCGATGCGGTGCTGATTGTCGATGTGGATGACCTGCTGCGCTCGGTCGACAAGCTTGTGCGCGGCGGCCAGTTAGAGAAAGTGCAGCGCGGGCAGGGCGTGGCCGTGCAGCAACGCAAGCATGTGCTGGTGGTGGATGATTCGCTCACGGTGCGCGAGCTGGAGCGCAAGCTGCTGGAGAAGCGCGGCTACGTCGTCACCGTGGCCGTGGACGGCATGGACGGCTGGAATGCCTTGCGTGGCGCCCAGTTCGACCTCGTCGTTACCGACATCGACATGCCGCGCATGGATGGCATCGAGCTGGTCACGCTCATCAAGCGCGATGCCGTGCTCAAGTCATTGCCGGTGATGGTCGTGTCCTACAAGGATCGGGAGGAGGATCGCCGCCGTGGGCTGGAAGCCGGTGCCGATTACTACCTCGCCAAGGGCAGTTTCCACGATGAAGCACTGCTCGACGCAGTGCGAGACCTGATTGGAGAGGCGCGGACATGAACATCGGCATCGTCAACGATATGCCGCTGGCGGTGGAAGCCATGCGCCGTACGATTGCGCGCAGGCCCGAGCACCGTGTGCTGTGGGTGGCGACCGATGGCGCGCAAGCGGTGGACTTTTGCGCCGCGCAGCCGCCCGACGTGGTGCTGATGGACCTGATCATGCCGCGCTTTGACGGTGTGGAGGCCACCCGCCGCATCATGGCATCGAGCCATCCGTGCGCGATCCTGGTGGTCACCAGCAGCGTGGGCGCCAACGCGTGGCGCGTGTACGAGGCGATGGGCGCGGGGGCGCTCGATGCTGTCGATACACCCACGCTGACCAGTGGCACCGATGCCGAAGGCAACCACCCGCTGCTGACCAAGATCGACCAGATCGGCCGCCTGCTGGAAAAGCCCGCCATGCCCAAGCCACTCGCCATTGCACCCGTGCGCGGCGGAGCAGCGCCATTGGTGGCGATCGGTGCATCTGCGGGCGGCCCGACCGCGCTGGCGGCTGTGCTGGGCAAGCTGCCGGCGGAGTTTCCGGCCAGCATTGCCGTGGTTCAGCATGTGGACCAGGCATTTGCCGCGGGCATGGCCGAATGGCTGGATGGCCAGACCGCGTTGAACGTGCGGGTGGCCGTAGAGGGGGATCGCCCGCGCGCTGGCGAGGTGCTGCTGGCCGCCACCAACGACCACATTCACGCGCTGCGGGGCGGCACCTTCGGCTACACACGCGAGCCTGCCAGCACGCCGTACCGGCCGTCGGTGGATGTGTTCTTTCACAGCCTGGTCGAACACTGGCAAGGCATAGCCATTGGCGTGTTGCTCACGGGCATGGGGCGCGATGGCGCCATCGGCCTGAAGGCCATGCGTGCCAAGGGCTATCACACCATCGCACAGGACGAGGCGTCCAGCGCGGTGTACGGCATGCCCAAGGCAGCGGCGGCGCTGGACGCAGCGCGCGCCATCCTGCCGCTCGGCCGCATTGCCGATGAACTCATGGTGCTTGTGCGCAAATGAAAGCGGCACGGGCCATGATCGACAACACATAACCAAAAACCGGGGAGCATCACATGACCAACCAACCTCACGACAGTCCACGCGGCCCTGAGGGGCCAAGCGGCCCGGATGGCTCGGACGACAAGCCCATCCCGGCAGCGGAAGCCGCACTGGAAGCGGCGCGCACCCTGCTGCGTACGCCGGCCGCTGCCGACGTACCGGTGATGGTGCTGCTGGTGGATGACCAGGCCATTGTGGCCGAGGCAGTCCGCCAGGCGCTGGCCGGCGAGGACGGCATCGACTTCCACTACTGCGCCCGCTCGGATGAGGCGATGATCGCCGCCATCCAGACGCGGCCCACTGTCATCCTGCAAGACCTGGTGATGCCGGGCACCGATGGCCTGACGCTGGTACGTGACTACCGCGCCAACCCGGTGCTGCGCGATGTGCCCATCATCGTGCTGTCTACCAAGGAAGAACCGGTCATCAAGAGCGCTGCGTTTGCTGCGGGCGCGAATGACTACCTTGTCAAACTGCCGGACCGCATCGAGCTGCTTGCGCGTATCCGTTACCACTCGCGCTCGTACGTCAACCTGCTGCAGCGCGATGAGGCGTACCGCGCGCTGCGCCAGTCGCAGCAGCAGTTGCTGGAAGCCAACCTGGAACTGCGCCGCCTGACCAACTCCGACGGTCTGACGGGCTTGGCCAACCGCCGCTACCTTGACGAATACCTGAGCGCGGAATGGCGGCGCGGTGCACGCGAAGGGACGACGCTGTCGTTCCTGATGATCGACGTCGACAACTTCAAGCTCTACAACGACACCTATGGCCACGTGGCGGGTGACGAAGTGCTCAAGCGCATCGGCAGCACGGTGGAAGCGTGCCTGGGTCGCCCCGGTGATC
This sequence comes from Ralstonia flaminis, assembly GCF_958415495.1. Classification (NCBI taxonomy): domain Bacteria; kingdom Pseudomonadati; phylum Pseudomonadota; class Betaproteobacteria; order Burkholderiales; family Burkholderiaceae; genus Ralstonia; species Ralstonia flaminis. Next base: position 318,097 of record NZ_CATZLL010000002.1, on the reverse strand, counting down.
TGGCCGCGCGCTTTGGCGGCGAAGAGTTTGCCGTGGTGCTGCCGGGCACCAGCGCCGAGGGGCTGCGGGTCCTGGCTGAAAAAATCCGTAGCGCAATCGAGACGCTGCAGGTGCCGCATGTCCATTCGTCCACGGGCGCGTACGTGACCGTGAGCGTAGGCGGCGCGATGGTCAGCCCGGAGCACGACGTGCCGATCACCACGCTGATCGAAGTGGCTGACCTGGCGCTGTATCAGGCCAAGCACGGCGGCAAGAACCGCGCGGTGGTGGGTGCCAGTGTGGGCGCTGGCCGCGGCGTCTAGGTTTCGGCGAGCTGCCGCTCGACCACAAAGGCTTCGAAGGCCGCTGGCGGCACCGGTGGGCAGAAGAGGTGGCCCTGCCCGTAGTCGCATCCGGCGGCAACCAGGATGGCCCGCTGCTCCTCGGTCTCGATGCCCTCGGCAATGACCTTGATGCGCAGCGCATGCGCCATGCTCACGATGGCGCTGCACAGTGCGATGTCTTTTGGATTGTCCGCCAGGCTGCGCACGAATGACTGGTCGATCTTGATGCAGTCGATATCGAAGCGCTTGAGGTAGGACAGCGACGAGTACCCGGTGCCGAAGTCGTCGAGCGCAATGTCGATGCCGGCGCGATGGAAGTCATTGAGGTGCTCGACCACATCGGCGTTGTCGGCCATCAATGAGCCCTCCGTGATCTCGACAACCAGGCTGTGCGGTGGAATGCCTCTGCGCATCACCACCTTGGGCCAGGACGTATCTCCTGTGGCGTTGGCACGAAACTCCACCGGCGATTTGTTGACGGAGACCTGCAGCGTGTCATCCAGCGTGGCGTGCCAGTGCATGAGTTGGTCCAGCGCTTCGTTCAGCACCCATTTGCCGATCTCGACAATCAGGCCGGAGTCTTCTGCCACCGGAATGAAATCCGCCGGATCGATCTCGCCGCGCGCGGGGTGTGTCCAGCGGATCAGCGCCTCCGCCTTGCGTACCTTGCCGGTATGCATATCGACGATGGGCTGATAGTGCACCGCGAGCTGGTTTTGCTGTAGTGCTACGCGCAGGTCGCTCGTGATGCGCAATCGCTCCTGTTCTGCGCGCTGCAACGCCGGGGTGAAAACGGCCCATTGATTGCGCCCCGCGCTCTTGGCCGCGAACATCGCTTGATCGGCCCGCACCAGCAACGATTCCGCGCTGTCCGCATCGCGCGGATAGAGCGCCAGCCCAATGCTGGCCGACACTTCCACGCTTTCCTGACCAAGCTGCAGCGGAGTCGCTATCCGTGCCAGCAGACTGCGGATGATGGGCGCGGCAGCACCCGCGTCGGACAGGTCCGGCAGGATGATGGTGAACTCGTCACCGCCCAGCCGCGCGACCGTATCGGTGCCGCGCACGATGGCGGAGATGCGGCGTGCGATCTCCTTGAGCAGGATGTCGCCCTGGTCGTGGCCGAGCGTGTCATTCACCTCCTTGAAGCGGTCCAGATCGATGAACAGCAGCGCGACTTGCGTGTGCGCCTGACGGGCCCGCGCAATCTCCTGGCGCAGGCGTTCATAGAACAGGTGCCGGTTGGGCAGATCGGTGAGCGTGTCGAAGTTGGCCTGCCGCCAGATGACCTCTTCCGCACGCTTCTTCTCGGTCATGTCGTGGATGAGCGCAACGCGGCGCGGTTCACCCAGCGCGCTGCCGGCAAACGTGTCGATGGTCAGCAAGGCGGGGAATTCGCTGCCATCCTTGCGGCGGATCAGGTATTCGCCACTCCACGTGCCCTTGTCGGCAACGGCCGTCCGCATGGCGTCGACCACGGCGCGCTCATTGCATTCAGAGCGGATGGCGTCGCTGGGCTGACCCTTGAATTCTTGCGCGCCGTAGCCCGTGGTGATGGTAAAGGCCGGGTTGACGTCCACCACCTCGCCGTCGAGCGTCGTCACCATCATCGCTTCGCTGCTCGACGCATAGACGAGCGAGGCCATGCGCATCTCTTCCAGGTGTCGCTTGCGTTCCGCCATCTGCCGGCGCAGCGTGAGATACAGCAGCGCAATCAGCAATGTGGAGGCGATGCCCCCCACCACGGCGGTGTGCCGGTACGTCTCGAACGGCTCCAGCACCGATGCCACCGACTCGCCAACCAGAAAGTAGAGCCCGATCTCGGGCACGTGGTGATAACCGATGATGCGCTCGACGCCGTCGGTGCCAGAGACCACGCGGTAGCTACCCGTTTCCGGCGCGCCCGGTTCGTTGAACTGGCGCTTGCGCGGTGGTTTCTCCATGCCGACGGCGGGGTCGGGCACGCGGGCGATGATCAGGCCCGAATCCTTGATGATGGTGGCCACGCCGTTCTTGCCCACGGTGAGCGTGTTCGCAAAGCCGGCAAACTGCTCCGGGCTGACCGACACCACCACCACGCCCGCAAAGCGCCCAGCCTTGAGGATGGGGCGCGTGAACTGGATCGACCATTTTTTCGAGACCTTGCCCTGGACCGGATCGCTGATGAACAGGGCATCGTGCCCGCCCGATTCCTTGTGCACGCGAAAGTGCTCGCGCTGGCTGAGGTCAACGCGCTCAGTAACGGGGCCGATGCTGGAGTAGAGCAGCATCCCGTTCTCATCGATGACGGACACCTGGAAGGTCAGGTCGCGCACGACTTCCTGCCGTTCGCGGATGACCTGTTCGAATACCTCGCGTCCGGCCAGCCAGCTGGCGCGCAGGTCGAGCAGGAACTCCGACACGCGCCGCGTACTGCCCAGCGAGTACTCGCCAAAGGCCTGCGCTTCAACCTCGGTACGTGCTTCGGCGTCGCGGATCAGCCGGTCGTGCTCTTTCGTGAGCTGGTGGAGGGTGAACCACCAGATGAAGACCAGGCACGCCACTGCGCCAACGTTGAGCGGCGACAGCAGCCCGCGCAGCCCAAGTGTTCCCCTTGGCAGCCATCGCCGCTCTGACGTTGTGCCATCTGAAGCCTTCGATTGCGCCGCGGCCATCCCCACTCCAGGGTGTGCTCATCCATGTGTCTCCGGGGCCAGTCGTCTCTGGGGACGCCTTTCCTGTGGCCCGGGGTCTCGGCAACTCCATGCACCTCACTCTATATCGGAGCAGATCACATGTGTCTTAAGCCAAACGGCGGGGGGGAGGCTGAAAAAGCGCAATCGTTTGCCTGTGCATACCCGCCTTGCTGGCTGGTGTGTGGGCACAACGTTCTGCGTTGACCGGTTCAGCGCATGTTGTCGAGCATGCCGCGCGCTCGCACGCGGGGGAGGTCGGTGGCGAGTGCGGTGTCTACCCTGTCTGAGGTACGGGCGGCCGTGCATCTGCGGATCACCGCCCAGTACGATGGGGCGATGCAGCGGGCGTGTACGTAATAGCCGCGCTGTGTCAGCAGCCGGTGCAGGGCGGGCAGCCGGTAGGACGGCACGCTTGCGGCCAGGTGGTGTTCAACGTGAAAGTTCACCCGGTTCGGCCCGATGAGCAGCCGACCGAGCGGCCCGGCCAGCGTGGTGCCGGTGTTCTCGCGCGGGTCGCGTGAGAGGTGGTCTGGCACGCCGCCGTGCTCGCTCATCACCCGCACGCGCACCAGCAGCGGAAACACGAACACCATGCCGATCCACCAGCAGGCATAGACCTGCGGCACACCCAGCGCCCACAGCGTGCCGAACAGCACGCCATGCGCCACGAGGAAAGGCGCGGTGGTCTTCCAGTGGAAGGTCTGCACCTGATAGACGAGGTTCTTCACACCGTTGATGCCCGACACGTCCCGCAGGAGTTTGCGCGCGAGGCTTGCCCGCTTGGCCGGGTAGCCGTGCACGAAGGCAAGGTCGGGGTCTTTGGCGGTGCCTGCGGTGCGATGGTGTTCCAGATGGCCCTTGCGATACGCCTGGTACGGCACGTTGGGCAGACCGCCGAACAGCCACGTCCCCGCCCATTCGTTCATGCGCCGCGAGCGAAAGAACGCCAGATGTGCCGTGTCATGCGTGAGGATGCCCAGCCCCAGCGCGCGCCCCGCCAGCACGATGGACGCCACACCCCATGCAGCCGGATGCGGCCACACGGCGGGTAGCGCAAATGCTGCGGCAATCAATGCAAAGTTGACCGCCGTCACCCACCATGCGCGCCAGTCTGATGGGGTGGTCAGTGCCTTCAGCTCGGCCTTGTCGATTACGTGCAGGACGGACATCGCGCGGCTCCCGTTGTGGTCGATCAGCGTTCGTAGAACGCAGCCTGCTGCGTTGCCATGTCCCGCAACAGCGCGGGTGGTATGAAGCGGCGGCCATGTTCGGCGGCCAACCGGTCGCACAGCGCAACGAAGGCGCCCACGCCCACGCGGTGGATGTGCGATACCGGCCCGCCCCGGAATGCCGGGAAGCCCCAGCCGAGCAGTGCACCCACATCAGCATCGCGCGCGTTGGTTACGACGCCTTCGTCCAGGCAGCGCGCGGTTTCCACGGCTTGCACAGCGATCATACGGTCGATGAGCGTCTGCACATCAGGCTGCGTAGCGGCCTTTGGGTACGCCGTCGCCAGCCCCGGCCACAGCGCCTTCTTGCCGCCTTCGGGATAGTCGTAGAAGCCCTGGCCCGCCTTGCGGCCGATGCGGCCCAGCGCCACCATGCGCTCGGCCACGGCTTCGCCGGGGCGCTCAATGTACGCGACGCCCAGGTCCGCGCGGGTCTGCTGATTGACCTTGTGGATCAGCTCGCTCGACACTTCGTCGATGAGCGCGAGCGGCCCGACCGGCATGCCGGCCTGCAGCCCGGCGTTTTCGATCAGCGCGGGGGCCACGCCCTCAGCCAGCATGGCTAGCCCCTCCAGCACGTAAGTCGAGAACACTCGACTTGTATAGAAGCCACGGCTGTCGTTGACGACGATGGGCGTCATGCCGATGGTGCGCACGTAGTCGAGCGCCTGCGCCAGTGTGGCCTGCGTGGTCTGTCGCGCGACGATGACTTCCACCAGCGGCATCTTGTCGACCGGCGAGAAGAAGTGCAGGCCGATGAAGTTGCCTGGCCGGCTGCTGGCTTCTGCCAGCCCCGTAATCGGCAGCGTGGATGTGTTGGACGCAAAAATGGCATCCGGCGACAGCACGGCCTCGGCCTGGCGCGTGACATCGGCCTTGACGTCGCGCTGCTCGAACACGGCTTCGATGACGAGTTCGGCGCCGTCCAGGTCGGCATAGCGCGTAGTGGGCTTGATGCGCGCGAGCAGTGCCTCAGCCTGTTCGGCGTGCAGACGGCCGCGCTGTACCTGTTTCTCGACCAGCTTGCGCGAGTAGTCCTTGCCGCGTTCGGCGGCTTCCTGCGTGCTGTCGAGCAGCACGACCGGCAGACCCGCCTTGGCCGTGACGTACGCAATGCCGGCACCCATCATGCCAGCGCCCAGCACGCCCACCTTCGCGTAGCGGCGCACCGGCACATCGGCGGGGCGTGCGGCCAGTTTGTTGGCAGCGTTCAGGCTGAAGAAAAGGGTACGGATCATCGCGCGGGCCTCGGGCGACAGCACGGCCTGCACGAAGTAGCGTGCCTCGGTCTTCAGGCCAGTATCCAGATCGGTGATGAGCCCTTCGTACACGCACGACAGGATGCTGGCCGCCGCCGGATAGTTGCCGTAGGTCTTCTGCCGCAGCATGGCGTTGGCCGCCGTAAAGATCTGCAGCACGGCGGGGCCGGAAATGCCGCCACCGGGCACCTTGTAGCCTTTGATGTCCCACGGTTGCTGCGTATGGGTCTGACCTTCGCCAAGCAGCCACGCGCGTGCGGCGCCGGCTTCCTCACCGGCATTGACCACCGCATCGATGATGCCGAGCTTGAGCGCATCAGCAGCCTTGATGCGTTTGCCTTCAAGCAGCATCGGTAGCGCTTTCTGCACGCCAATCAGGCGCGGCAAGCGTTGCGTACCACCGCCTCCTGGTAGCAGACCCAGCGTGACTTCCGGCAGACCGAAGCGTGCGCGCGCGTTATCTGCGGCCACGCGGTAGTGGCAGGCGAGTGCAATCTCCAGCCCACCGCCCAGCGTAGAGCCAGGCAGCGCCGCCGCCACGGGTTTGCCGCAGGTTTCCAGCTTGCGCAGCGCGCGGTGCAGTTCGCACGTGCGATCGAACAGGGTGGCTGCGTCGTCGCTGGCCTGCAGCCATTCGAGATCGCCGCCGGCAATGAAGTCCGGCTTGGCGGAGGTGATGAGGATGCCCTTGACGTTGGCATCCGTAATCACCTGGTCGATAGCGGCGAAGAAGGCGGCGCAGGTCTCGCCGTTGAGTACGTTCTGTGTGCGGCCCGGCTGATTCCACGAGAGCGTGGCGATGCCGTCGGCGTCGATGGTGATGTCGATCATGTCGGCTCCCGTTCAGATGCGTTCGATGATGGTGGCGGTGCCCATGCCCGCACCCACGCACAGCGTGGCCAGGCCCGTGCTGGCGCCGCGGCGTTCCAGCTCGTCGAGCAGCGTGCCGAGGATCATGGCGCCCGTGGCGCCCAGCGGATGGCCCATCGCGATGGCGCCGCCGTTGACGTTGATGCGCTCGTGCGGTACGGCCATGACCTCCATGAAGCGCAGCACCACGGAGGCGAACGCTTCGTTCAGTTCATACAGGTCGATGTCCGACGCAGACATGCCTGCGCGCTTGAGCGCTTTCTCGGCGGCGTAGGAGGGGCCCGTCAGCATGATCGACGGCTCGGAGCCGATGCTGGCAAAGCTGCGGATGCGTGCGCGCGGCTTGAGGCCCGCACGCTGGCCGGCTTCGCGGCTGCCGATCAACACGGCTGCCGCGCCATCGACGATGCCCGAGCTGTTGCCGGCGTGGTGCACGTGATTAATGCGTTCCAGCTCCGGATAGCGCTGGCGGATCACAGCATCGAAGCCGTGTTGCTCGCCGAGTTCGGCAAATGACGGTTTGAGTTGCGCGAGTGTGTCCACGGTGGTCTGCGGGCGAATCATCTCGTCGCGTTCGAGGATGGTCAGGCCGTTCTGGTCGCGCACCGGCACGATGGCGCCGGTGAACCGGCCTGCCGTGGCAGCAGCGTGCGCGCGACGGTGGCTCTCGGCGGCGTAGGCATCGACATCGCGGCGGCTGTAGCCAGACTGGGTGGCGATGGTGTCGGCCGACACGCCCTGCGGCACGAAGTACAGCGGGATGGCCGCTGCCGGGTCGACCGGCCATGCACCGCCGCTCGCGCCCATCGGCACGCGCGACATGCTCTCCACACCGCCGCCGATGGCGAAGTCGCTCTGCCCGGCCATTACCTGTGCGGCGGCCATGTTGCAGGCCTCCAGGCCGGAAGCGCAGAAGCGGTTGATCTGCACGCCGGCCGTCGTCTCGGCATAACCGGCGGCGAGCACCGCCACGCGGCCGATGCAGGCGCCTTGTTCGCCCACGGGTTCCACACAGCCAAGCACCACGTCGTCCACCAGCGAGGTGTCGAGTTGATTGCGATCACGGATGGCGCGCAGCGCGGTCGCGGCCAGGCGCAGCGGCGTCACGCCATGCAGGCTGCCATCCTTTTTCCCCTTGCCGCGCGGCGTGCGTACGGCGTCGTAGATATAGGCTTCCATTGCGTTCGATCCTTGGTGTCGTATTCGTCAAAGGGTGCGGGCGATCAGCTCTTTCATGATCTCGTTGGTGCCGCCGTAGATCTGCTGCACGCGCGAATCGGCCCACGCACGTGCGATGGGGTATTCCCACATGTAGCCGTAACCACCGTGCAGCTGCACGCAGCGGTCCATCACCTTGAACTGCAGGTCGGTGGTCCAGTACTTGGCCATCGATGCGGTGGCGGCATCGAGCTTGCCGGCCAGCTTCAACGCAATGCATTGGTCCACAAACACGCGGCCGATCTGCACCTCGGTCTTCAGCTCGGCCAGCGCGTGGCGTGCGGTCTGGAAATCGAGGATGGATTTTCCGAAGGCCTGGCGCTCGCGCACGTAGCGCAGCGTCCAGTCGAGTGCGCCCTCTGCGGACGCGATCGCGCCGATGGCGATCTGCAGGCGCTCCCACGGCAACTCCTGCATCAGGTACGCAAAGCCGCGATGTTCCTCGCCCAGCAGGTTGGCGGCGGGCACGTGCACGTTGTCGAAGAACAGCTCGGCGGTGTCCTGCGCCTTCATGCCGACCTTCTTCAGGCGCTTGCCCTTGCTGAAGCCGGCCATGGACGTATCCACCACGAACAGGCTCGTACCCTTGGCGCCGCCTTCGGGCGTGGTGCGCGCCACGACGATCACCATGTCGGCATGCCAGCCGTTGGTGATGAAGATCTTCGAGCCGTTGAGCACGTAGTGATCACCATCGCTGCTGCGTGTCGCGGTGGTGCGCACGCCCTGCAAGTCGGAACCGGCGCCAGGCTCGGTCATGGCAATCGCGCCGATCATCTCCGCACTCGCCAGCTTGGGCAGATAGTGCTGCTTGAGCGACTCGCTGCCGTAGTGCAGCAGGTAGGGTGCGACGATTTCCGAGTGCAAGCCAAAGCCCAGGCCCGTGGCGCCTGCGCGGGCGATCTCCTCCATCAGCACCGTGCTGTAGCGGATGTCGGCCCCGGCGCCGCCGTAGGCCTCGGGCATGCTGGCGCAGTGGTAGCCGGCGGCAGCGGCCTGTTCCCAGATGGCGCGATCGACGTAGCCTTGCTCTTCCCAGCGCTCGTGGTGGGGCAGGACTTCTGCCTCGATGAAGCGGCGGACGGATTCGCGAAAGGTGTCGTGTTCGGCATCGAACAGCGTGCGGGCAATCATGACGGCTCCGGAGGTGGGGCAGATGGTTGCCGTATTTCAGCAAGACCCGCACAATTTCGGTTGATCTGGATAGCCACGTTATTGATATGAAGCGCCAGCCGAAAACCACCTCCAAACGCCTCCGGCGACTGGAGCGCCCAGAGCGCGCCCGCATCGCCATCCCGTTGCCGCCGCGCCTGTTCGCGGGCTATGTGTTTCTCACGCAGGAGATGCTGCTGGTGGCCGGCACTATGCAGGCGCGCAGCGTGGACGTGAAGGGCAGTCGCCTGTTCGAGATCGATCTGCTGTCGGCCGATGGACAACCGGCCATCAGCTTTGCCGACATGGCGGTGCCGGCGAGTGGCGCGTTGCGCACGGCCGGCCTGCACGACGTAGTGATCGTGCCTGGCCAGTTCGCGCCCGGACCGACGTTGGAGGGTGAGGAGCCGTTGTTTGCCGATTGGCTGCGCGCGCAGTACGACGCCGGCGCGCTGGTGGTGGGCCTGAACGCTGCGCCGTTGTTCGCCAAGGCAGGCTTGCTCGACGGGCGCCGCGCGACGGGGCTGGCGAGCGAGCGCACGTGGTTCGCGCGCTACTTTCCAGAGGTGCATTACACGCCGGACAAGCCGCTGGTAGTGGATGGCCGCCTTATCACGGTGAGCGGTATCAACCCGGCTGTGGATGCCTGTGCCTATGTGATCGACCACTGCCGAGGCGCGGGTGCATCGCGGCGCATGCTGCGCACGGCGCTCACACAGTCGCTGCCGTCATACGAGCACATGGCCGTGTGGACGGCGCAGTTCAAGCGCCATGGCGATGCGGCCGTGCTGGCTATTCAAGAGATTGTGGAGCGGGAGTTGGCAGCACCACCCCCACTGGCGGAACTGGCCGCCCAGGCGGCGATGAGTGAGCGGACGCTGACACGCCGTTTTGCCGCCGCCACCGGCAGCAACCTGCGGCGCTACGTGGCGGCGTTAAGGCTGGAGTTGGTGGCGTTCCTGTTGCGCACCGGCAGGCAACCGCTGGAACACATTGCGGATGAATGCGGCTTTGGCAGCGTCAGTGCGCTAAGCCGTGCGTTTGCAGTGGGCTACGGCAGTAGCCCACTGCGTTACCGGGCGCAGCAGCGAGGCGGCCCGGCGTAGACGCACGCTTGCACCCTTCACGGACGCAGCAGATCGAAGCCGGCCAGCAATACGATGCCCGCCAGTGCCGTAAGCGGCAGCGAGTGTTGGCCGAAATACAGCAATGCGGCGGCCAGCCAACTGGCCGCAAAAAAAAGCACTCATGCGGTTCATGATCACACCGATTGTTCTGTGAGCAGAGGGGCGCAGCCAGCACATTGCGCCTATCACGCGTGCTGGAAGCGGTACTCCTGCGTTTTGCCGCGATAGTCATAAACCGCAGCGCGGACGTCCTGTACATAGATATAGGACGCCTCGTGCAGATTGCCGAGCCGTGCTGCAAAAGCCTCGCGCCTCGGCGATGTACTGCGCCTTCTCCGCTTTGGTGCTGGTTTCGTCCGTCACCTTGATGTCGAATCAGAAATAAACCGTTGCACTGGCCCGGATGGTCCGTGGCGCCCCTTGCGCGAGGATGAACCCCCAGCTCGGCAGCCAGTATTTCTCGTTGGTCAGGTTGTCGATGTTGAAGCGGAGCGTGACGGGCTTGCCGCCCACTTTGGTGCTGTAGCGCGCACCCACATCAAACGTGTGGTACCCCGGCACGATATTGCTGTTGTTGGCCTCCAGCGCCGCGTTGCCGATGTACTGGCCACCGGCCGACAGCACCAGCCCGGGCATGGCCGGCACCGCGTATTCCACATACGCCGTCGCCTTGTACCGCGGCGATCCGTAGGCGCGCTTGCCAAGCACGGACGCATCGGACTCAGTGTTCTCGGAGTTCATGAGCAGCAGCCCGCCAAGCACTGTCCAGTCCCGCGCGATCTTGCCGCGTGCGCTCAGCTCCAGGCCGCGGTAGCGCGTCATGCCGTCTTGCGTGTACACGTTGTCCGGGCGCAGATAGGCAAGGCCGCGCTGCACTTGGAACAGCGCCGCACCCAAGGTCCAGTCATGCACCTCCGCCTTGGCACCCACCTCAACCTGCTTGCTCTTGAGGGGGCCGAACACGGTGCCTGCGTTGAGCGCCGTGATGGGTGCGCTGGCGCCGGCTTCGAGCGATTCGACATAGCTCGCATACAGCGTCATCGGCTGCATGGGTTTGAACATCAGCGCCAGCGTGGGCGTGATCGGCTCGCGGTCGTACTTGGCAGATACGTCGCCGTTCGGGGCGTAGCCGGTCTGGTTGAAGCGCGTGTAGCGCAGGCCGCCCAACACCGACCACTGTTCGTTGAACTTGACCGTATCGCTGGCGAAGACCGAGGTCTGATCGATCTTCGATGTGCGGTACATGCCCTCCGATGACGGCACCTGCATCAACTGCGCACCGGACGACACAAACGCCGACGGGTTGTACAAGTTGCCCGTGCCGAGGATGGTGGAGGCGAAGCCGGTGTTGGCTTGCGTTAGGCTTTGCCACGATGTGCCGAACACCAGTTCATGCTCGATTGAACCCGTGCGTACGCGGCCGTTGGCCATCACCTGTGCTTGGCTGTATGCATAGCGCTGGTACGAGCTGTATTGCAGCTCGCTGAAGGTGCCGGCGTTATCGGTCAGTTGGATGGCGCTGTCGGCGTTGCCGCGGTTCTGCTGCGTGTAGCGGTATGACGCGCGCACGTTCCAGTCGGGCGCGGCTGCCCAGTTCAGCTCGGTGCCAACGGTCTTGATCTCGGTCTCGTAGTACGAGCCGCGCGAGGCCACGCGCTGGCTGCCGTCGATGGCGCGCGGCGTGCGCACGAGCTCGCTTACCGGCACGCCAAAGTCCTGTCCCGGGATGATGCCGTAATACGCGCCCTGCACGTTGCGCTGCATGTACAGGCCATCGAACGACCATTGCAGATCGGGCGTGATGCGCGCATCGAGCGCGAGTGATGCGGAATCGCGCTTGATATGACCGCCGTCGACAAAGGTATCGCCTTCTTCATGCACTACGCCAAGCCGTGCGCCCAGTGCCTTGGTGGGGCCGAAGCGCCCGCCCAGGTCGATCGACTCCTTGAGCGTGCCGCCGCTGGTATAGCCGAACGTGGCGCTGCCACCAAAGGTGTTGGTCGGGCGCTTGGTGACGAAGTTGGCAATGCCGCCTGGTGTGCCGAAGCCGTACATGAAACCCGACAGGCCCTTGAGCAGCTCCACGCGCTCGAAGTGCTCCAGCGGTACATCGCTGCCCCAGTTGGGCACAGCCATGCCGTCGATCTTGTAGCCCTCCAGCAAGTCGAGCTGCAGACCGCGGATGGTGATGTTCGATGCCTCGCCAATGTAGCCGTCGTTGTTGGCGGTCACTGACGGATCGCCCTTGAACACCTCGCCAATCGTCTGCGCCTGGCGGTTCTGAATCAGCTCCTGCGTGACGACGTTGATGGAGAACGGCGTGTCGAGCAGAGGCTTGTCACCCAGGGCACCGGTGCTGGCCTGCTTGGCACCGTACGCAGCCGCTTTGCCGGCGGAGACCTGTGTAGCGGGCAGGTCGACTTGGGCCGAGGTCTCCTGGGCCCAGGCGGGTGCACCCGCGCCCATGGCCGCGAGCATCCACGCGAGTTGCCGCGCCAGTGGCGTGACGCGTGGACGTGCTGCGCGCGTGCGGCGGCGAAGGGTGGATCGGCGTGAAACGGCGGCTGGCATGTGGTGCTCCCCTGAACAGCGATGTCATTGAAAAAGGGCTGCACGTGCCCACGCATGCCGTTGAACGGCAGGCGCGGGAACGTGCGGGTGGTTTTGTTTTTTTGAGGTGAGCCTGGCGTTAGGGCTCTTTGGCCACGCTCGGATGCAGGCCGTTGCCGGCGCGTGCGGCAGGCGTGTTTCTGGCGTCTACCTTGCGTGCCGGCATCGCCCAGACAGAATCAGGCGTACCCTGGCGCGCCCGGCGCAGCGTGGCACGTGCAAGGGCGACAAAGCCGCATGCAAGCACCAGCGCGCCCAGGTCAAAGCCAGCTACGTTCCACTCGCCGTGCGCGATCGTGCGCAGCAGGTGGTCGCCCGTCACCGCGGCATTGGTGATGGGCACCAGCACCGCCGCAATGGCTGCGGCGCTCAGCAGTTCCACCGCACCGCGCGCGGGTGGTCGTGCCAGCGCCCACGCAATCGCCGCGAAGAACACGGTGTAGTACGTCACGCCCGTTGAGCGCTCCGGCCACAGCAGCGCCGCCGGAAACATCGCCATCACACCCACGCAGCAGCCAATGCATACGCCCACCGTGGCACGCGCCAGCAGCTGGTGCACGCGTGGCTGGTCGTTGTTGCGCTGCTTGCGGCGCGATTCGATCCACAGCAGGTTGCCCGAATAAAAGACGAATGCGCCGGCAATGCCCATCACCAGGTACGCCAGGCGCAGGACGATGTCGCCATAGGTGCCGAAGTGCAGGCCATAGACGATGCTGAAGATGCCGTGGTTGGTGTCGCGTGCATCGGGCGTCTGGTTGCCGACGAGCTGGCCGCTGTTGGGCTGGCCGGCGGCGGCATGGATGGCGACAGAGCCGTAGTCACCCACCGCACGTGCGCTGCTGCCGCGTACTTCCGCCACGGCGTTGGCATCGCCGATGTGCTGGTAGTGGATCGACTTGACGGTGAAGCTGGTTCCGGCCGTTTCACGTGCGCGGGCGAGCAGTGCTTCCGCCGGCAGCATTGATGCCGAGTGGTTGGCGGCGACCACCGTGCCAGCCGCAGTGGTGACCCGCGGCACGGCATCAAACAGCTTGCCGTTGAGCGCCACGCTGTTGAATACCGTCATCAGCACCACGCTCAGGCACAGCACCGGCGCGGTCATCGCAAAGATCAGGTGGAACGGCAGGCTGAACAGGCCGAGCACGTTGTGCACGTCCATCCAGAAACGCTTGAGGTTGCGCCCGGGGCGCACGGCCAGCAGGTCTTTCTTCAGGCGCGGCAGGTGCAGCAGTACCCCTGAGATGAGCGCCACGCCGTACAGCACCGAGATCACCCCCATGAAGTACATGCCCATGTCTTCCAGCCCCAGCGAGTAGTGCAGCCGGTTCAGGAAGTTGGCCAGTTCCCCCTTGGAGGGTTCGAGCGACAGGTCTTTCGGTGTGGTCTTGCCGGCGGCGAGCCTGCTGCCGGTGGTCGTCAGCCAATCGCCCTTGCTGTTCTGCCAATAGGCCGAGAAGTCGGGCTCGCCCTCATTGGGGAGGATGACGTACGCGCTGGCGGCCGCAGCCGGGTGCGTGCGCACCAGTGTGTTCACGAAGTGGTCGACATCCGCCGGTGTTGTGGCAATGGCAGCGTGTTCGGCACGCAATGGGTTTTGCCACGCATGCAGCTCTTCATGAAAGACCGTGAGCGCGCCGGCAAAGAAGGCGATGAACAGTGCCCAGCCGGCCATCAGGCCGACCCAGGTATGCAGCGTCTGATACAGACGAAGGGTGGCGGATTTCATGGTCAGGTATGCAGCAGGCGCGGCAGCCACAGCACGCCAAAGGACAGGAGATTGGCGGTGCCGAACGCAGCCCATGCGCGGGCGCTTGTCGAAAACAGCACGCTCACGCTGATCAACACCGCCCACAGCGGCAGGCAGACGAGCAGCGCGCCGATGAGGCCGCTTTCCCAGTCACCGGGTAGCCACAGGATCGCCAGCGTGCACAGTGCAATCGACAGGGGCAGGCCGAGCACCGTGCCCGCCAGCCATTTGGTGCCCATGCCGTTCATGGCCGTGCCTCCGCAGCATGGCGGCGTTGCTGCACCCACGCGCCCGCCAGCGGCCACAGCGAGAGTCCGCCCGCCACCACCAGCACCACGCCGATGGCGGCACCGGCCCAGCCGAGCACGTCGTTCCACAGCACCACGGCAATCGCTGCCATCGCCAGCGCGGCGCCGCAGAGCACACGGCCGCGCGCAAGCGAACCCGGCGCCAGCAGCACCTGGTTAGGCGAGGCTGCGTACAGGCAGCCTGCAGCCAGCAACCCGAGCAGGAGGGCAACACCGTGCATGGCAGAGTTCAATGGAATCAAGAACGCAAATGATAATGATTCGCATTGAATGAGGCAAGGCGGTGCGGTGTTGCGTCGTAAGGTAGGGCGATATGGGCATGCGCCGGCACACCATCACCGGCGCATGTGGGCGTCAGGACAACGCCTGTTCGACAAAATGCAGGCGGTCCTGTCCCCAGAACATGTCGTTGTCGACAAAGAACGTGGGCGCGCCGAACACGCCACGCGCCACGGCTTCCTCGGTGGTTTTGCGCAGCGTCTGCTTGACGTGGTCGTCCTGCACCAGCGCCATCATCAGCGCGGGAGAGATACCGGCGGCCTCCAGTACAGCCGCCAGCGCATTCAGGTCACCCAGGTTGCGCGGGTGTTCGAACATGGCGCTGAAAATGGCGCCGAGGTAGTTGTGGAACTCGGCATCGCTGCGCAGTTGCATCCCCACGGCACCGCGCATCAGTTGCAGCGTGTTGATCGGGAAGTGCGGATTCTGCTGGATCGGCACGCCAAAGTATTTCGCCCAGCGCTCCAGATCGACGTTGGAGTATCGGCCCTTGGAGGGAATGGTTGCCGGGCTGCTGTTGCCCGTGGCCTGGAATACGCCGCCCAGCAGCATCGGCCGCCAGACGATCTCCGCGCCTTTGGCTTGCGCAATCTTCGGCAGTTGGTGATATGCGAGGTAGCTGTACGGACTGCCCACGTCGAAGAAGAATTCAACCTGCTTCATGCGTGTCTCCTGGTGTTGTGATGGTGTGCATGACGTTGGGAAGCGGGCGACTTACCAGCGCTCGATCCACGGGCGCAGATCCAGTTCATGCGTCCAGGCGTCGCGCGGTTGCGTGTGCAGGTACCAGTAGTTCTCGGCGATGTGCTCGGGGTTGAGGATGCCGTCCTGGCTTTTCAGAGCGTAGCGCTCGGGAAAATTCTCGCGGATGAATTCGGTATCGATGGCGCCATCCACCACCACATGCGCCACGTGGATGCCCTTCGGGCCCAGCTCGCGCGCCATGCTTTGCGCCAGCGCCCGCAGCGCATGCTTGGCGCCCGCGAATGCCGCAAAGTTGGCCGATCCGCGCATCCCCGCCGTTGCACCGGTAAAGAGGATCGTGCCGCGCCCGCGCGTGACCATGCGCTTGGCCACCTCGCGCCCGGCCAGGAAACCGGAGAAGCACGCCATCTCCCAGATCTTGAAGTACTTGCGGGCGGTCTCTTCCAGGATGCTGCTAGGCACGTTGGCGCCAATGTTGAAGACCATCACCTCAATGGGGCCAACGTCGCGCTCGATGTCGTCCACGAGCTTGATGACGTCTTCCTCCTTGCGCGCATCCGACGCAAAGCCGAGTGCCTGGCCGCCTTCGGCGCGGATCGCTTCGACCAGCGGTTGCAGCTTGTCGGCCGAGCGGCGCGTGACGCAGGCGACCAGGCCCTCACGCGCAAAGCGTTTGGCGATGGCGCCGCCTGTGGCGTCTCCTGCACCGATGACGAGTGCCGCCTGCTTGTTGCTTGTCTCCATATCCACCTCGTTTATAAAATAACGGTCGTTACCATAACAAACGTTATGCTACTGGTTGCATAGTGTCAAGCGAGTCGAAGTGCGGAGGTGAAGATGCGATACCAGCCGGGTCACAAAGAAGAAAAGCGCAAGGAGCTGCTCAGGGCAACCGCCCGCAAGGTCAAGATCAGTGGTTTCGCGGCAACGGGCGTGGATGCCCTTGCACAGGCTGCCGGCATGACCAGTGGCGCGTTCTACAGCCACTTTGGTTCCAAGTCGGAGTGGCTCAAGGCGCTGATCGAGGCCGAACTGGCCGCCAGCCGCGAGATGTGGGCTGGCAACCCGCACGATACGGCGCAAGACTGGCTGCGCTTTGAACTGGACCGCTACCTGAATCTCGCCCACGTAAAACATCCCGAGGCGGGCTGTGCAGTGCCTGGTTTGGCGGCGGAGATCGCACGTGCAGACAGCGCCGTGCGCGCGCTCTATCAGGAAGAGATGCGCAAGGGCCACGCGGTTCTCGCGCAGCGTTTGGGCGATGACGATGCGGCGTGGGCGATGATTGCGCAACTGGTGGGCGCCATCCATATCGCCCGGGCCATGCCGGACGAGGGCATGCAGCGGATCATCATCGAAGCAAGCAAGCGGTTTCTGCAGGACGCCGTGACGCGTCTGGCTGCCAAGGCTCCGCAGTAATTACTGCAGATTGCCCCAGCGCGGCACGGCGGGCTCCGCATTGGCCCATTGCCAGGTGTTGCCGTTCTGGCAGGCGTAGATGGTGTAGCCGGGAGCAACCTTGGGGGCATCGCCGTCCTGCACGGTGAGGATGGCCTCGCGGCATGTTGCCAGCGGCGTGGTGAAGGTGCGTACCAGTACCACCTGACCGTGTGCCTTGGTGATGCCCATCAGGCGTTCCAACGACCAGTTGAGCGAAGGGGCGCCGTCACTCAGTCGGCCCACTGCCGTAGCCAGCGCGTCTTGCTCGCTGGCTGCCCATTTGCGCGTGGCGTATTTGATTGACGCATCGGTGGCAGCATTGACCGTGACGGCCACGCCATAGGCCACCGCCGGATTGGCCGTTACCGCACCGCTGGCCACACCTGCCGCCGCGCCGGTCAGCGGCCCGACCGAGGAGCATCCGGCAACAAGACCAGCGCAGCCCAGCAGAAGCCAGCGCAACGCCCTCATTGCAGCGAACCCCAACGCGCGGTGGCCGGTTCGGCGGTGGCCCATTTCCACTGCTTGCCGTCGTTGCAGATTGACGCGATGAAGAAGTCGACCTGCGTGGCCTCGCTGTCCACGGTGAAGAGAATTTCCTTGCAGTTGACCAGCGGCCCGTTGATCGCACGGGTGACGACAACGCGCCCGCGTTCATCGGGTTCAAGGGGAATGCGGTGTTTGACTTGCCAGTTGCCGACGGTGTTGTCGGGCAGCGCGCCTGCTATCTGGGCAATCTGATCCTGTGTCTCGGTATGCACGACGCGCTGGCTGTGCTGCAGCGCCGCGCGGGCGCCGGCTTGCACGCCCAAGCCGATACCGGTGGCCACTGCGGCGTTGTCGGTCACCTTGGCGGCGAGGGCCGCGCCACCAATACCGGCTGCGGCCGTCGTACCTTCCGACATGAAAGAACTGCAGCCGCTGAGTACCGGTACGCTCAGGGCGAGGGCACAGCCCAGCATTCGGGCGGATGCGAACCAAGGTGTGCGCATGGGGGGGCTTCCAAATCTGCAACGCGCTTGATTCTAAGGGATGTCGCTGCCCGGAAACGTAGATGTGGCGCGGATTCCCACAATTGTTTTCAGTTGGCGCGGGCGGCTACGCGGTCGCGGCCAACGCCAATCCATGCGCTTCCACCAACTCACCGCGGGTCACATCCGGTGATGCTGCCAGCAGCGTGTCGAACGTTGCCAGCGCACGTCGCACAGGCTCGTACGTCATATGCGTTTCCCACGCGGCCTGATCTCGATACACCTCATGCAGCAGGAAAACGTTCGGCTCGTCATGCGCACGATAGAAGGAATACGCCAATGTGCCAGGCTCTTCGCGCGCCGATGCCACCAGCGTTGAAAGCTGTTGCTGGAGCATATCAACGGTTTCCAGCCGGGCCTGCAGTCGAACAATCAGCAGATACATGTTTGACCTCTGAACAAGGAAGACGGGATGCCATCTTTCCTTGTCAGGCGAGCGAGGTCTTGTAGAAATGCGTCTTCGTTTGGGTGTCCTGCCGGTAGCGTGATGGCGATTGTCCAGTGAGTCGTCGGAACTCGCGGTTGAATTGAGGCTGGTCGAAGTAACCGTGCAAAAGTGCCGTGTCGAGCAACGGTGACTGGGGTTCCAGATGCAAGGCGCGCACGGTGCGCTGGAAGCGCGCCAGTCGTCGGAACGCGACGGGCGACACGCCTTCGGCAGCCAGGAAGCGGCGCTCCAACTGACGCCGGCCCAGATGCAACTGCGCTGCCAGCCCATCGATGGTTGTGTCATGCGGCGCAGCGTAGAGGCGCGCAACCGCAGCAGACACGTGAGCGTCAGCATGTGCCGGTGCCAGTCGTGCCAGCAGGAAGGCGTCGATCAATGCAACGCGTTGCGAGAAATCGTGGGCCTGCGCCACCTGCTCGTGCCAGTCGAGCACTTCACGGCCCCACAGAGCATCGATCGGCGCCTGTGCGTCCAGCAACCGGCTGATGGATTCGCGCGCCAACGCACCCCATCGGCCCGCGCGAATCCGTATCGCTGTGAAACCGATGCCTTGGGCCGGTGCCAGCGCGTAGGGTTGAAGCCGCACGCACAACATGTGGGCCGCAGGCAGCGCGGCACCATCTTCATGGTGGAAGGGCTGACCGTGGTGGAGAAACAATTCTGCACCGGTGCCAGGCAGCAGGCGCGGCAGGGCAACGATTTCGCCACGTGTGGCTTCCCAGCTCCAGTAGCGGTCAATGTAGGGGCGTAGTGCAGGATGCGGACGTGCTGTATGGGTTTGCACGTGTTTTCCTCAGAGCGGTCGAAGTGCCATTGTGCGGTCGTTGCTATGCGGTGGGGCGCTCAGTCTCGCCGCACATCTGCCGCCGGTAACGCTCCGGCGAGAACCCGACCTGCTTGCGGAACATCGCGATAAACGCCGAGGGCGTTCCGTAACCGAGCGCCAGGGCAATGTCCTGCACCGAGCGATCTTCCTTCAGCCACACCAGCGCACGCAGCAAGCGCACGCGGTTGCGCCATTGCACGAAGCTCATGCCGAGTTCGGTCTGAAAGCGGCGAGCGAGCGTGCGCTCGGTGCTGTGCACGCGTTCTGCCCAGGCTTGCAGCGTGGTGTTGTCGGCGGGGTCCAGCCGGATCGCCTGGAGGATGGGTTCGAGCTGGCGGTCCTGGCTGTCGGGCAGGTAGCTATCGGTGTGCTCGGCGCGCGCGAGCAATTCGATCATCAACTCGAACTGGCGCAAATCCCATGCGTCCTGCATGACCGATACGCGGCGTGCGGCAAAGTCTTCGAATAGCGCGCGCACCAGCGGTGTTTGTGCAATCAGGCAGCCCGTCGCGGGCAGGCGCTCGGCAAGGGACTCAGCCACGTACACCGAGATGAAATCCGTCGCCTGCCGGATCGACGCGGAATGCGGCGCGTTGGCAGGCACCCAGATCAGGTATTCCGCAGGCGCCGTCAGCTTGTGTGTTTCTACGGTCGCCTCCATCAGGCCGAGGCTGATGCGGCAGAGCTGGCCCCAGGGGTGGGTATGCGGCTCGACGGCGGTTTCCGGCTCGAAGTGGTTGTAGCGGAAGTAGAACGGCGCGCCCTTCGGCACGCGCAAATCGGCTTCGCGGTAGGCAGAGGCGGTGTACATGTTGTCGCGCTTTGTCGCTTTCGATGCGTCAGATTGTCTGATTTGCATTATATGTTTCGAATCAGACATCGCTACACTTCGGCCATCGTCTGATAACGGAGGCCATCGTGCCTGTGCTGTATCCCCTGCTGGCGGTGTTGATCTGGGCCGCCAACACCATCGTTTCGAAGGCTGCAGCCGGCGTGCTGGACCCGGCGGCCATCTCGCTCTACCGCTGGTTGCTGGCGGCATGCGTGCTGACGCCGTTCAGCGTGCGGCCGCTGTGGCGCCAGCGTGCGGACGTGGCGGCGCAGCTGCCGCGTTTTGCCGTGCTGGCCCTGCTGGGCATGGTGATGTACCAGTGCCTGGCCTACTACGCCGCGCACAGCACGAGTGCCACCAACATGGGCGTGATCGGTGCGTTGATCCCGATGCTGGGGCTCATCCTCAATCTGGTGGTGTTTCGCAAGCCGGTGGGTGTGCAGGCGGTGACCGGCGTTGTGGTGTCGCTGCTGGGCGTGCTGTATTTGCTTGGCCGCGGGCATCCGGCTACGTTCCTCGACGGCGGCGTCAACCGCGGCGACGTGCTGATCCTCATCGGTGCGACGTCGTACGCGCTGTACAACATTCTTTACCGACGCTGGGCGCTACCGTTTGGGCAATGGCTCAATCTGTATGTTCAAGTGCTGATTGCCGTCGTGTTTCTGGTGCCGCTGGCCTTCACTGCGCAGAGTCTGGCGATTCCGCGCCAGGGCATCGGGCTCGTGGTCTTTGCGGGCATTGCTTCGTCGATCGTTGCGTCGTACTTGTGGATGCTGGGCTTGAAGCGGATCGGCGCTGAGCGTACGGCGATCTTGATGAACCTGATGCCCGTCTTTACCGCAGCCATGGCGGCGGTGATGCTGGGCGAGACCGTGCACGGCTATCACTGGATCGGTGGCGGGCTTGTGCTGCTGGGCGTGAGTCTGGCGCAGGGTATCGTCCGCCTGCCGATTGGACGCTCGGGCTTGAGTACACGTTGAATTCGGTCTCGCCGCGCAATGGTTGGCGGTAGAATTGAACCCATGACGGGTGCGTTTATCGCACCCGTTCAGTGTTCTAGAACCCCACTCGCCAGACCATGAAACGGAGCGCCGGAGCCGTCACCGTCGATGATGTTGCCGCGCACGCGGGCGTGTCGATCAAGACCGTTTCGCGCGTGCTGAACCACGAGCCCAACATCAGCGAGAAGACGCGCGCCAAGGTGGTCGAGGCGATGCAGGCGCTCGACTACCGGCCCAATCCCGCCGCCCGCCGCCTGGCCAGCAAGCGCGCCGACATCATCGCGCTGGTCTATGACAACCCCTCCGACAACTACATCGTCAACATCCAGCACGGCGCGCTCGAAGCCTGCCAGGCGCTTGACTACAGCCTGCTGCTCACGCCCTGTAACTACCGCGATCCGAACCTCGCCGAGCAGATCATTCTGAGCGTGCGCCAGCGCGCGCTGGCCGGTCTGATCCTGACGCCGCCGGTGTCTGACGTGGCGTCGTTGGTCCATGCACTGGATGAGGCCGGCGTTGACTACGTGCGTTTGGCACCTGCCGATCGCCAGCACAAAGGCTTGTCGGTCAATACCGAAGATCGTGCCGCCGCACGCGATATGACATTGCATCTGATCGGCTTGGGCCATCGGCGCATCGGCTTCGTGGTTTGCGACCCCGATCACGGTGCCGCATATCAGCGTGTATTTGGCTATCGCGATGCAATGGCGCAAGCAGGTATCACCGTCGATGAGCGCTTGGTAGAGCAGGGGCAGCACTCGTTTGAGTCCGGTGTTGCTTGCGCCGAGCGGCTCCTGTCATGCGAGCCGCGCCCCACCGCTATCTTTGCCGGCAACGACGACATGGCCGCTGGCGTGCTGCGTGTGGCGCAGGCACGCGGCATCAAGGTACCGGAAGAGCTCTCCATCTGCGGCTACGACGATACGCCGCTCTCGCGCCAGCTCTGGCCGGCGCTGACCACGGTGCGCCAACCGATTCAGGCAATGGCGCATGCTGCCGTCGAGCAGCTCATCGCCATCCATCGGCCGCACCTGCCAGGTTTGAAGCCGCACTCGGTGCACGAGAACCTGCAGTATGAGCTGGTGATTCGCGAGTCGACCTGCCCGCCGGTGCGTTGACGCGTGGGCGGGGAAGCGGCACAGGGATGGTGTCTGGCGATTGAAGCAAACCTAATGCAGTGGCTGAATTGGCTGTGGAGGCAGATTGGTCAACCCATCTATCGGAGGGTGGTGGGGGCCTTGTTTAGGCAGTTATGTTAACGTGCCTTAATCTATTGGTATTTTGTTTGGCTAGGGCGGACATAGTCCTTGAGGTTTCGCGCAAAAATATCGAGAATCCTGTCGACCTCCACCACTCGCTTAGCGAGTCACCAAGGTGTAATGTCCTCGCGGCTCCATAGCGAGGGACAGATTTGGATGCCAGCCAACAAAACAAGTGAACCCCGAGTGAATAAGAGGAAACAAGCGTAATCACAAGTGATTTCGGGAGCATTTGTTTGCCAATCAATGATTGGCAGTTTTCAGGACGGAAAGAAGTGATGAAGAATGACAATACAGCAGCGCATCGGGAAGATGACCTTTGGGGTTTTGATTTGAAAGGTCTGATGTCGCGCTGCTGGGAATTGCGCCGGCAAGTGGTGTTACTTGCCGCAGGGTTTTTCGTGCTGTTTTTTACACTTTCCTTCTGGGCCGGCCGTCAATATTCCAGTGAAGGTTTTTTGCGCGCTCCGCGTAAATTTGCGGAATACAACGCGCAAAAGGCGGCCTTCTGGGATGGTGAGACGCTGCGTCGCTACCTTGAAGCGAACAAGAAGCTTGATGATGTGAATGGTCGCTATTTGCTTGGAGCGCTAAGTGAGCGCTTTGTGCAGGCGCATCTGCAGGCGGTGTTGCCGTTATCCAAAGACGATTTGCGTTTTATCACCGACGCAAAGGGTGTGCTTGAAGCCGTCGGTATCTTGGGTTTCTCGATTTCGTTCAAGGATCAATCGCGTGAGAACGCGCAAGCTCGCGTTCAGATGTTGGGTGACTTCGTCAAAGACACCATGCTGAATGAAGATCTGCGGGATGTGATCGACACCAAGGTGGGTGAAACCAAAGCGAAGAAGCAGCAGATCGAGAATCAGATCATCCAAAAGCGGTTGGCCCTGGCCCAAGCGGCTGCCAGACTCGACGCGGCCCGGGTTATTGCAAGCAAATATCCCGAAGCGTCCAAGATGGAAGCGCGCCAATTGCTTTCTACGGGCAACGACAACGATTCGTCGCGCTATCTGTCTCCCGTTGCGCAGCTAGTCGGGATTGAGACGGAGATTGCCAACCTTAAGTCGCAACTGAGCTTGCTGGAGCGCGACGCCGAGCAAAATGCGCTGCGCAACGAGTTCTATGAGCGGATCGATCAGCGCAGCCGACAGGTACAGACCGGCAACGGTTTGTTGGTTGAGTTTGTCAAGATCGGTCAGGACGTCTTCAAGAGTCGGAATCTCCAGGACGACAAGACGCGTGAGGTCTACAACCAGATCATGTTGGTTGCCGAGCAGATGCGCACTAAACACGTTTCGGAAGCGCGATTCGTGTCGGGCCCCACGTTGCCGAGCGGCCGCTCTGGCCCGGGTGCCTTGCTGCTGGCACTGATGTCGCTGATCGGTGGGTTTGCACTGGCATGCGTGATCGTGCTGCTGTTGGACAAGCTGCGCAAGCCGGATGCCGATGCAGAACAAGCAGAAGAGATCGACCACGAAGACAATCTCCGGCCCGTTCGCGCCGCCTGATCTGGCCGCGTCGACAAACGAAAGCCCGGCTACCATGCCGGGCTTTTTTCATACGGGTTACCGCGTGCCCTTGATCAACGCGTACAAATCATCCTGCGGGTCATAGCCGATCAGCTTGCGGCCGGACTCCAGCCCCCAATCCATCCCCCTATTGTTCGACACGCCGTTGACGACGATGGCGGGTGCCGGCCAGTCTGTCGGGTCTGCCGTGATGGCGCAGAGGAAGAGGCGGCGCAGGTCGTCATTCGACAGCCACATGTTGCGGAACCAGCGCAGCGCGATACGACTGGCGTCGTCGGGTAACTCGGTGGGGACGGGCGTGTCGGCGGTGCCGGAGTGGTTGATATCGTTCGGATCGTTTTCATCTGGCAGGGCCCAGCCGATGCGCAGTGACACGATCGACAGCTTGCCGCCCGCGGCTGCCGATACAGCGCCCACTGCCTTGCACAGTTGCTCACCCATCGCCTTGGATGTGCCGTAGGCGAGCGAGTAGACGTCTTCGATGCCGTTGTTCCAGCGTGTGCCGGGCGCCGGAGCCAACTCGGCGGTGAGTTGGCCGGGGCCAATGGTGCCGGCCAGCGGTTGATCCTTATATGCGCCCATCGCATGGTTGGACGAGGCAAACACGAAGCGCCGTACGCCACGCGTGGCAGCCGCTTCTAGTACGTTCAGCGTCATGCCGTAGGAGGCCAGCGCCTGTTCCCACGTCGCATCGGGTGTGGAGTGGATGGCAGCCAGGTGGATGACTGCATCGACGTTGTTGAGCAGTTCAGCCCATGCGCCGTCGGCTTGTGTGAGGTCTGCGACGACCCAGCGGAAGCGCTCGGTTGCCTGCGGAGAGAACGCAACGTTCTGCTCCACCCAATCGACGCCAATGATGGACGTGCACCACGGGGTGGACGCGAGCGCCTCGACGACCTTGCGGCCCAGGTTGCCGGCAACGCCGGTGACAAGAACGCGAGCGGGATTTTGGTAGTCAGCCACGATGTCGGATTCCGTTCGGGATGAGGAAAGAAGGGGCGACCGGCGGCCGGCGCCATAGCACCATCGGGCGCCGCCGTGTCTTTTCAAGTCATCGGATTGGGCTCGACCGAGCCCGAGAGCAGGGTGATGTCAGTTGCCGTCAGCCACGGTTGGAACCCGACAGCACGTCGATCCACACGGCCAGCACCAGCACCACGCCCTTGACGATCATTTGCCACGAGGCGTCGACGTTCATCTGCTGCATGCCGTTGTCGAGGCTGGCCATGACCAGTGCGCCGATCAGCGCGCCGTATACCGTGCCCGAGCCGCCGCGCATCGACGTGCCGCCGATGAAGCAGGCGGAGATGGCATCCAGTTCGCCGCCAACGCCGGCCGAAGGCGAACCCGCTGCCGAGCGCGCCGTGGTGATGATGCCCGCAAAGGCACACATCAGGCCCATCAGCACGAACACCAGCAGCTTGACGCGGCTCACGTTGACGCCGGACAGACGTGTGGCTTCCATGTTGCCGCCCACTGCGTAGACGTGACGGCCAAACACAGTTTGCGTGGCGACGTACGAGAACACCGCCAGCAGGATTAACAGGATCAGCACCGGCAGTGGTACGCCGTTGGCCTGGTTGAGCACGGCGACGAAACCGAACGCTGCCGCCGCGATGGCTAGCAGCTTCAGCCCGTCTGCCCACACCGGCGAGGGCGCCAGTTGCAGGCGGGCACGCTCGCTGCGGCGGCGCACCGTCAGCACAACGGACATGGCGACGATGACGGCCGCCAGCGACCACGCCAGCCATGCTGGCACGAAGCTCTGCGCGATATTGACGAGGTCATCCGGCACCGGCGCAATGGTCACGCTGTCGGTGCTCCACTGCAGCACGCCGCGGAACGCCAGCATGCCGCCCAGCCCGACGATGAACGAGGGTACGCGAAGCTTGGTGGTGATGAAGCCATTGAACGCGCCGATGGCCGCACCCACCACGAGCACCGTACCCACTGCCAGCCACGTGTTCCACCCGAGATTGACGGTGAGGATAGCGACCAGCCCGCCAAGCAAACCGAGCAGCGAGCCGACCGACAGGTCGATCTCCCCGGCGATGATGACGAAGACCATGCCGCAGGCCAGCATGCCCGTCACCGACATCTGTAGGAACAGGTTGGAGATGCTGTTGGGCTTGAGGAACGTGCCGTTGGTCTGGAAGTAGAAGAAGATCCAGATGAGCGCGACCGCCAGCAGCAGTGCCAGCACCTTGTAGCGCACGAACAGTTGTTGGATGGCGCGACCGTCCAGACGCGGACCGCCAGCGCCGCCGTTCTGGCGGGCGAGTTGGGATTGCAGGATGTTCGACATGGCAGTCTCTACAGCTAAGCCGCTTGGCGGCTGGGTTCAGCGTTGATTGCAGCAGCCAGGATGCGCTCCTGGGTCAGGCCCTGATTGATAAAGTCGCCGCGCACCTGGCCTTCGCCCATGACCAGGACACGGTCACTCATGCCCAGGATCTCCGGCATTTCAGACGAGACCATGATGATTGCCACACCGCTGGCGGCCAGGTCGGCAATCATCTTGTAGATGTCGTACTTGGAGCCGACATCGACGCCGCGTGTGGGCTCGTCGAGGATCAGCACCTTCGGCGCGGCCAGCACCATCTTCGTCACCACGGCCTTCTGCTGGTTGCCGCCCGATAAGCTGGCGATCGATAGCGCAGGGCTGGCGGTCTTGATGCGCAGGCGCTTGATTTCGCGGTCGACTGTGGTGAGTTCGGCGCCCTTGTCTACACGCCCGCCGTGTGTGTAGTGCGCGAGCGTGGCGAGGGTGATGTTTGCGCCAACGCCCATCAGCGGGACGATGCCGTGGCGCTTGCGGTCTTCGGGGACGAGGCAGATACCGTTGGCGATGGCCTCGGCAGGTGAGTTCACCTTGACGGGCTTGCCCTCCATGATGATCTCGGCGGACGAGCGGCCGGCGTAGGCGCCGAACAGCGCGGACACCATCTCCGTACGCCCCGCACCCACCAGCCCGGCAATGCCGAGGATCTCTCCTCGGCGCACGGCAAAGCTCACGTTGTCGGCGCGCTTGCGATTCGGGTTGCTGACATCCCAGCAGGTGACATTGCGCGCTTCCAGCACGACTTCGCCCACGGTGTGCTCTACCTTGGGGAAGAGCGAGGTCATCTCGCGGCCGACCATCATCGTGATGATGTTGTCGATGGTCATCTCGGCAGCGGGGCGCGTGCCGATGTGCTTGCCGTCGCGGATGACGGTGATCGTGTCGCACACGCGCTTGACCTCATCCAGCTTGTGCGAGATGTAGACGCACGCCACGCCGCTGCGCTTGAGGTCTTCAATGATGGACAGCAACACCTCGATTTCCTTGGCGGACAGCGACGATGTCGGTTCGTCCAGGATCAAGAGGCGTGCGTTCTTGGCGAGCGCCTTGGCAATCTCGAAAAGCTGTTGGTGGCCGCTGCCGTAATTGCTCACGGGCGCGGCCACGTTCACGTCGGTCAGGCGCAGGCGGGCGAGGAGCTGTTCGGCCTTGGCGTGCATGGCGTCGTAGTCCATGCGGCCCCCCGGCTTGGTGATCTCATTGCCGAGGAAGATGTTCTCCGTGACGGAGAGCTGCTGCACCAGCATCAGTTCCTGATGGATGATGACGATGCCTGCGCGCTCGCTGTCGCGCACGGAATGCGCGCGCAGCGGTGTGCCTTCCCACTCGATCTCGCCCTCGAAGGTGCCGACGGGGTAGACCCCCGACAGCACCTTCATGAGGGTGGATTTTCCGGCGCCGTTCTCCCCGCACAAACCGACGCATTCGCCTGGCTGTACTGCCAGGCTCACGCCGTCGAGTGCGCGCACACCGGAGAACGACTTCACGATGTTGCGCATCTCGAACAGGGTGCCGTTACTGCTCATGGCGTCCTCCTACTCACTACGACTGACGACTGCATCGACGGCTTACTTGCCGAAGATCTGCTGGTGCGTATAGAAGCCGTCCTTGATGACGGTGTCCAGCGTGTCCTTGGTCAGCACGGTCGGCGTCAGGAGCACGGTGTCGACGTCCTTCTTGCCGTTGTTGAGCTTGGTGTTGAACTTGGGTGCGGTGCCCTTGACCAGGTCAACGGCCATCTCGGCAGCGTTGGCGGCAATCACCTTGATCGGCTTGTACACCGTCATCGCTTGCGTGCCTTCGGCCACGCGGCGCACGCCCGCCAGGTCCGCATCCTGACCCGAAACCGGCACCTTGCCTGCCAGCTTCTGGCCGGTCAGCGCCTGGATCGCGCCGCCTGCCGTACCGTCGTTGGACGCGACGATGCCCTGGATATTGTTGTTGTTCGCGGTCAGCGCGTTCTCAATGATGCTCTGCGCCTTGGAGGGGTCCCACTCCGGCGTCCATTGCTCGCCGACGATCTTGATGTCGCCCTTGTCGACCAGCGGCTTGAGCACCTTCATCTGGCCGTCGCGCAACAGGCGAGCGTTGTTGTCGGTCGATGCGCCGCCCAGCAGGAAGTAGTTGCCCTTAGGTGCGAGCTTGACCACGCCTTGCGCCTGCATCTCGCCCACCTTGACGTTGTCGAAGGTCACGTAGCCATCAATATCGGCATTGAGGATCAGGCGGTCATACGACACGACCTTGATGCCCTTCTTCTTGGCGCTGGCAATGGCGTTGCCCAGCACCTTGGAGTTGAACGGCACGATCACCAGCACATCCACGTTCTGTGCGATCAGGTTTTCGATCTGGGCGATCTGCTTGGCTTCGTTGGCGTTGGCCGACTGCACGTTGACGGTGGCGCCCAGCTTCTTGGCGGCGTCGACAAAGTAGTCGCGGTCGTGCGTCCAGCGCTCGACGCGCAGGTCGTCGATCGAGAAGCCGATGACCGGCGCTTCCTTGCTGGCGTGGGCCGACGTTGCGGCGAAGGTCAGGACCGCTGCGGCGGCCAGGGTGTTCAGTACACGGGAAATCATGAGAGGTCTCCTGTTGTGCGTAAGGGTGTCGGGTTCGCGTTGCTTAGAACGTCACGCCGGTCTTCAGGCCGATCACGAAGGCGTTCTTGTTTTGCGTGGTACCGCCCGGATGCAGGATGTACTGCAGATTAGGCCGCAAGTACACCGAAGGCACGGGCGAGTAGCTGTAGTACAGCTCGCTCACGTATTCGTAGCCATCACCCGCCACAGTGTTCGAACCGGTACGGGCATTGACCTGGCGCACGTAGTCCGCATAGCGGCCGTTGTTGTGCGTTGCACCCACGGCAAAGCCGATGGTGTCGGTCAGGCGGTCAAACGGCCCTTTGTACTGCACGCCCACCGAAATCTGGTGGTCGGTCTGCGCGGTGTTGCGGTCTGCCTGCGAGAAGTTCAGGAACACCGTGGCACCGCGCCCGCCGGCCGTGCCGGTCACTTGCTGCTGCAGGTTCAGGTAGGCGCCATATTGGCCGCTGCGCTGGCGTGCGTCCAGGCCGGTGATGCCGCGGGGGTTGCCGTTCACGTCTTCGTACAGGTCTTTGCCGGTGGACGTGTTGTACCAGACGCCGGCCTTGTACGAACCGGGGCGGCCTTCAATGTTGGGCAGCCAGCCGAATTCCAGCGGGATCAACGCGCCGGTGGTGCCGCTCGGGTTGTTCGGCTTCCAACCGTTGTGCTGGGCCCAGGTGTCATTCACGTAATTCGGGTTGACCTGGTACACGCCGATCTGCGCGTAGGTCTCTGCCGTGGTGTGCACCTTGGCGCGCGCGCCCCACTGGCTGGTCGGCCAGTTGACCCAGTAGCTGCCCACCAGGTTGCCCGGCTGCGAGCCGCAGAACGTCAGGTTCTGGAAGTCGCACGAGAACGAGAAGAAGTCTTCGCCCACCGTCACACGGCCGGCCTTGATCTCCAAGCGGTCATTGAGCAGCTTCTGGTTCAGCCAGAACTGCGTCAGGTGCCAGGTCTGGCCGCGGCCATAGACCTCCTGGATCAGCATGTTGTTGCCGATGTTCGCATCGCTGCCGAGGTTGCGGCCGTTGCGGTCGGTGACGGTGGCCTGGAAGGTGGCGCCTTGCCAGCCCGTCAGCTTTTGCATGTCCAGCGTGGTGCCCATCACCCACTGGTCCGTGTAGCGCGTGAGGTGCTCGATGCCGCCGCTGAAGTTGTGCGCGAGTTCGCTGCCGTAGCCGAGGTTGAACGTCACACCCTGGTCGGCCAGGCGGGTGCGCAGGCCGCCCCAGTCGCCCAGCAGGTAGGGGCTGGTGGTGATGTCGTACGCGTGGGCGCTGGCTGCGCCGAGTGCCAGCACGGCCACAGCGATGGCCGATGCGCCCAGGCGCTTGCTACGGGATTGATGATGCGCCGCCGACCGGCGCATGGGCTTCAAGGGCCTCGGTGAGGCATCGAAGCGGGGTTCGAGCTCCATTGACTGTCTCCTGATATTTGGTCCCGTCTGCCTTGCATGACAGCGGTGTCAGCGTTCTGTTCTCAATGTGTAGCGGGCTGACGGACGCAAGAATGGCCACAATTGACAGCGCTGTCAATCTCGGGGTTTGCCCTAGTCCAAGGCCCATCTGCGACGTTCTAAAGAGGCGGCGGTGTGGATGTTGCGATGCGGGAATTGCAGCCGAACAAGCAAGTGCCGCCATGGACGTGGCACTTTGTGCATGGCATCGACCTTGCTCATGCTGCGCGCACCTTTCTCTTTGTCATCCAACCCAAGGAGCCGCACATGCAACGCGAAGACGTGACCGACCTGATCGTCCTGCAGAAGATCAAGAAGCAGCTGACGTGGGCGCAGCTGGCCGAGTTGATCGGCCACAGCAAGGAGTGGAGCACTGCCGCACTGCTCGGCCAGATGACACTGACCGAAGCGCAGGCGAATGCCGTGGGCACGGCGCTGGAGTTGCCGGAAGAGGCGATCGCATTGCTGCAGGTGCCGCCCTACAAAGGCTCGCTACCCACCGCCGTGCCGACCGACCCGCTGATCTATCGTTTCTACGAACTCATCAGCGTGTATGGCACGACGTTCAAGGCGCTGATCCACGAAGAGTTTGGCGACGGCATCATGAGCGCGATCGACTTCAACATGGACCTCAAGCGCGAGCCCGACCCGAAGGGTGATCGGGTGCGCATCGTGATGAGCGGCAAGTTCCTGCCGTACAAGACCTACTGAGCGCTCACGCGTCTTCGCTGCTGTCGTCGTGCTCGTCGATGAACGGACGGCTGCGGCGCGGCATCTCGGAATCGAGTACCAGGCGGCCATGCACGCGGCCGTTCATGCGCGTGACATGGTGCGTGCAGTCTTCCATGTGCGAGGCCATGAGTTCACGCACGCGCTCGGCATCGCGCGCACGCGCGGCCTCGTAAATCTGCCGGTGGAACTTGACCGTGGACGCGCCGAACTTGGCGTGGTCCTTGGGTGAGGTCTCGTTGCCGAACACCACCAGCTGCCGCAGCATTTCGTTGATCAGCTCACAGCAGAACCGCAGCATCGGGTTGGGATTGGCGGCGGCCAGGATGTCGTGAAAGCTCAGGTCTTCCTGGCGCTGGTCTAGCGGTGCGACGGCCTTGGCAGAAGCCGGGTCGCACAGGTCGATGGTGTGTTCAAGCGCATGGAAGTCGTCTTCCGTCAGGTGCGGCACGGCGCCGGCGGCAAGCTCCGGCTCCAGCAGGCGGCGCACGGTGTAGACATCTGCAATGCCGATGTCTTTGAAGAACAGGTAGTTCTGCATGAGCTGGAACGTGCGGTCCAGCGGCACCTCGACGATGGTGCCGCCGCCAGCCGGCCCCGTGCTCACACTCACCAAGCCCTGCACTTCCAGCGATTTCAATGCCTCGCGGATGGTGCCCTTGCTCACCCCGAAGGTCTCCTGCAGCTTGATCTCCTGCGGGAGCTTGTCACCGGGCTTGAGGTTGCGCTGCGTGATCAGCCGCTTGAGTTCTTCGGCAACGAGGTCGGCGCGCTTCTGCTTGCGGATGCCGATCGACGCCGTCTTGCCTGCTCCGAGTGTGGCCATGGTTGTCCGTTCCTGAGTTGCGCGCATTCTAACTGTGGGGTCGTGCCGCCCGGCGTGACCGACGTGGTGCATGCATGCCCTTCGAGCGTGCGCACGCACCGTATTTCGGCATCGTCGCCCGGCACTTGCGCCGCACACACCTTGGCGTAAACACCGACCTCTTGGCCGTTGACGCGGCGCGGATGCGGCTTCTATGATGATTTCGCCTATTTATCATAACAAATATAA
Organism: Ralstonia flaminis; assembly: GCF_958415495.1. Classification (NCBI taxonomy): domain Bacteria; kingdom Pseudomonadati; phylum Pseudomonadota; class Betaproteobacteria; order Burkholderiales; family Burkholderiaceae; genus Ralstonia; species Ralstonia flaminis. The sequence goes on along the minus strand of NZ_CATZLL010000002.1, from coordinate 286,070 downwards.
AGAACTGGTCTGGTTCTTGCTCGACTCGACAGTCGGCGAAAACCTCGCCGGTCAGGCTAGTCCACTGAACCGGATGAAATACCCCCGCTCGACTGCGCCTCAAGGCCGCATGCGTCGTTGCAAATGCTCGCAATAGCCCGCTATTGCTGCGCTTTGCGCCTAGCCTGCGACCTTGCTGCACAGACGCTCGGGCGCATTTCATCCGGTTCAGTGGACTGGGAAGCCGCCCCAGGTGGCTCCAGGCGCTTGTTGTGTCCCATGCACGAACCCCAAGGAGTGCGCTTTGAATCGTCGAGACTTGCTCAAACTGGCGGCGCTGTCCGCTGTGCCCGCGTCAGTGCTGCAGGCCCGTTCTGCGTTTGCGGCCGATGCCATTGAACTGGGCTGCCCGGTGCCGATGTCCGGGGCGTTTGCCGCCAACGGCAAATTTGCCGACATGGGCATGAAGCTGGCCGTGGAGCAGTACGGCAAGGTGCTTGGCCGGCCGCTGGCGTACAGCGTGCTCGACACCGAGGGCAAGCCGGCCACGGCCGTGCGCAAGGTGCAGGAACTCGCGCAGCAGAAGAACGCGCGCTACTTCGCGGGCGGCATTCTCTCTTCCGAATCGCTGGCGATGGGCAAGGAGGCAGAGAAGTTCGGTGGCGTGTTCATCACCACAGCCGGGGCGGATGAGATCACAGGCAAGGACTGCAATCGCGCGACGTTCCGCTGGTCCGTGCCGACGTATGGCGCCATCGAGCGCACCGTGCGCCCGCTGATCGAGTCGATGCCGAAGGCCAAGCGCTGGTACACGATCACGCCGCAGTACGTGTTTGGCGACGGGTTGCTCTCGGCAGCCAAGAGCATCTTCAAGGAAAAAGGCATCGAGCACGTGGGCAATAGCTACCACGCGCTGACCGAGAAGGAATTCAGCGGCTACCTGACCAATGCGATGGCCGCCAAGCCCGATGTGCTGCTGATCCTGAACTTCGGTTCGCAGTCGTCCGACACGCTGCGCCAGGCGGTGAGCTTTGGCATGAAGAAGAACGTGACGATCCTGGTGGCGTGGGCGTCGGGCCTGGAGCAGTTCGAATCGCTCGGCGCAGACCTGTGCGATGGCGTGTACTTCGGTGCGCAGTACTGGCATGACGTGGATACGCCGGCCAACCATGATCTGGTGAAACGCACGCAAGCCGCGTTCAAGATGAACCCGAACTACAGCCTGGCGGGTTCGTACACGTGCACCAAGATCCTGCTCGACGCGATGGCGAAGGCGGGCAGTGCGGACCCGAAGGCTGTGATCGCCGCACTGCAGGGCATGAAGTACGACGGCCTGACCGGCCCCGAAGAGATTCGCGCGGCCGACCACCAAGTGCTCAAGAACTACTACCTGCTCAAGGGCAAACCCAAGAGCCGCATGAAGGACAAGGACGACTTTGCCGACGTCGTGGCTGTGGGCAAGGCGTTCCTGCCGGTCGAACAGACACAGTGCAAGCTGACCTGAGGGTCTGATGGGCCGTACGCCCGTGCTCGACATGAGCTGCGGGCGTTTGTTTTCCTGCATGCAATTCCAGTCAACGCAATGAACGTCTACCTGCTCCAGGTCGTCAACGGCGTGGGGATCGGCATGCTCTACTTCCTGCTGGCGGTGGGGCTGTCGATCATCTTCGGGCTGTTGCGCTTCGTCAATTTCGCCCACGGCGCGTTCTATGCGCTGGGCGCGTATCTCTGCTTTCAAGCCCTGCAGATGGGGTTGAACTTCTGGCTTGCGCTGGTGCTGGCGCCCATCGTCATCGGTGTGCTGGCGTGGGTGACGGAGAAGGTGCTGCTGCGCCACGTGTATGCACAGGCGCACGAGTTCCACATCCTCATCACCGTGGGCTTGGCGCTGGTGGTGCAGGAACTGATCATCGTGGCGTGGGGGCCGCTGGGCGTGGATGTGCCGCCGCCCGATGCGCTGCAGGGCGTGGTGATGTGGGGCGATTTCGTCTATCCCAAGTACCGGCTGTTCGTGATCGGTTTTACCGCCGTGCTGGCGGTGGGGCTGTGGTGGCTGCTCGAAGGCACGCGGCTGGGTAGCGCGGTGCGCGCAGGCAGTGAATCGACCGAGATGGTGTCGCTGCTCGGCATCAACGTGTTCCGTCTGTTCAGCCTGATGTTTGCGCTGGGTGCTGCCACGGCGGCGGTGGCGGGCGTGCTGGCTGCACCCATCCGCGGGGCGGAGCCCTTCATGGGCGTCGAGGCACTCGGTATCGCCTTCGTCGTGGTGGTGGTGGGCGGCATGGGCAGCTTTGCGGGGGCGCTGGTCGGCGGCCTGCTGGTGGGCATCGTGCAGAGCCTGATGAGCACGCTGTGGCCCGAGGGCGCGCGGCTGATGATCTACGTGGCGATGGCGGCCGTGCTGCTGCTGCGCCCACACGGCCTGTTGGGGAGGGGATGATGCAAGCCACATTCCATGGACTCGCGCGCTACCGCTTCTGGTGGCTGTCGCTGGGTGTGACGTTGTTGCTGCCGCTGGTACTGACCTCGGGCACGCTGGCCACCGAAGTGCTGGTCTACGCCATGGCCGTGATGGCCTGCAACCTGCTGCTCGGCTACACGGGGCTGCTCTCTTTCGGGCAGGGCATCTTCTTCGGGTTGGGCAGCTATGCGGTGGGCGTGGGCCTGACGCAGTTGTCGTTGCCGATGCCGGTGGCGATTGGGTTGGCCGTCGTCGTGGGCGCAGTCGTGGCAGCGGTGGTGGGGTGGTTTGCCATCCGCCAGCGCGGCACGTACTTCGTCATGCTCACGCTGGCCTTCTCGCAGATGTTCTACTTCCTGGCCTACACCACGCCGTCGCTGACAGGCGGGGACAACGGCCTGCTCGACATTCCGCGCCCGGCGTTTGCAATGTCGGCGTGGGCGTTCTACGCGTTCGTGGCGGTGCTGTTCCTCATCGTGTTCTTCCTGGTGCAGCGGGTGACGGAATCGGTGTTCGGTCGCACGCTGCTCGCCATTCGCGACAACGAGGAACGCGCACTCGCCGTCGGCTACAACGTGCGTGCGTTCAAGCTGCTGGCCTTCGTCATTTCGGGCGCGGTCACGGGGCTGGCTGGCGCGTTGCACGCCATGCTCACTGGCATCGCGCCGCTGGCCAATATCGATTACCACGTCAGCGAAATGATCCTGGTGATGACGGTGATTGGCGGCACGGGCAACGTGTTTGCCTCGGTGCTGGGGGCGGCGTTTTATGTGCTGCTGTCGGACTGGCTTTCCAGCCTGTGGCCGCGCTGGCTGATGTTGCTCGGCTTCCTGCTGATTGCGGTGAGCCTGTTCATGCAGCGCGGGCTGTTTGGGCTCGGGCAGAAGCTGTGGCAACGCGTGCGCGCGCCACGCAACGCACCGGCGGTACAGGAGGAACGCGCATGAGCACCACGCCCATCCTGCAAGCCACGGGCATCGTCAAGCAGTACGGCAAGTTCACCGCGCTGGGTGGTGTGGATTTGCGCGTGATGCCCGGCACGGTGCACTCCGTCATCGGCCCCAACGGCGCGGGCAAGACCACGCTGTTTCACATGCTCACCGGCACGCGCATGATCACCAGCGGCACCATCGTCTTCGATGGCCATGACGTGACGCGCGAGGCCGACTACCAGCGCGTGCAGCGCGGCATCGCACGTTCGTTCCAGGTGACGAGCCTGTTCCCGAGCCTGAGCGTGCGCGAGAACCTGCGGCTGGCCGCGCTCGGTACCACGCCGCGTCGCGCCATGCACGGCTGGCGCTTGCCGCAAGGCGATCTTGCCTGCGCCGATATGGTGGACCGCGTGCTTGACCGGCTGGAGCTTCCGCGCCTGGCCGAAACCCCGGCCGCCGCGCTCTCGCACGGCCAGCAGCGCCGCCTGGAAGTGGGCATGGCGTTGGCCGCCAACCCACGCGCGATCTTCCTCGACGAGCCCACTTCCGGCATGGGCGTGGACGACCTGCCCGCCATGAAGGCGCTCATCCGTGGCCTCGCGCACGACCACACCGTCGTGCTGATCGAGCACAACATGGACATCGTCATGGACATCTCCGACACCATCACCGTCATGCAGCAGGGCAAGGTGCTGATGGAGGGCACGCCCGACACCGTGCGCGCAGACCCGCGCGTGCGTGCCGCGTACCTCGGCAACATGATCACCGGAGGGAAGAAATGACGACGATCCTCGACGTTGAAGACCTCCACGGCTACTACGGCAAAAGCCACGTGCTGCAGGGCGTGGCGCTGTCGGTGGGCGAGGGCGAACTGGTGACGCTGCTCGGCCGCAACGGCGCGGGCAAGTCGACCACGCTCAAGGCGATTGCTGGTGTGGTGACGCCGTGCGGGCACGTGCGCTTCCGGGGCAAGGACGTCGCCGGGCAGCCGGCGCATCGCATTGCCGCGCAGGGACTGTGCCTGGTGCCGGAGCATCGGGGCATCTTCAAGCTGCTGACGGTGGAAGAAAACCTGAAGCTCGGCGCACGGCGCGATTCGCCGTGGCAGCTGGCCGACATCTACCGCATCTTCCCGCGCCTGCATGAACGGCGGCGCAACGGCGGCGCGAACCTCTCCGGTGGCGAGCAGCAGATGCTGGCCATTGGCCGCGCGCTGATGAATCACCCGCGCCTGTTGATGCTCGACGAACCGGTGGAAGGCCTGGCGCCCGTCATCGTGGAAGAGATCGTCGCGCAGTTGAAGGTGATCAAGCAGGCGGGCGTGTCCATCCTGCTGGTCGAGCAGAACCTGGAGGTCTGCACGCAACTGGCGGATCGCCACGTGATCATCGAGCAGGGCCGCGTGGTCTACACCGGCAGCAACGACGATTTTTGCGCCGACGACGCCGTCAAGGACCGCTACCTTGGCGTTGGCCTGGCGGCGTGAAAACACGACACGACAAGACATGACGACAGACACCCGACTCCGCATCAACGGCGCGCGCCTGTGGGACACGCTCATGCAGCAAGCCAGCATTGGTGCCACGCCAAAAGGTGGCGTGCGCCGCCTGGCTTTGACCGATCTCGACCGCCAGGGCCGCGATTTCTTTGTCGCACAGGCCAAAGCCGCCGGCTGCACCGTGCGTGTGGATGCCATCGGCAACGTCTTCGCGCGCCGCCCGGGCCGCAACAACGCACTGCCGCCCGTGATGACCGGCAGTCATATGGACACGCAGCCCACCGGCGGCAAGTTCGACGGCAACTATGGCGTGTTCGCGGGCATTGAGGTCGTGCGCACGCTCAACGACGCGGGCATCGAAACCGAAGCGCCCATCGAAGTGGCCGTGTGGACCAACGAAGAAGGCTCGCGCTTTGTGCCGGTGATGATGGGCTCCGGCGTCTTCATCGGCGAGTTCACGCTGGAGGCGGTGCTGGCCGCGCAGGACCGCGATGGCGTGGCCGTGGGCGAGGCGCTACGCAGCATCGGTTACGCGGGTACCGAGATGGTGGGCGGCCGACCGGTGGGCGCGTATTTCGAAGCACATATCGAACAGGGGCCGGTGCTGGAAGCCCACGCCACGACGATTGGCGTGGTAACGGGCGCGCTCGGCCAGCGCTGGTACGACGTGGTCTTCACCGGTATGGAGGCACACGCCGGGCCTACGCCCATGGAACTGCGCCGCGATGCGTTGCTGCCCGCCGCAGAACTCGTCGGCATCGTCAACCGTATCGCGCTGGATCGCCCGCCGCACGCGCGCGCAACCGTGGGCTGCCTGAGCGTGCACCCGGATTCGCGCAACGTGATTCCGGGTGGTGTGTCGATGACGATCGACCTGCGTGCGGCGGACGATGCCGTGCTGTCCGACATGGACGCCGCGCTGCACGCCGCCGTGAACGACCTGCGCGCACGCAGCGGCATCGACATCACGCTGCGTCAGGTCGTCTACTTCCCGCCGCAGCCGTTTGACGCGACGCTGGTGAACGCGGTGCGCAACGGTGCGCAGCAGTTAGGTTTATCGGAGATGGACGTCATCAGCGGTGCGGGGCACGACGCCGTCTACCTTGCCCGCGTGGCCCCCACCGCGATGATCTTCGTGCCGTGCAAGGACGGCATCAGTCACAACGAAATCGAAGACGCCCGCCCCGAACACCTCGAAGCCGGGGCCAACGTGCTGCTGCACGCCATGCTGCAAGCCGCTGGCCGCTCATAAGCCACAGACACCCATGCGCATCCTGATCGCCCGCTTCAATCACGAGACCAACACGTTCTCGCCGGTGCCGACGCCGCTGGCGTCGTTCCATCCGCATTACGGTGCCGACGCCTACCGCGCCGCCAAGGGCACGCGCACGGCAGCCGGTGCGTTCATTGATCTAGCCGAGGCGGCGGGCGCGGAAGTCGTCGTGCCGGTCATCGCAGGCGCCAACCCGAGTGGCCGGGTGGCCGCGGAGGCTTACACCACGTTGTGCGATGCCATCGTCGCCGCTGCGCCCGGATGCGATGCGCTGATGCTCGACCTGCACGGCGCGATGGTCGCCGAGAACAGCGACGACGGCGAAGGCGATCTGCTCGAACGCCTGCGCACGGTGGCGCCCGATGTGCCGATCACCGTCGCGCTGGATCTGCACGGCAACCTCACGCAAAAGTTCATCGACTTGGCGGACATTGCGGTCAGCTTCAAGACGTATCCGCACGTCGACATGTACGAGACAGGTGAACGCGCAGGCCGCCTGCTGTTTGACAAGCTCGCCGGCCGCGCGAACCCGGTGCTTGCGTGGCGCAGCCTGCCGATGGTCACGCACACGCTGCGCAGCCGGACCGATGAGGGCGCAATGCACCGTGCTGTGGCATTGGCCAAGCAGGCGGAGGAGGACGGCATGCTGGCCGTGTCGATTCTCGCGGGCTTCGGGTTGGCGGACATCACCGCGCCATGTCTCTCCGTGGTGGTGGTCGGCAACGGCGATGCACGCGCTGCAGATGCCGCCGCCCAGCGCATTGCGGACGCCATCTGGGCTGACCGCGAAGGCTTCGTTTACCGCTCTGAGCCGCTGGCCGAATCGATCGCACGTGCAGCCGCGCTGGCAGAAGCTCCCGGCAACGGCCCCGTGCTGCTGCTCGACCACGGCGACAACTGCATGTCCGGCGGTACGTGCGACGACATGCACGTGTTGCACGAAGCGCTGAAGCAGGGGCTGAGTGGCATCGCCGTCGGGCCCGTGTGCGACCCCGAGGCTGTCGCCGCCATGATCGATGCAGGTGTGGGCGCCACCGTCATGCTGCCCGTGGGCGACAAGGTGCCGCTCGTGCAGTTGGGTGTGTATCCGGTGTCTCGTGCGTTGACGGGCAAGGTCGCGGCCATCAGCGATGGGGAATACACCATCAGCGGCCCGACCTACACCGGCCAGCGCATCCGCATGGGGCGCACGGCGTTGCTCGACATTGGTGCGGCGCAGATCGTCGTTACGGAAACGCCGCAGGAGCACTGGGACCTCGGCATCTTCACGCACATCGGCTTGGACCCGCATGCCGCGCGCTTCGTGCTGCTGAAGTCGCGCATGTATTGCCGGCCTGTGTTTGTGCCGATCGCGAAAGCGGTGGTGGAGTGCGACGGCGGCGGCGTGACCAGTTCGGATTACGCACGCTTTCCGTTTGCGAAGGTGCAGCGGCCGGTGTTTCCGCTGGATGCCGAGGCCGCGCTCGCTTGAGCGTTATGCGCTATCACGCGCTGCGAGCGTAAAGCCGGCGCCGACCGTGCGGCGTTCCTCGTCACCGTGTTCGATGCTGCCTATCGCTGCGATACACACCCGCAAGTATCCGCCCCGTCTTCATGCCGGCCGAGCGGGTTTCTGCGCTGAAAGTTGTACTTCGCCACTGATCTCGATGCATGGCCAGCCGATGCGCACCGTAGTGCGGCGGCCTCTTTCTGCGGCGTGAAGGAAGCGGCTATGGACGGGCTGCTACAAGCATGGGCTCGACGATTACCCGCCGATCCAATACCTGTGCCAGCCTGGCCTGCCCTCGCTTGAGCTAGTGCGCCGCTTCCCAGAAGCGTTGTGCACGGAACGGGCGAACATCCACGGTGGGTGTCTCGCCCGTCATCATTTCCGCAATTAATCGCCCGGTGATCGGGCCCAACGTCAGGCCGTGGTGGGCATGGCCAAACGCGAACCACATGCCCGGATGGTGCGGCGCCTGTCCGATGATCGGCAGCATGTCGGGCGTGCAGGGGCGGGCACCCATCCACGGCTGCGCATCCACGCGCTCGGCCAGCGGGAAGAGCTTGCGCGCGACGGGCTCGACGGCTTCCAGCTGCACGGGCGTCTTGGGTGCATCGCGGTGGGCGAGTTCAGCGCCCGTGGTCAGGCGGATGCCGCGTGCCATCGGCGCAAGCACATAGCCGCCGTCGGCATCGAGCACCGGGTGGTTCAATTGCGTGCCCGGTATAGGCGTGTAGTGCATGTGGTAGCCGCGCTTGACGGCCAGTGGCAGGCTGTAGCCCAGGCGCGAGGTCACGACGTCCGCCCACGGGCCCATGGCGATGACGACGTTGTCGGCGCGCAGCTCGCCTTCCTTGCTGCGCACCAGCCACGGCGCGTTGCTTGTGAGCGAGTTCGCATCGCCTTCAAACAACTGGCCGCCAATCTGCTCGAAATAGTTCGCATACGCCGTCACCAGCGCGTTGGGGTCGCTCACGGAATCGGCTTCCGTGTAGCGCAAGCCGCCCAATAGCGATGGATCCAGATGCGGCTCAACTGTGCGCAGGCGCGCGGGGTCGAGCGTTTCAAAGGCGACACCGTATTCGCGCTGCCAGCGCTCGACGGTGCGGGTTTCCTCATCCTGCGTGGCCGCGTTGCGGAAGACCTTGATCCAGCCACTCGGGCGGATCAGGTTCATGGCGCCGGCAGCTTCCGCCAACATGCGGTGCTCGGTCACGCTATGCGCAATGAGCGGCGCATACGCCCGCGCGATGGCGGCATGCCGGCTGGGGTGCGAGTTGCGCCAGTAGCGCCACAGAAAGGGCAGCAGCCTGGGCAGATCACCCAGGTGGTAATGCACGTCTGCCGACGTATTGCTCGCATAGCGCAGCAGCGTCGGCAGGTCGCGCGGGAAGGCATACGGATAGACGCCCTCGCGCTGGATCAGCCCGGCGTTGCCGAACGATGTCTCAAAGCCCGGTGCCCGGCGATCCACCAGGGCGACGGCGCGCCCGCGCTGCTGTAGGTGCACCGCCACCGATACGCCGACGATGCCGGCGCCCAGCACGATGGTGTCAAAGCGCATGCGTGATCTGCCTTTAGCCCTTGGCCAGCGCCGTGACGGCGATCTCCACGTCAATGCCCGGGCGCATCAGGCCCGACTGCACGCAGGCGCGCGTGGGCGCGTGGCCGGCTGGCACCCAGGCTTCCCACGCGGCGTTCAGCTCGGCAAAGTGCTTGGCGTCGGTCAGCCAGATGTTGGCCGAGATCAAGCGCGTCTTGTCGACACCAGCTTCTGCCAGCAGCGCATCGATGCGGGCGAGGATATTGTTGGTCTGCTCGGTGACGGATTTGAAGTCGAACGCAGCGTCGGGCACTTGGCCCGCCAGATGCACGATGCCGTTGGCGATCACGATCTGGCTCATGCGGGCGTTGGTGTGGAAGCGTTGGATGTCGGACATGTTGGGGTTGGGAGAGTGAGGGGTGAAAAGAACGCCGATGGTAGCGCGCTTGTCAGGGTTGCGTGCGGTACGGCCGGTAGGGTTGTCCTATGCAAAATGATCCGCCACCCATGTGCGGGCGACATGCCTAGCAGGTCATGCGGGCACTTGTCGAGAAAGACTGGTCTAGTACAACAGTAAGATTATTGAAAATCTGAATTAAGCAAGCTTGATTCTGCCGCAAAGCTATGCTGGTATTGGGTTTGTGGAACATGCGAGGAAGATTTAAATAGTTCCCCTCTGCCGTGGGGAGCGTCCGCTTTTTGCCCGATGACACAATCGCCGGAAAACCGGAAACTGCGGCCTTGACGGCACTCGAAATCATTGCAGATCCGGACGGGGGAACTTCATGCAGGGAAGTTGGATTGCAATCTCCGCAGCGCGGGCGCGGGCGCATCGGTTGTATGGCGTGCGGGGTTGGTTGGTGACGTTGTTGTGGCTGAATACGCTGCCCGCGCTGGCGATCGTGCTGACGATGAGCATGATCCTGATGCTCGGCGAGGCGGGTGGTGGTTCCTTCCGGCTCGTGCCGGCACTCGTGGGGCTGGTCTTTCCGCTGGGGTTGGTGGTCGTAGCGTTCTTGCGCGTGCGCTGGTTTCCGCTGGTCTGGCTCGGGTATTGCCTGCTGCAATTGCTGGCCACGCTGGCCATGCGCGGCGGGATCAAGGCATGGGCAGCGCAGGCATCGGGTGCGGCAGCGGCAGGGTTGCCGATGATCCTGTTGCTGGCAGCGGAGGTGCTGGTGCCGATCGGCACGCTGGCGTATCTCGTCCGTTCACGCCGTGTGCGCGTGACCTACCGGCATGAGGTGCGTGCGAGCGATCCCGCTGCGGCCCCGGCGGTATTCGACAAGCCCAACCCGAGCGAAACCCCCAGCGATGCCACTGACCATGCGCGAGAGCGTGCGGCGTTGCGTCGCGTGACGCAAGAACTGAGCTCCGGCGTGCTGGATACGCAAACCTGGATGCAGGTGATGCGCCATCACGCCGATGCCACCGATAGCCTGCGCACCACCGCCTACGTGCGTGCGCGCATGGCGGTGCTGTGTCCGCCGGCACATGAGCATCCGCCGCTGCTGCGCACGCTTGCGTCGGGCGTGGGGGCGCTGCTGATCAGCCTCGTCGCGGCGGGTTTGTTGATGGCGGCGGTGATTGCGATGGCGTTGCGCGTGCCCGGCGACGCGACCGAGCTTCTTGAAGCCCTGGTCACCGTGGCACTGACGCTGAGTTGGCTGGCTGGCCTGTTTGCCGGCGCCCGCTTCCTGCAGCGCATGGCCTGATCCAGTACTACTGTTTGGCGGTCGGCGGCGTGGCGGGGTGGTTCCAGTCGCCGCCCACGGCCTTCACCAGGAACACGCTCGTCGTCAGTTGCTGCCCCAGGATCTGCACCGCCGTACGCTGGTTGTTCAGCAGCGACTGCTGCGCAGTGATCACGTCCAGCGACGTCGCCAGGCCGCCCTCGTAACGCACGCTGGCAATGTCGTAGACCTTGCGGGCGCTGGAGACGGCGGCGCGCGCTTGCGTCGCAGCGCGGTCGAGCGATTGCAGTCCGGCCAATCCATCTTCCACTTCCTGCAGCGCGCCCAGCACCGTCTGCCGGTAGTTGGCAATGGCGCCTTGATAGCCCGCATTGGCAAAATCCACGCGCGCCCGCGTGCGGCCGGCGTCGAACACCGTCTGCGCGATCTGCGTGCCGAACGACCACAGCAACGTGGGAGCACTGAACAGCAGCGCGACATCACGGCTTTCCCAGCCCGCGCCACCGCCTAGCATGACGCTGGGGAAGAATGCAGCGCGTGCCACGCCCACCTGTGCATTGGCGGCTGCGGCACCGCGCTCGGCGGCAGCCACGTCGGGGCGGCGTTCGATCACGTCGGAGGGCAGCGCCACCGGAATCGTGGGCGGCGTCCCTGCCAGCGGCGCGGGATCGATATGGAAGGCGGGGGCGGGCGTGCCGACCAACGTGGCCAGCGCGTGCTCGTATTGCGCACGCTGTTTGGTCAGCAGTTCAGCCTGCGTGGCGGTGCTGTCGACCAGCGCCTGCTGCTGTGCCAGATCTAGCCCCGAGGCCACGCCGTCCTGATGCCGCGAGGTAACAAAATCAAGCGCTTTGCGCTGCAGGGTCAGACCCTCCTGCACGACAGCGATTTCTGCATCGGTCTCGCGCAGGTTGTACCAGGTGGTGGCCACCTGCGCGGCCAGCAAGAGGCGGAAGTTCTCCAGATTGGCTGCGGCCTGTTCCTCACTGGCGGCGGCGTTGGCAACGGTGTTGCGCACGCGGCCGAACAGGTCGGCTTCGTAGCTCACGTCGGCGCGCAGGACGAGGTCGTTCTGCACCGTCGACATGGTCGGGCTGCTATATGACGCGAGCGGCCGGTAGGCCGATGTGCGCGTGCGCGAGTCGTTGCTGCTGGCCGTGACCGTCGGCAGCAGGCTGGCGCGTGCCACACGTGTGAGCGCCTGGGCCTGCTCCAGATTGGTCAGTGCCACCTTGAGCGACTGGTTCTCGCGCAGCGCCTGTTCGATCAGCTTGTCGAGCTGTGGATCATTGAAGCGTTGCCACCACGGGCCCTTGGGGGCAGCGTCGGCGGGTTGCGCGGCGCGCCAGGGTGCCTCGGTCTGCCAGTGCGCGGGCACGTCCATGGCCGGGCGCTCGTAGTGCGGCGCGAGGGAGCAGCCCGTCAGCACGGTGGCAAGCGCTGCCGCCAGCGCAGTCGCATGGAACCTGGACAGCCCGGTCATGATGCGCGCGGTGCGGCAGCCGCAGGCGAGGAGGCGGGCGACGCAGCGGGGGCCGGCTTCACGATGGTCACCGCCTCGCCCTGTTCGATGGAGTCGGCCGGGTTGAGGATCAGCGCGTCGTCCGGTTTCAGGCCGGAAAGGATCTCCACTGTGCGGCCGAAGTCGCGACCAATGTTGACGGCGCGCAGGTCTACACGACCGTTTTCGGCCACGGCAATGCGCGGGCCTTCCTTGCGGAAGAGCAGCGCGTTGGTCGGCACGATGAGCGACGCGGCTGTGTTGGCGGTTGCTGCTGCCTTGCCGGCAATGGCGACCTGTACATAGGCACCCGGCAGCAGACGGCCATCCTTGTTGGGCAACTGCACCTCGACCTGCATGGTGCGCGTGGCCGTATCAATGGCGCCGGATGCGCGTGCGATGGTGCCGTGGAAGGTTTGGCCGGGTATTTCCGCCACCGTGACGGCCACATCCTGCCCCACCTTCACCTGCTGTGAATACGCCTGCGGCACGTACAGGTAAATGCGCAGCGGGTCCGTCTGCGCCAGCGTGAACAGCTCGCGGTTGGCGCCCGCGTTGCCTGCGTTGACCAGGGTACCCACGTCGACATTGCGCTTGGTGACGACGCCGGCAAACGGTGCCACCACGCGGCGGAAGCCTTGCAACTCCTGCAGGCGGCGCACGTTGGCATCGGCCGCCGCCAGGTCGGCGTGCGCCTGGTTGGCGGCGCTGGTGCGCTCATCCAGCTCCTGTTGCGAGACGGCGTCTTTCTGGCGCAGGTTCTGCCAGCGCGTGAGCGACGTCTGTGCGAGTGCCAGACGCGCAGCCGCCTGGTTGCGTGCGGCCTGGGCCTGGTTCAGTTCCTGGTCCACTTCCGGCGTGTCGAGCAGGGCCAGCGCCTCGCCCTTTTCGACATGCGCGCCGATGTCCTTGAACCAGCGCAGCACGTAGCCGTTGGTGCGTGCATAGATGGGCGACTCCACAAAGCCCTGTAGCGTGCCGGGCAGCGTCAGGTCGCGGCTGGCGTTGGCGGGTTTGGGCGTGGTGGTGTTGACGTAGCGGCTGGTCTGCACGCTCACCTGCCGTTCCAGCGCGTGCGCGTTGTAATGGCGGCTGACCAGGGTGCGGATGGCTCCCAGCGCCAGCACGATCGCCACGGCAATCATGACCCAGCGTGCGCGTCGCATGGCGTGGCTGCGGTCCACCTGTTCGATCGGATCAACGGTGACCACGTGATGCGGTGGGAGCACCGCTTGGTGGCTGGAATGGTGCCCCGAATGTTGGCCAGCATGGGCGCCAGATGTTTGCTCAGACATGTCCTTCGCTTCCCCGCAATTCAGTACCGTTACCAGGCCGGGCATTTCGTGTGTTATGCCGCTGCAATCTGCCGTGCACGCTGGCAAACACCACCGGAACAAAGAAGAGGGTCGATACGGTGGCAAACAGCAGTCCGCCGATCACCGCACGGCCCAGCGGCGCGTTCTGCTCTGCGCCTTCGCCCAGGCCCAGTGCCATGGGCACCATGCCGATAATCATCGCCAATGCCGTCATCAGCACCGGGCGCAGGCGTGTGGCGCCAGCTTCCAGCGCGGCCTGCACCGGTGCAATGCCTTCCGCCAACCGCTCGCGTGCAAACGAGATCAGCAAGATGGAGTTGGCCGTTGCCACGCCCATTGTCATGATTGCGCCGGTCAGTGATGGCACCGACAGCGTTGTGCCCGTCACGAACAGCATCCACGCAATGCCTGCCAGCGCCGCCGGCAGTGCCGTCACGATGATGAGCGGGTCGATCCACGACTGGAAGTTCACCACGATCAGCAGGTACACCAGCACGATGGCCATCACCAGGCCCACGCCCAGGCCCAGGAACGACGACTCCATCGTCTGCACCTGACCCCGGATGGTCACCTGCGCGCCGCGCGGCAGCTTGGGGCGGATATCGTCCACCGCCTTCTGCACTTCCTTGGCGACAGCGCCCAAGTCGCGCCCCTGCACGGCGGCGTACACGTCCACCACGGGCGTGATGTCGTAGTGCGAAACCACCTGCGGCTGTACAGATGGGGTGACCTGTACCAGGTTGCCCAGCAATTGCGGCCCGCCTGCTTGTGTGGCACCACCGCGCGCACCCGCCACCGGCGTGCGCAGCAGCGCATCGAGCGAATCCACGCGGTACTGCGGGCTCGTGACCGCCACCTGGTACACCACGCCGTTGATCGGGTTCAACCAGAACGTGGGCGAGGTCTGGAAGCTGGAGCTGAGCGACACGAGCAGGTTCTGCGCCACATCACGCCCCTCCAGTCCGACCTGTTGGATGCGGGTGCGGTCCATGTTCAGAGCCAGCGTCGGTTGGTCAAAGCGCTGGTGCACGTGCGTATCCACCGCGCCCGGAATCTGCTTGATGCGGTTGGCGAGAATGCCCGCGAGCTGCTGGTTGGTGGCGACATCCGCGCCCGAAAACTGCACGTCAATCGCCGAGGGCAAACCGAAGTTCAGGATCTGGCTGACGATATCCGCCGGCTGGAAGGCAAACTCCACGCCCGGAAAACGCTTGGGCAGCTCTTCACGCAGGCGGCTGATGTAGACGGCGCTGGGCTTGCGCTCACCTTCTTGCAGGGCGATGAGGATTTCGCCGTCCAGCGTGCCGATCGTGCCGGCGTTGCTGTACGACAGGTTGATACCCGAGTTCGGCACGCCCAGGTTGTCGAGGATGGTGGTCAGCTCGTTCTTGGGAATGATCTCTCGGATGGTGGCTTCTACCTCGTCGGCCAGGCGTGCGGTTTCTTCAATGCGCAGGCCAGACGGCGCACGCATGTGCAGGCGGATCTGACCCGCATCCACATCGGGGAAGAAGTCACGCCCTAGCACCAGGTACAGCGCGCACGACGCCACGCAAAAGCCCAGGAACGACAGCGCAAACGCGCGGCGGCGCTCCAGCAGCCCGCCGAGGATGGCCGCGTAGTTGCCGCGCATGTGCTCGAACTGACGGTTGAAGCCCTCGTAGATGCGGCCAAAGGTGGTCAACCCGGTGCCGGGCTTCTTGGCGTCTTGCGTGTGGCCGGCCATGAGCATCATCACCAGCGTCGGCACCAGCGTGCGGGAGAGCACGTAGGACGCCAGCATCGCAAAGATCACCGCTTCGGCCATCGGCACGAACAGGTAACGCGCCACGCCCGTGAGGAAGAACATCGGCACGAACACGATACAGATACAGATCGTCGACACGAAGGCCGGTACGGCAATCTCGGCTGCACCATCCAGAATGGCGGTGATCGGGTCCTTGCCCTCGTGCAGATGGCGCTCGATGTTCTCGATGGTGACGGTGGCGTCATCCACCAGAATCCCCACCGCCAGCGCCAGGCCGCCCAGCGTCATCAGGTTGATGGTCTCGCCAATCAGGTGCAGCACGATGATCGATGTCAGGATCGACAAGGGAATCGATATCGCGATGATGACGGTGCTGCGCCAGTTGCCGAGGAACAGCAGGATCATGGCCGCCGTCAGGCACGCAGCGATCAGCGCCTCGCGAATCACGCCCTCAATGGCGGCCTTCACAAACAGCGACTGGTCGAACAGCGGCGTGATCTTGAGGTCTTGCGGCAGGGCCGCCTCTGCCGCGGGCAGCAGCTTGTAGATGTTGTTGACGATATCCAGCGTGGACGCGCCGCCGTTCTTGAGGACCGACAGCAGCACGCCGCGCTGACCATCCTGGCGCACCACGTTGGTTTGCGGCGAGAAGCCGTCGCGCACGTTGGCCACGTCGCCCAGGTAGAGCGTGGCGCCGTTGCTGGTCTTGACCGGAATGGCATTGAGTGCGGCGATGCTGCCTGGCGTGCCGTTAAGCGTGACGCCGTATTCGGTGGCGTCGATCTTTTGCGTGCCGGCAGGCAGGATCAGGTTCTGCGCGCCCACCGCATTGACGATGTCCACCGGCGTCAGGCCCTGCGCCAGCAGCTTTTGCGTATCGAGGTCCACCGTGATCTGCCGGCTCTTGCCGCCGTACGGATATGGCACGGCGATGCCAGGCACGGTAATCAGGCGCGGGCGCAGGAAGTTCAGTGCGGTGTCATTGAGTTCCTGCTCAGACAGCGTGTTGGAAGACAGCCCCAACTGCAGGATCGGGATGCTCGACGCCGAATACTTGATGACCAGGGGCGGCGTTGTGCCCGGCGGCAGTTGGCGCACCTGCGCTTGCGTGCTCGCCACGATCTGCGCCAGCGCCGTCTGGATGTTGGCGTTGGGCTGGAAGAAGACCTTGATGATCGAGATGCCGTTCAGCGACTGCGATTCGATGTGCTCGATGTCGTTCACGGTGGTCGTCAGGCTGCGCTCCGTCACCGAGACGATGCGGTCGGCCATCTCCTTGGCAGGCAGGCCGTTGTAGTTCCAGATGATGCTGACAACCGGAATATCGATTTCCGGAAAAATGTCCGTTGGCGTACGCATGAGCGTAAACGGCGTCGCCAGCAGGATCAGCAGCGCGAGGACGATGAACGTCAGCGGCCTTCGCAGCGCGAGTTGGACAATCCACATGGAAGCGTTTCAGAACCGCGAAGCGTTGATGACGGGGGCGGGAGCCACCCGAGCGGGCGGCGACCAACCATTCTAGCGCCGGGACTGTTCGATCAGAATGTTTTGATGATCAGACATTATTACAGTGCATAACGGCAACTGCCGGGGCAACTGAAGGGCCTTGGCAGACAGACGCGGCAAGCCGCGGGTGCCGCGCGGCTTCGGACGCTATGTGCAATATCACACCCGGTGTCGCCGCGGGTGCGCCTCAAATCGCGCGATAATGCCAAGCTTTCCCCGCATTCTTTCGTGCCCGCCCGCCATGACCGGACTCACTACCGCCCTCCTGCACGCCGACCGCGAAGCCGGCATCGAGCATTACGCTGTCCACAAGCCCCTGCATACGTCCACCACGTATGGATATTCGGACACGCGCGAGCTGATCGACGTGTTCCAGGGCAAGCCCGGCTACACCTACGCGCGCCAGGGCAACCCGACCACGGCGGCGCTGGAAGCGAAGATCACCATGATGGAAGCGGGCCTGGCCACCGCGTGCTTCGCTACCGGCATGGCCGCCATCGTGGCCGTGTTTTCGACCATGCTGCGCGCGGGCGATCACGTGGTCTCCAGCGCTTTCCTGTTCGGCAACACCAACAGCGTGTTTGAGACGCTGCGCCACATGGGCGTGGAAGTGACATTTGTCGATGCCACGTCGGCACAAGCCGTGGCGGATGCCGTTCAACCGAACACACGCCTCGTCTTTGTGGAAACGATCGCCAACCCGCGCACGCAGGTGGCGGACTTGAAGGGCATCGGTGCCCTCTGCAAGGAACGCGGCCTGCTGTATGTGATCGACAGCACGATGACCTCGCCATGGCTGTTCCGTGGTCGTGATGCGCAGGCCAGCCTGGTGGTGCATTCGCTGTCCAAGTACATCGGCGGGCACGGCAATGCGTTGGGCGGCGCGGTGGTCGACACCGGGCTGTTCGACTGGACGACGTATCCGAACATCTTCCCGGCCTATCGCAAGGCCAAACCGGAAATGCAGGGCATCCAGCAGATCCGCAAGAAAGGCCTGCGCGATCAGGGCGCGACGCTCATTGCCGATGCCGCCCACCGCATTGCCGTGGGCGCGGAAACCATGACTCTGCGGGTGGACCGCACTTGCAGCAATGCGCTGGCGCTGGCGCGCACGCTGGCCGCGCACCCGAAGGTGGCACGCGTGTACTACCCCGGCCTGCCGGAACACCCCGAGCACGCCCGCGCCACCGAGCTGTTCCGCCACTACGGCGGCCTGCTGAGCTTCGAGCTGGTGGAAGGCGCCGACTACGTGGAGATGCTTAACCACCTGCGTTTTGCTGTGCGCGCCACCCACCTGGGTGACACGCGTACGCTGGTGATTCCCGTCGCGCCAACCATCTACTGGGAAATGGGCGCAGAGCGTCGTGCGTCGATGGGCATTGCCGATTCGCTCGTGCGCGTGTCGGTCGGCATTGAAGACGAAGCCGATTTGCTGACGGATTTCACGCAGGCATTGGATGCAACAAGCGCAGCTTGAAATTGATCTAAATAACAATTCTTAACGCGAATTAAGCGCGTCTATCGCGGGAATTTAAACAATCAAATTCCCCTGCGATGTCGGGGTCACTAAGGTAGCGACTCGTTTCACCTTAGGAGACCTCGACATGTCCCGAATCCGCTCTCTGCGGTTTTCTCTTGTTGCGCTGGCAGCTCTGACCGCCTTCCAAGCTGGCGCTGCCACGCTCACGCGCGACAATGGTGCGCCTGTGGGCGACAACCAGAATTCGCAAACCGCCGGCCCCAACGGCCCCGTGCTGCTGCAAGACGTGCAGCTCCTCCAGAAGCTGCAGCGCTTTGACCGCGAGCGTATTCCTGAGCGTGTTGTGCATGCGCGCGGTACCGGTGCCTACGGCGTGTTTGTCGCCAGCAAGGACATCTCCGATCTGACCCGTGCCAAGGTGTTTACGCCGGGCGAAGAGACGCCGGTGTTCGTGCGCTTCTCCAGCGTCATCCACGGCAACCACTCGCCCGAAACGCTGCGTGACCCACGCGGCTTCGGGACCAAGTTCTACACGCGCGAAGGCAACTGGGACCTGGTCGGCAACAACCTGCCGGTGTTCTTCATCCGTGACGCGATCAAGTTTCCGGACATGGTGCACTCGCTCAAGCCAGCGCCTGACACCAACATTCAAGACCCGAATCGCTTCTTTGATTTCTTCTCGCACCAGCCAGAAGCCACGCACATGCTGACGCGCGTGTACAGCGACTACGGCACGCCCACCAGCTACCGCGAGATGGACGGCAACAGCGTGCACGCCTATAAGTTCGTCAACGCCAAGGGCGAGATCCACTACGTCAAGTTCCACTGGAAGAGCCTGCAAGGCCAGAAGACGCTTACCGCAGCCCAAGCCGAGGCGGTGCAGGGCAAGGACTTCAACCACATGACGAAGGATCTGATTGGCGCCATCAACAAGGGCGACTATCCGAAGTGGGATCTGTACATTCAGGTGCTCAAGCCTGAGCAACTCGCCAAGTTCGACTTTGATCCGCTGGACGCCACCAAGATCTGGCCCGACGTGCCCGAAGTGAAGATCGGCACCATGACGCTGAACAAGAACCCGAGCAACGTCTTCCTAGAGACGGAGCAGGCTGCGTTGGCGCCGTCCAACCTGGTACCGGGCATTGAGCCATCGGAAGACCGCCTGCTGCAGGGTCGCATCTTCTCGTATGCCGATACGCAGTTCCACCGCGTGGGCACCAACGGCTTGCAACTGCCGATCAACCGTCCGCGCACATCGGTCGTCAACTACAACCAAGACGGCAGCATGAATCCCGGTGCCAAGCAGGGCAACGTGAACTACGAGCCCAGCGAACGCGCCGACCTGGCCGCCGATGCGGCCGCCAAGTACAGCCGCCTGCCGCTGTCGGGCACGACACAGCAGCAACGCATTGCCCGCACGCAAAACTTTAAGCAAGCGGGTGACTTCTACCGTTCGCTGTCGGCACAGGAGCAAGCCAATCTGGTGAGCAACCTGGCAGGCGATCTGGGGCAAGTGAAGGATGACGGCGTGAAGTACACGATGCTGTCGTACTTCTACAAGGCTGACGCCAATTACGGCCGCGCCCTCGCCCAAGCTGTGAAGGCCGACCCGGCACGTGCGCAAGCGCTGGCCGCCAAGCTGCAAGACTGATCGATCTCGATCGCGACGTGGTTTGCCCGCTGTGCCGCTCAGGTGCAGCGGGCTTTTTCGTTTAGTGAAAGAAGAACGTACGCATGCCAAATGTGTGATGCGCTTCCGCCGCCATCAGCACCATCAATACCAGCAGTGCCAGCGGCGGCATGAGGATGGCATACACCAGCGCCAGCCGCTCCCATACCATGTGCATGAACACGGACACGATCAGCCCCGCCTTGGCAATCATCAACACGATGATCAGCGTCCAGCGCGTTAGCCCTTCCACGCGAAAGTAGTCCACCAGGTACGACAGCGTGCTCAGCACAAACAGCAGCCCCCAGATTTTCAAATAGATGCCGATGGGGTGCTGCTGGCCATGTGAAGCGGGGGAAGCGTCATGGCTGTGAGTTGCGTCGGTGTGGTCCATGGTCTGCCTCACCACAAATAGAACAGTGCAAAGATGAATACCCAGACAAGATCGACGAAGTGCCAGTACAGGCCGGCAATCTCAACAATCTGGAAGTTGCCGTGTTCGGCAAAGCCCGGCTGCAGGATCTTGCGCGCGGTCAGTAGCAGGTAGATCACGCCGCAGGTCACGTGAAAGCCGTGGAACCCGGTAATCATGAAGAAGCACGCGCCAAACTGCGCCGCGCCTAATGGGTTGCCCCATGGGCGGATGCCTTCGTGCACGATCAGCTTGGTCCATTCGAACGCCTGCATCGAGACGAAGGTTGCGCCCAGCAGGGCCGTGGCCAACATCAACAACGCGGCCCGCTTGGCGTCGCGCCGGTAGCCGAAGTTGACCGCCATTGCCATCGTGCCGCTGCTGCTGATGAGCACGAAGGTCATGATGGCGATCAGCAGCAAGGGCACCTCGACGCCACCCACCGACAGCCCGAACACCTTGGATGGATCGGGCCATGGCACGGTGGTCGACATGCGCACCGTCATATAGCCGATCAGGAAGCTGCTGAAGACGAAGGTGTCCGACAGCAGGAAGATCCACATCATGGCCTTGCCCCACGGCACCTTGAAGGTTTCGCGGTCGCCTGACCAGTCGTTGACGATGCCGGGCCAGCCCTGGGGGAGTCTATCCTGCAAGGCTTGTGTGGAATTGCTCGGGAGCGTGGGAGTGCTCATGGCGTGGCTCCGGTCAACGGCCCACAGATGGCGGAAACGAACGCCGGGGTGATCCACCACATTGCCGCCAGCAACACGAGCCACACGGTCAGCAGGAAATGCCAGTACGTTGTGCAGAGGGTGATGGCACGCTGGGTGCGATCAACGTTGTCGCGCAGGCGTGCAATCGTCACAGCCAGGACGATGAGCCCGCCGATCACGTGCGTTGCATGCAGACCGGTGAAGACATAGAGGAAGCTGTTGGAGGGGTTGGCCGCTACACCTTGCCCGCTGGCTGACAGCTGTTGCCAGGCGGTCCACTGGCCGAAGACGAACAGCGCCGCGAGCGCGCCGCCTGCCAGCAGCCAGACCGTGCGGCGCGACGCTGTGCGCCGTGCAAGCTCCATCGCGGCGCTTGCCAGCGCGAGCGCACCGGTGTTCCACCACAGCAGCACTGGGTGCGGCACGGGCATCCAATCCGCTTCGCGCATGCGCATTGCATAAGCGAGGATCAGCAGCGAGAACAAGGCCGTCACGACGCCCATGAAGACGCGCAAACCGATACGCCCGGCGCTTGGTAGAACGGGCAATGCATCTGGAACGAAGTGGCGGGGCAGGGTCGTCATGCTCGCACCCCGCCAGCGTGGAGGATGTCGGCTTCTGTCTCGGGCGCGCCTGGTGCACCGGACGGCGGCTCGTTTTGCGGTACGAAGTCTTCTGCGCGATTGGGCGGGCTGTACTCATATGCCCAGCGGTAGACCACCGGTAGCGTCGGCCCCCAATTGCCGTGCGCGGGCGGCGTTTGCGGGGTCTGCCATTCGAGCGTGGTGGCGCGCCATGGGTTGCCACCGGCCTGCTTGCCGCGTACCAGGCTCCACGCGAGGTTGAAGAGGAACAGCAACTGCGCCGCCCCGACGATGAACGCAATGATGCTGATGAACGTATTCAGCGTCTGCGCTGATGGCGGGATGAAGCTGTAGCCTTCATAGGCGTAATACCGGCGTGGCATGCCGAGCACGCCCAGGTAATGCATCGGAAAGTAGATCAGGTACGTGCCAATGAAGGTGATCCAGAAATGCGCACGCCCCAGCGTGTCGTTCAGCATGCGGCCCGTCACCTTCGGATACCAGTGATAGAGCCCACCAAACACCACCAGGATCGGCGACACGCCCATCACCATGTGGAAGTGCGCAACCACGAAGTACGTGTTGGAGAGCGGAATGTCCACGCTCACGTTGCCGAGGAAGAGCCCCGTGAGCCCGCCGATCACGAACGTGCTGATGAAGCCGATGGCAAACAGCATGGGCACGGTCAGGTGGATGTCCCCACGCCACAGCGTGAGCACCCAGTTGTAGACCTTGAGCGCGGTGGGGATGGCGATGATGAGCGTGGTGGTGGCAAAGAAGAAACCAAAGTACGGGTTCATGCCTGCCACGAACATGTGGTGCGCCCACACGACAAAGCTCAGCGCGCCGATGATGACGATGGCCCACACCATCATCCGGTAGCCGAAGATGTTCTTGCGCGCGTGCGTGCTGATGAGATCCGACACGATGCCAAACGCGGGCAGCGCGACGATGTACACCTCCGGATGCCCGAAGAACCAGAACAGGTGTTGAAACAGCAGCGGGCTGCCACCGGCATGCGGTAGATGCTGCCCCATCGACACCACGGCCGGCACGAAGAAGCTCGTGCCCAGCGTCTTGTCGAGCAGCATCATGATGGCCGACACGAACAGCGCCGGAAACGCCAGCAGCGCCAGCACGGTCGCCGTGAAAATGCCCCACACCGTGAGCGGCATGCGCATCAGTGTCATGCCGCGTGTGCGCGCCTGTAGCGTGGTGGTGACGTAGTTCAGCCCGCCCATTGTCGCCGCGACGATGAAGATGGCCAGCGACACCAGCATCAGCACGATGCCCCACTCCGTGCCCGGCGTGCCCGGCAGGATGGCCTGCGGTGGATACAGCGTCCAGCCCGCGCCCGTCGGTCCGCCCGGCACGAAAAAACTCGCCACCAGCACCAGCACGGCCAGCAGGTACACCCAATAGCTCAGCATGTTGAGGAACGGGAACACCATGTCGCGCGAGCCCAGCATCAACGGGATCAGGTAGTTGCCAAAGCCGCCGAGGAACAACGCCGTCAGCAGGTAGATCACCATGATCATTCCGTGCATGGTGACGAACTGGTAGTAGTGGGTGGCATCAATGAAGGCGAACTTGCCAGGAAAGCCCAACTGCAGCCGCATCAGGTTCGACAGCACGAGCCCCACCAGCCCGATGGCGATGGCCGTGAGCGAGTACTGCACCGCGATGACCTTGTGGTCCTGGCTCCAGATATAGCGTGTCCAGAAACTCGAGGGTTCGTGACCCTGGCCGTCGTGGTCGGTGTGGGCGTAGGACATGGAGTCTCCTCGCTACGGTTTGGCGGCGGTCGATGCAGCGTCGCCACCTTGCGCCTTGATGTACGCCACCAGCGCTGACAGTTCCTGCTCACTCAGATCGAAGTTCGGCATGATCGGCGCGAAGCCTTTCACCACGCGCGCCTTCGGGTCTCGGATAAAGGCACGCAGGTAGGCCTCGTCGGCGGTTGCGGTCGAGCCATCGGCCATGGTCTGTGTGGAGCCGTACAGGCCCTTCCACGTGGGGCCCACGCCGGGGCTGCCGTTGACCGTGTGGCAGGCGACGCAGCCCTTGGCCTGCGCAAGCGTCTTGCCCTGGTCGGCCAACGCCTGGGTGTTGCCACCTGCCGATGCTTGTCCTGCCGACGCGGCCTGCACCTTGGCTTGCTGGCGTTGCTCAAGCGTAGGTTGTTGCGCCAGCCAGCGCGCGAACGCGGCTTCGTCTTCCACCACCACCACGCCGCGCATGTTGGAGTGACCGATGCCGCAAAGCTGCGCACACAGGATGTCGTATCGGCCTGCCTTGGTGGGCGTGAACCAGAACGTGGTGATCATGCCCGGCACCATGTTCATCCGCGCCCGGAACGGCGGCACATAAAAGTCGTGCAGCACGTCGCGCGAGCGTGTCAGCACCTGGATGGGGCGGTTCAGCGGCAGGTGCACTTCGGGCGCGTCGATCAGGTGGTTGTCGCGCCCGTTCGGGTCAGCCGGATTCAGGCCAAATGGGTTGTCGTCGCTGATGTACTTCACGTCGGTTGTGCCGAGCTTGCCGCCCGCGCCGGCAAAGCGGAAACGCCATTGCCACTGTTGGCCGAGCACCTCCATCTGCAACGCGTTGGCAGGTGGGCGCACGTAATCGGCATAGACGAACAGGCCCGGCGCCAGCAGCGCCGCCACACCCACGGAGGTGATGCCGATCAGCCACCATTCCAGGCGGCGGTTGTGCGGTTCGTAGCTGGCGCGATGGCCATCGCGATGCCGGTAGCGCACCAGCGCCACCACAACGAAGAGGTTGATGGCGATGAACAGTGCGCCGGTGATGATGATGGTGATCGTGAGCGTGTCGTCCATGCGCACCCAGTTGGATGCGATCGGCGTGATCCACCACGGGCTGACAAAGTGAAACCCCACCGCCAGCACGACGATCAGCACAAGCGCAATCGCAAGGGCCATGGGCACCTCCCGCCGAGGATCTTCCTCAACACGCTAAAGACAGGCTAGGTCGCGTACTCGTATCGTGCAAGGCAACGAAAGGAGGACGCGCGCCCGGCATGCGGATTGCGCGAACACATGCCCGACGTGCTGCACTGCGGTGCTGCGATGCAATGCAAAACGGCCGCCTGCGGCATGTGTTGCCGCAGACGGCCGTCTCCTGATGGCGCCGGATATCTTGCGGCGCCGCAGGAAAAAAACGGCGCGTCAGTGCATCGTTTCCTGGGCGCGCCGCTCCAGCATGCCGTACGTGACGGCGGTCACTGCGCCAAACAGCAGGTTCGCCAGCAATGGCCCGGAGCCGCGTTCCGATGCAAACCACGGAAACACTGCCGTCATGCCGTAGAAGTTGACGACGTAGGCCACGATCCCAAAGGCCAGCCCAATGGCGGCGAGCATGCCCATGCTCGAATCGAAGTGGAACGGCGCGATGATGGCCCCGAGAATCATCCCCATGATGGCGCCCAGCACGAAGTGCAGCACCAGCGCCGTCGCCACGATGCCGAAGCTGAACAGCGACATCTGCTCAAGCGCCCCCTGGCCCATGATCATGGCCGCGATCTTGTGCGTCGGGCGCCAGGGGCTTTCATTGAGCACCATGGTCGACCAGAAGAACTCCAGCACGATGACCAGCGCGCCACCCACAATGCCTGCCACGCCCGCAGCCAGCCAGTCGGGCATGCGGCGCTCCCAATGATGGGATTGCATATGCAGTTCCATACGAACCTCCTGCTGATGTATCCGCGTCAGCACTTAAGCATCGGGAGCGCCACTTGCTGTGCTCCCGAGCGCCACTCGCTTCAGTGCGTTCTTGCGTAACTCAGTCTGGCAGATACGGGTGCCAACGCAAGGTACAAAAACCCTGCGCATCACACAGCACCACGGCGTTCTGCTCGAAGGTCAGCATCAGGGTGTCGGCGATCGTCGGGTCGTCGATGAAGAGCAGCAGGCTGGGCTCCGGTGCCCACGTATTGGATGTGCCCGCGGGTGTGTTTTCAGGTGGGCCGCCGTCGCCCGTGAGCCACGACATGCCGCGCGCGATGGCCCAGGCAAGCAGCTCGGCCTGGCGTGCGGCGTTCTCTTCTGCAGAGACCGGGTGGGAGAACGGTTGATACGCCGTCACGAAGGCAGCCCATGGTGCTTCAGCCTGTGCGAGCAGCGCGGCCACACGCGGGCTGGCGGCGTCGATGGGCAGCAGCACATCGCCTTGCGGCGACGCGACGCGATACCGTGCGCTGCGGTACGCGGCGATCAGTTCAGGTGTGAGGGCGGGGGGATGACGGTGCATTGTTGTGTCACTTGGGCACGTCCATCTGATTTGGCGCAACGCAAAAGGGCTGTGGATGTCACAGAATACGCATGTGCCGGCAAAGCCGTGCCATCGCAATCATCCCAACCCCTCTCCTGCGAGGCTTGAACATGTACAAGAAGATCCTGGTCGCCGTGGACGGCAGCGAAACCAGCAAACTGGCCCTGGCCGAAGCCGTGCGCCTGGCCAAGGCTTTCCAGAGCACCGTGCGCGCCGTGTATATCGTCGACAGCCCGGCCATGCTGTTCGACGTCGGCTACTACGACCCGACCGAGCTGCGCAAATCGTTCGTCCAGGCTGGCACGGCGCTACTGGCGGATGTTGGCTCCGCGCTCTCCAAGGAAGGCCTGACGTACGAGACCACGCTGGTGGAAACCGAAAGCGTGGGCGAAGACGTGGCGGGTGCCCTGCAGCGCGAAGCCGCACAGAGCGGCGCTGATGTGGTCGTGATCGGCACGCACGGCCGCCGTGGTCTGGCGCACGCCATGCTGGGCAGCGTGGCCGAGAAGTTCATCCGCCAGGCCACCACGCCGGTACTGCTGGTGCGCGGGCCTGCCAAGGGCTGAAGCAACACCGGCCCGATGGCGACGGGTGCCTCCGCTTACGCCGGATATCATGTTGGGATCACAGGCCGCTGCCTAACCGGCGCACGACCGGCCTCGCTCCCAACACATCCGTCGCTATCCCATGATGAACGTCAATCCCGATGCGCCCGCGCGCCGTGCCATTCGCACCCTCACTGCACTTGAAGGACGCGTGCTCGGCGTCCTGGTCGAAAAGCAGAAGACGGTGCCCGACACCTACCCGCTGACGCTCAACGCGCTGGCGGCCGGCTGCAATCAGAAGACCGCGCGTGCCCCGGTAATGACCGTTACCGAAGCCGAGATCCTTACCGCCATTGATGGACTGAAATCGCTGAGCCTGGTCATGGAAGGCAGCAGCAGCCGCGTGCCGCGCTTCGAACACAACATGAAGCGCGTGCTTGGCATACCAGATCAATCCATTGCGTTGCTGACCGTGCTATTGCTGCGCGGCCCGCAGACCGCCGCCGAGCTGCGGCTGAACGCCGCTAGGCTCCATGCCTTTGCCGACATTTCGTCCGTCGAAGCGTTTCTGGAAGAGATGGCCGAAAGCGATCCGCCGGCCGCTGTGAAGCTGGCGCGCACGCCGGGGGAGCGTGAAAGCCGTTGGATGCATCTGCTGTGCGGTGAAGTCACGCAAACCGATATGCCGCAGAGCAGCGCTGGCGACGAGACCGTCGCGCCTTCCGAGTTCGAAGCGCTCAAAGCGGAGCAGAAGCGCTTGGCCGACCAAGTGGCCCGGCTTCAAGCGCTCGTCGAACAGATGGCCGGGGAGTTGGGCATCTCGATTGACACGTCGACGCTGTAATCACCGCCGGTCAAGCTCGGCCAATGTGATCCTTGGCCGACATTATTTGTCACTCTCAGATAGTATTGGCCCACCCTCACGCAATGCGGTTCCGCGCTGAGGCATGGACTCAATCGATCCTGTCCAGAAGCGGCTGAGTGATGGGTCCCGAATGCGGATCGCATCAGGCTGTGACGACCACAGGTCAATACCGGCAATAGAGGATGCACGAGATGACGACGATTAACGTCGCAGGTACGAGCGTGAACTATTCGGCAACGGGTGCGGGCCCGGGCCTGGTGTTCGTGCACGGAACAAGCGTTGATGCGCAGGGCAATTTCGGCCACGTGGTCGACCGCTTTGCCGACCAACGGCGGGTGATCTGCCCCAACTACGGCGGGGCCGGTAATTCAACGATCCCCGATGGGAGTCTGGTGCTGGACACTCTGGTGGAGCAGATTGCCGGAACGATTCGCCATGCGGCGACAGCCCCGGTCGATTTGGTTGGCGACTCGCTTGGCGCTGTGGTTGCGGCCGCGACGGCAGCGCGCTATCCGGCGTTGGTGCGCAAGCTGGTGCTGGTGGCAGGGTGGGCTGACAGCGGCGATGCGCGGCACAAGATGGTGTTCGATACCTGGGCGCGCCTGGAGGCGAGCGATGCCGAACTCGCGAGCCGCTATGGCATGGCACTGGCTGTGAAGCCCGCGTTCCTCACCGCGCTCGGCGAGGCCACGATTGCAGCGTTGAGCCGCCAACCCGCTCCGTCGGAGACAGGACGGCGCATTGACCTGGGTTCGCGCATCGACATACGCGACGCGCTGCGTACGATTACAGCGCCGACGCTGATCATTCGCGGATCACACGACTATTTGATCCCGCCCTATCAAACTGCGCTGCTACGCACGCTGATCAACAACAGTCAGGACGTGGAAGTCGACAGCGGCCATGCGGTCTTTCTCGAACAGGGCGATGAGGTGGTGGCGATCATTCGGGAATTTCTGTTCGACCGCGCGATGTAGCTAGCTGTGTGCAGGCCCGGGCATCGCGCCCGCACACATTGTCATCAACTCACGCGCCTGCCGACACAAACAACGTGCACGCCCCTTCTTCCGCTGCCGACACATTGCGGCGGAAGCCCGAGAACAGGTCCCGCCCAACGCCCGCGTGGTAGTGCGCCAGGCTCGGCGTCGTTACCTGGCGGGCATTCCATTCCGCCTCCGGCACACGCACCGACAGCGTGCCGGCTTCGGCATCCAGCACGACGACATCACCGTCGCGCACGCGTGCCAGCGGCCCACCGTTGAGCGCTTCTGGCGTGATATGGATGGCGGCCGGCACCTTGCCCGATGCGCCCGACATGCGGCCGTCCGTGACCAGCGCCACCTTGAAGCCGCGCTCCTGCAGCACCGACAGCGTGGGCGTGAGCTTGTGCAGCTCGGGCATGCCGTTGGCGGCCGGGCCCTGGTAGGGCAGCACGGCAACGAAATCACGCTCCAGCTCGCCGGCCTTGAAGGCGTGGATCAGGTCATCCTGCGCGTGGAAGACGCGTGCCGGGGCTTCCACAAAGCGGTGCTCCGGCTTGACTGCCGACACCTTGATGACCGAGCGCCCGAGGTTGCCGTCCAGCACACGCAGGCCGCCATCTGCCGAGAACGGCTCGGCCACGCCGCGCACGATGTTGGTGTCGAGCGAGGCTGCCGCACCATCGCGCCACACCAGCGTGCTGCCTTCCAGGAAGGGCTCTTGCGCATGACGGCGCAGACCCTTGCCCATGACGGTGGTCACGTCGTCGTGCAGCAGGCCGGCGTCGATCAGCTCGCGAATCACGATCGACAAACCGCCGGCCGCCTGGAATTCGTTCACATCGGCCTTGCCGTTCGGGTACACGCGCGCCAGCAGCGGAATCACGCCCGACAGATCGTCGAAGTCGTCCCATGTGAGCAGAATGCCTGCCGCGCGTGCCATGGCAATCAGGTGCAGCGTGTGGTTGGTCGAGCCGCCCGTCGCCAGAAGGCCGACGATGCCGTTGACGAAGGCGCGCTCATCCAGTACATCGGCAATCGGCGTGAACTGGTCGCCGCCGTACACGAGCTTGAGCACCTGGCGTGCGGATTCGCGCGTGAGCGCTTCGCGCATCGGCGTGCCCGGGTTGATGAAGGCGGTGCCCGGCAGGTGCAGGCCCATGACCTCCATCAGCATCTGGTTGGAGTTGGCCGTGCCGTAGAACGTGCACGTGCCGGCACCGTGGTACGACTTGGATTCGGCTTCTAGCAGGTCGGCGCGCGAGAGCTTGCCCTCGGCGTAGAGCTGGCGCGTGCGGGCCTTCTCGTCGTTGCTCATGCCGGTGGTCATCGGGCCGGCCGGCACAAAGATGGCTGGCAGATGGCCGAACGACAGCGCGCCGATCACCAGCCCGGGCACGATCTTGTCGCACACACCCAAGTACAGCGCCGCGTCGAACATCTGATGCGACAGCGCCACAGCGGTCGACAGCGCAATCGTGTCGCGCGAGAAGAGCGACAGCTCCATGCCGTCCTGCCCCTGCGTCACGCCATCGCACATGGCCGGCACGCCGCCGGCGTACTGCGCGGTGCCACCCGCTTCCAGTGCGGTTTCCTTGATCCACGCCGGAAACGCCTCCAGTGGCTGGTGCGCTGACAGCATGTCGTTGTACGCCGAGACGATGCCGATGTTGGGCCGCTCCAGCGCTTTCAGGCGGATCTTCGCCTCGCCCGGCATGGCCGCAAAACCGTGGGCGAGGTTCGTGCACGACAGTAGCGAGCGCTCGACCTTGCGGCCGATGTTCTTGCGCGTGACATCCAGATAGGCCTGACGGGGGCCGCGGCTGCGGTCGATGATGCGCTGGGTGACGTCGGCCACAACGTTGTGCAGGCGGTGCAGGGCCATACGGGTTCTCCTGGTGGGGGTCCGGGGTGGGACGGAATGCTGTAATTTTCCTACAAACGGGCCGCTCGTGGTGCAGGGTTTTCCACAGGTGCCGGTTGTGTTCTAACGGCTGAGCACGCGAATTGCGTACCGGAAGAGGCGCCAAGATTCTCGCTGTGCGGCATTTTCGGCGTGGCCAGGTCGATCGGAAAACATTGCCTGGGCGGCCGCAACAACGCCTTGCCTGTGATGTAGTAATACTACAGAATGGGCGAGAAAAGCACGTTGTATCGCTAGCCGCCACAAAACGCGCTCACAATGATTTGGCGCGGTTCCTGCGCGATTGGTGCAGGTTTTCTAGGCTAGCCTAATCGAAGGCTCACACACAGGAGATGACGATGTCGGTGCCCGCATTCGACATGGTGTTGTTTGGCGGTACGGGCGATCTGGCTCGCCGCAAGCTGATTCCGGCCTTGTTCGATGCGCATCAGGGCGGCGAGCTGCACGCGCGCGGGCGGATCTTCGCCATCGGCACGCAGCCGCTGGAAACCGCGGGCTACCTGGCCTTGCTGGAGCGCGAAACGCGGCCGACCATGCGCCTCTACTCCGGCGCACCCGTGTCCGACGACGCCTGGGAGTCGTTTGCCAAGCGCATCGTCTACCAGCAGGTCGATGCCCGCAAACCGGAGCATTTCGATGGGCTGGCCGCTGCGCTGGGTGAAGACCGTGCACCGGTGACCGTGTGCTACCTGGCCACTGCGCCCGGCATTTTCATCGACATCTGCGCGCAGCTCGCCCGCGTTGGCCTGAATACGCCCAACGTGCGGCTCGTGCTGGAGAAGCCGCTGGGCACCGATCTCGCGTCCAACGAGCGCATCAACTCCGCCGTGGCCGAGTTCTTTGCGGAAGAGCAGATCTACCGCATCGACCACTACCTCGGGAAGGAGTCCGTCCAGAACCTGATGGCCATCCGCTTTGGCAACGCGCTGTTCGAGCCGCTGTGGCGCCGCGAGTGGATCAAGGACGTGCAGATCACCATTGCCGAGCAGCTTGGCGTGGAAAAGCGCGGCGATTTCTACGACGGCGTCGGCGCGCTGCGCGACATGGTGCAGAACCACTTGCTGCAACTGCTGTGTATCGTTGCCATGGAGCCGCCGTCGAGCCTGTCGCAAGATGCCATCCGCGACGAGAAGCTCAAGATTCTCAAGGCGCTCAAGCCCATTCCGCTGCAGGAGGTGCCCGAGAAGACCGTGCGCGGCCAGTATCTGGAAGGCGCCATTGCCGGGCAGCCGGTGCAGGGCTATCTGCACGAGCAGGGCATTCCGCCCGACAGCCGCACCGAAACGTTTGTCGCCATCAAGGCCGAGATTGCCAACTGGCGCTGGGCCGGCGTGCCGTTCTATCTGCGCACCGGCAAGCGCATGCC
Source organism: Ralstonia flaminis (assembly GCF_958415495.1). Classification (NCBI taxonomy): domain Bacteria; kingdom Pseudomonadati; phylum Pseudomonadota; class Betaproteobacteria; order Burkholderiales; family Burkholderiaceae; genus Ralstonia; species Ralstonia flaminis. Next base: position 254,303 of record NZ_CATZLL010000002.1, on the reverse strand, counting down.
GCAGCGGCTGGCGGAGATCGTGGTGCGCTTTCACGACGTACCGCATGCGTTGTTTCCCAAGCCGCTCATCCAGTTTCCCGAGAACCGGCTCGTCATTCGCCTGCAGCCGGAGGAAAGCATCCGCCTGCAATTCCTGACCAAGACGCCGGGTGCGGCGCTGGGCCTGCAGCCTTCCACGCTGGACCTGGACTTCACCAATCACGGTGGTGTACGCCATGCCGGCGCCTATGAGCGTCTGTTGATGGATGCCGTCAACGGCAAGCTGGGCCTGTTCGTGCGCCGCGATGAGCAAGCCGAGGCCTGGCGCTGGGTCGAGCCGATCATCGAGGCGTGGAATGAAGCGCGCACGCCGCCCAAGGGCTACACGGCCGGTAGCTGGGGCCCGGCTGCATCGAGTGCACTGCTCTCGCGCGATGCTGCGGCCTGGCACGAGGAAATGTGATGACGATGCAGTGGCACGCCCTGTCTGACACGTCAGCGCAAACGGCAGCCTTGGCGGATGCCATTGCCGGCGCGCTCACGCGTCAGATCGATGAACAGGGCAGCGCGTGCCTGGCTGTGTCGGGCGGGCGCTCGCCCATCGCCTTGTTTGCCGCGCTGCGCGTTCTGCCGTTGCGCTGGGCGGAGGTGTCGATCACGCTGGTCGACGAGCGCGCCGTGCCGCCCGAGCATGCCGACAGCAACGCGCGCCTTGTGCGCGAGCATCTACTGCAGGACGGTGCTGCTGCCGCGCGTTTCTTTCCGCTGGTGCTGCCCGCACACGTGCATGGTGATTCCGTGGATGTGGATGCGTGTGTGGCCACCGCCAACGATCCGTTTCAACAACCCGACGTAGTGATCCTCGGCATGGGGGACGACGGGCATACGGCATCGCTGTTTCCCGATGCGGCAGAACTGGACGACGGCATTGACCGCAAGCATGCGCCCGCGTATTTGCCGGTGCGCCCAGGTGTGGCGCCGCATCGGCGGATCAGCCTGAACCTGTCGGCGCTGTGCGCGGCGCGCCAGTTGTTCCTGTCGATTACGGGGCCGGTCAAGCGCACGGTATTCGACGAGGCTGCGCAGGGCGTGGCGCAGCGCGCGCTGCCGGTGAGCTACATCATTCATCAGCGGGAGGTACCGCTCGATGTCTATTGGACTGCATGAGGTGAGCACGGGCACCGCGGCCGACGTGTCGGCCTACCCGCGCCTGGTGGCTGACGTGGGTGGCACCAACGTGCGCTTCGCGCTGGAGATGGCGCCCATGCGCCTCGCTCACATCGGCGTGTTGGCCGGTGATGACTACCCCTCCCTTGAGGCGGCCATGCGCGCGTACCTTGCAGCGCTGCCGCGCGAGATTGCGGCCGCCGGTGTACGACACGCTGCTATCGGCATCGCCAACCCGGTGCTGGGCGACCAGATTCGCATGACCAATCGCGACTGGGCGTTTTCCATTGAGGCGATGCGGCAGTCACTGGGTTTCGACACCTTTGTCGTGCTCAATGACTTTGCCGCGCTGGCGCATGCGCTGCCGTACTTGCCTGCCGATGAGCTGGAGCAGGTGGGCGGTGGCGGCAGCCTGACCGATGCGCCGCGCGCGCTGCTTGGCGCGGGCACGGGCCTGGGCGTGGCGTCATTGCTGCCCACGCCGGACGGCCGCTTCATCGCCGTGGCGGGTGAGGGCGGCCATGTCGCCTTTCCGCCGATGAACGACGAGGAAGTCGCGATCTGGAGTTTCGCTCGCGACCGCTTTGGTCACGTGTCGGCCGAGCGGTTGATTTCAGGCATGGGGCTGGAGCTGATCTACGAAGCGCTGGGTGCCCGCTTTGACCTGTGGCAGCAAGGCCCCGCCGTGCGCCGCGCCGCAGACATCACCGCCATTGCCCTTGGCGAGATGGAAGACAACCTGGGTGACCACGCACGCTGCCGTTATGCAGTTGACACGTTTTGCGCGTTCCTGGGTACCATCGCGGCCAATCTGGCGGTCACGCTCGGTGCACGGGGTGGCGTGTACATCGGCGGCGGCATTGTGCCGCGCTTGGGGCCGATCTTTGCCAACTCGCCCTTCCGCCGGCGTTTTGAAGACAAGGGCCGCTTTTCGGCCTATGTGGCATCGATGCCGGTGTATGTGATTCACTCGCCGTACCCCGCGCTCATCGGCCTGTGTGCTGCGATGGACCACGCGGTCGCACAAGGGCATTGATCGCGCCCGTATGTGGATGCGGCAGATAATGCGTTTGTCATCCGCGCGCCACGTTCGCGTTGGGGGCCACCTTCTACGCTGACCCTGTCTCTTCTACGACGACAGGAGTTTGCGATGACCTTCTCTGCTTCCTATGTATTGCCTGCGGCATTCTCGCTTGCGGCGTTTTTCAGTGCCAGTCCGGCGTTGGCTGTCACGCAGATGACCGTGCAGGAGGCTGCCCGGCCGAGCGCCTATTCCCACCTGTTCGGCACGCCTGCCGATGCCAAGATGGCCACGCGCACGATCGAACTGCGCGGCCAGAATGTCGTGCGTGTGTCATCGGGGGAGACGGTGGCGTTCAGCAGCGGCACGCGTATCGGCGCATGGAATTTCACGCCGCGCGCTGACAATACGACGGTGGCGCTCAGCGAACTGTTGCCCGCCATGCCCGGCGGTGCGCAGGTCTATGTGTTGATTGAGCGCAGCCCGATCTACTCGGGCAACTGACGGTCTTGCGGGATGGCACTGCCCTTGCGCAGCGCCACTTCCAGCACCAGCGCATCGAGCAGCGCCAGGTGCAGCAGCCGCGCCACCATGGAGCGGTCGGCCACGTTGGCATCCATGTCGGCGGGTAGCACCACATCGGCCAGCGCGGCCAGTGCGCTGTGGGGTGCCGTCACGGCAATCACGCGCACGCCCAGTTCACGCACACGCTCCACGGCCGTCTGCAATTCGGGCAGCGCGCCCGATTTGGAAATGGCGATCACCACATCGCCTGCCTGCAACACGTTCAACGACATCGACACGAGATACGGGTCGCTGTACGCATTGGCGGGAATGCCGTAGCGGAAGAACTTGGTCTGCGCATCGGCCGCCACCACTCCGGAGCTGCCGAAGCCGTACAGGTCGATGCGATGTGCGGCGTCGACCAGTGCGACGGCGGCTTCCAGCGCGCGCGGGTCAAGCCGATCCTGCAACGCTGCGAGTGCGTCGATGGTGTTCTGCAGCACGCGTGTGCCCGGCGGCGGTGCGGCGCGTTCAGGCGCGGCATCGCGTGCGCCGTCGTGCACCACATTGCCCTGCGCCAACCGCAGCTTGAAATCCGACAGGCCGTGACAGCCCATCGAGCGGCAGAAGCGGATCACGGTTGGCTGACTGACACCAGCCTCACGCGCAATGGCCGCCACGGGCAGGCTCAGCACCGTGCCCGGCTGGCGCAGCACCCAATCGGCCACTTGGCGCTCCGCTGGCGACAGTGATGCACGCGCGGTGCGGATGCGCTCGCGCAAGTCGGTCGACGCGTTGGCGGGAGCGGGGGGAGTGGCTGGCAAGGCGCTCATCTGCGCGCGGGTCTCGGGTGGTTGATCGCGTCACGATAAAGGCTTGCGTTGCCTTGTGCAACCGCCTGCTTAGGTGCGGATGGCTCCGCCTGCAACTGTATGTTTTTGCACTGTTGCGGGGGCGAGGTGGTGAATACGGTGAACGACGCCACGGGCGCCACAAGCGCGGTGGCTCCACAACGTCGTACTCCTAAAAGGGACATCCGATGAACCGTACTGCCACCTCCATGCAGCATCTTTCCTCCCTATGCCGTCACCTGGCCCGCGCATGGCCGCTGGTGCTGGCGGCGGGTTCCGTGCATGCCGCCACGGATTGGGTCGACACCCACACCAAGGCCTTTGTCACGGGCCCCCAGCTCATGGCGCGCGGCGCCGCCAATGAGGTCGCACCTGGCCAGACCACCGATGTGCTGATCAGCCTCACACCGCGCAACGAAGCCAAGCTCAAGGCGCTCGCGCATGACGTGAACGACCCGCGCAGCGCGCACTATCGCCAGTACCTCACGAGCGCGCAGTTTCTGGCCGATCATGCGCCCACCCAGGTGCAGGTCGATGCCGTGGTGAGCTATCTGCGCCAGAACGGCTTTATCGACATTGATGTCGCGCCCAACCGGCTGCTGGTGTCGGCACGCGGTACCGCAGGCACGGTCAAGGCCGCGTTCAATACGCCGCTGGTGCACTACCAGTTTGCCGGCCGCAGCGGCTTTGCCAACAGCGGCCGCGCCCAGGTGCCGCGCGCGCTGGGCGGCATCGTGGGCTCCGTGCTGGGCCTGCAGAACGTGACCCGAGCCCGCCCGCTGCTGCGCGTGGGTGAGGTGGCGGAGGCGCGTACGCTGGCTGCGGGTACCGCCACTGGCCACTATCCGAAGGAATTCCCGGCCTTGTACGGCGCTACCGGCGTGCCGACGGCCAGCGGCACCACCATCGGCATCATCACCATTGGCGGTGTGTCGCAAACGCTGCGTGACCTGCGCACCTTCACCAGCAACAATGGCTACGCCACCGTTTCCACGCAAACCATCAAGACCAACGGCACCAGCGGCAACTACGCCGATGACCAGGACGGCCAGGGCGAATGGAATCTCGACAGCCAATCCATCGTGGGGGCGGCCGGTGGCGCGGTCGGCAAGCTGGCCTTCTACATGGCTGACCTCAACGCGCCGGGCAACACGGGCCTGACCAAGGCCTTCAACAAGGCGGTGTCGGACAACACGGCCAAGATCATCAACGTATCGCTCGGCTGGTGCGAGAACGACGCCAACGCCGACGGCACGCTCAACGCCGAAGAGGCTATCTTCACCACAGCCGCCGCGCAGGGTCAGACCTTTTCCGTGTCGTCCGGTGACGAGGGCGTGTACGAGTGCAACAACCGCGGCTATCCGGATGGCGGCAACTACAGCGTGTCGTGGCCGGCATCGTCGCCGCACGTGCTGGCCATTGGCGGTACGACGCTCTACACCAGCGGTTCGAGCTTCGCCAGCGAAACCGTGTGGAACGAAGGCTTGGACGGCAACGGTAAGCTGTGGGCCACCGGTGGTGGGGTCAGCCAGATCCTGCCGGCGCCGAGCTGGCAGGGCGGCAATGCCCGCCTGCTGCCCGACGTGTCGTTCGATGCTGCACAAAGTACCGGCGCCTATATCTACAACTACGGGCAGCTGCAGCAGATTGGCGGCACCAGCCTGTCGTCGCCGATCTTCGTTGGTTTCTGGGCGCGGTTGATCGCGGCCAACGGCAACCTCGGCTTCCCCGCAGCGCGGCTGTACAGCGCCATTCCGGCCAATGCTTCGCTACTGCGTTACGACGTGGTGTCGGGCAACAACGGCTACCAGGGCTACGGCTACAACGCAGCCCAGGGCTGGGATTACCCCACGGGCTGGGGCAGCCTGAACATCGGTGCGCTGAACCAGCTTATCCAGTCGGGCGGGTTCTGATGCGACGCTAAGATCGCGGGCAGTTTTGCGCAATGCGTGAGCTGCCCGCGTAGCAGTTCTACAATGAGCCTTCCCCGGCTCATTTTTTTCGTCATGCGCGTACTGCTCGTAGAAGACGACGACATGATTGGCGACAGCGTGCGCAAGGGTTTGCGCCACGACGGTTTCGCCATCGATTGGGTGCGCGACGGCGAAGCCGCCGTGCAGGCCGTGATCACGCCCGGCGCCCCCAGCGCCGCCGGCGCTGACCCCGGCACCTCCATGTTCGATCTGATGCTGCTTGACCTCGGCCTGCCCAAGCGCGACGGGCTGGAGGTGGTGCGCGAGGTGCGTCAACGCGGCATCGCTATCCCCATCCTGATCCTGACCGCGCGCGATGCGGTGGCCGACCGCGTGGCTGGCCTCAATGCGGGAGCGGATGACTACCTCGTCAAACCGTTCGACCTGCAGGAGCTGGCCGCACGCATGCATGCGCTGCTGCGCCGTCAGGGCGGCCGCGCCGATCCTCTCATGCGCCACGGCGACGTGCTGCTCAACCCCGTCACGCGCGAGGTGCTGCGCGCGGGCGTGCCGGTCAAGCTGTCGGGGCGCGAATTTGCGGTGCTGCATGCGCTGCTCGCGCGGCCGGGCAAGGTGTGGTCGATCGCGCAGTTGCAGGACAACCTCTATGGCTGGGATGAAGAGGTTGGCAGCAACACGGTGGAGGTCTACATCCACGCGTTGCGCAAGAAACTCGGCAGCCACTTCATCCAGAACATCCGTGGCGTGGGGTATGTGATTCCGCGCGAGACGCTTGCGTCGCCTGCGGAACCTGCCGGCAGCCAAGACCACCAATAGCGATGCAATCGATTCGAAAAACCCTGCTGTGGTGGCTGGCCGGCGGTCTGCTGGCGGCCATCGTTGTGGCGACCGGCCTGATCTACGCGCAGGCGCGCCAGGAAGCCAATGCGCTGTTCGACTACCAGATGCAGCAGGTGGCCGCCGCGCTGCCGAGCCAGTGGATCGATCCGCCGCCGCCCGCGCTGGCCGCCATTGCGGGGGATGACGACGTGGTGATCCGCATCTGGGACGACACTGGCCGTAGCCTCTACCTTTCGCACGCGCGCCCAGACCTGCCCGAGCGCGCCGCACTCGGCTTCTCCGATGTGCGCACGCCCGAGGGCCCATGGCGCGTCTACAGCGTGGCCTATGGGCCGGCGGTCGTGCAGATCGCCCAGCCGTACAGTGCACGGCACGAAGTGGCCGCCCGCATGGCGCTGCGCACGGTGGCGCCGCTGTTGATTCTGCTGCCGTTGCTGGGGTGGATTGTGTGGCTGGCGGTGGGGCGCGGGCTGGCGCCGCTGGGCTCGGTCGCCAGGCAAGTGCAGGCGCGTGATGCCGCTGCGCTGTCGCCGCTGCCCACGCAAGGTTTGCCGGATGAGATTCGCCCGCTTACCAGCGCGCTGAATGATCTGCTGGCCCGTCTGGGTGCGGCACTCGCGCATCAGCGTGCCTTCGTTGCCGATGCGGCGCATGCACTGCGTACCCCGCTGGCCGCGCTCAAGCTGCAGTTGCAGGTGGCCGACCGCGCGCAGAACGAAGACGAACGCCGCGCTGCGCACGCTGATCTGCATCGCGGTGTGGAACGGATGATCCGCCTTGTCGGCCAGTTGTTGACGCTCGCACGGCAGGAGCCGGGCGCGGCAGATACACGGCGCACGCCGGTTGCACTCGATGCAGTGGCGGCCGACGTGGTGGCCGAGCTGTCACCGGCGGCCATGCACAAGGGTATCGACCTGGGCATTGCCATGGAGTCCCAGCCCGCTTCTGTGACGGGCAACGGCGATGCGCTGCGCGTGCTGCTGGTCAACCTGGTCGACAACGCACTCAACTATTGCCCGCGCGGCGCGCGTGTGGATGTATCAACGGGGCATACGCCTGGCGGTGGCGTGCAATTGGTGGTGGAAGACAACGGCCCCGGCATTCCGGCTGAAGAGCGCGAGCGCGTGCTCGACCGCTTCTACCGCCCCGCACAGGCGCCTACTGGCGGCAGCGGCCTGGGCCTGGCGATCGTGCGCGAGATTGCACAGGGGCACGATGCCACGTTGGCACTTGAGGAACGAGAGGGCGGTGGTTTGCGCGTGGTGCTGCGCTTTCCATTAAGGGCAGACGCATAGCCGTTACTCCGCAGAAATACTTTGTTGCATGTGACGCCCGAGCATTTAAGTCTCGATTAAGTTTGCGTGCCTACGATGTTGGCAATCGATGGGCACGACAGGCGACCTTGTCAGTCGTGGCCCGCGTACCCAGCACGAGAGGACACGACAATGACGCGTCAAACCCTGACACGCAGCGCGGCTGCGCTGGCCGCTGTGATGGCCGTTGCAGGCGGTTACGCCTATCTGCAGAAGGACATGATCTCGCACGCGGTGGCAGCACCGCTGGCGCCGGTGGCTGCGCCGGCTGAGGTGGGTGCCCCGATGGCCGTGGCCGCGCCGATGGACTTCTCCGGCATCGTTGAGCGCTATGGCCCGGCAGTGGTCAACATCAGCACCACCGCGCATGCGCAACGCACCAGCATGCAAGGCCTGCCGCCCGGCATGAGCCCGGACGATCCGTTTGCCGAATTCTTCAAGCGCTTCATGCCGCAGATGCCGCAGCAGCGTGGCGACCAGATCGTGCGCGGGCTGGGCTCGGGCTTCATCGTCTCGGCCGATGGGCTGATCCTGACCAACGCGCACGTGGTGGATGGCGCGCAGGAGGTCAACGTCAAGCTGACTGACCGCCGCGAGTTCAAGGCCAAGGTGCTGGGCGTCGACAAACAATCCGACGTGGCCGTGCTACGCATCTCGGCCAGCAACCTGCCTGTCGTGCAGATCGGCAACCCGGCCAATACCAAGGTGGGTGAGCCGGTGGCGGCCATCGGCTCGCCGTATGGTTTTGATAACACGGTCACCGCGGGCATCGTGAGCGCCAAGTCGCGTTCATTGCCAGACGACACGTATGTGCCTTTCATCCAGACCGATGTGGCCGTAAACCCCGGCAACTCGGGTGGCCCGCTGTTCAACGTGCGTGGTGAGGTGATCGGCATCAACTCGCAGATCTACAGCCAGACCGGCGGCTACCAGGGCTTGTCGTTTGCCATCCCGATCGATGTGGCGATGAAGGTGGAGCAGCAGCTCGTGTCCACCGGCAAGGTCACGCGCGGCCGCCTTGGCATTGCGGTGCAGGAAGTCGACCAGTCGCTGGCCGATTCCTTCAAGCTGCCCAAGCCTGAAGGCGCGCTCGTCAACTCGGTGGAGGCCGATGGCCCCGCTGCCAAGGCTGGCCTGCAGGCTGGTGACGTGATCCTGCAGATCAACGGTGCCCGCATTGACCACTCGGGCGACCTGCCAGAACAGGTGGCCGAGATCAAGCCGGGCACCACGGTGCCGATGCAGATCATCCGCCAGGGCAAGCCGACCACGTTGTCGGTAACGGTGGGCGCCGCCAAGGATACGAAGGTGGCTGCCAATGAGAAAGCCGCGCCGGATCAGGGGCGCCTGGGTTTGGCCGTGCGGCCGCTGCAACCGGAAGAGAAGCGGCAGAGCGGTCTGCCCGGTGGGCTGGTGGTGATGGATGCGACAGGCCCCGCTGCCAAGGTCGGCATTCAGCCGGGGGACGTGATCCTGTCGCTCAACGGTACGCCGGTGTCGTCGGCGCAGGAGCTGCGCACGCTGGTAGACCGCGCCGGCAAACACGTCGCGCTGCTGGTGCAGCGGGATGATACGAAGATTTTCGTGCCGCTGGATCTGGGGTGATCTCAGGCTCCATTGATTCGCGATTGGCCAGTCCTGGTGGGCTGGCCATGTTGCTTAGTGAAAGAACTTGAGCAGAATCGTTGCACACACCACCATGGCGGCCCCGCCAATGCGCGTCGAGATCTGCGCAAACGGCATCAAGCCCATGCGGTTCGAGGCGGAGAGGATGGCAACATCCCCTGTGCCGCCCAGCCCGCTGTGGCACGCGGTGACGATGCCCGATTCCACCGGATACAACCCCAACCATTTGCCGACGAAGAAGCCCGAGCCCACCAGCGCCAGCACCGTCGCCGCGCAGATCGCGAAGTAGCCCGGCGTGAAGGCGGCCACCAGCTCCTTCCACGAGACAAACAGCGCGCCCAGGCCGACCAGGATGGCGAACGTCAGGTTGGTCGAGATGAACCGGTACATCTGGTAGGCGCCCAGCTCCATCTTCTGCGGCAGCACCTTCGACACCTTCAGCAGCGCCGCGCTGATGATCATCAGGATCGGCCCCGGAATGCCCGTGAACTTTGCGAGCAGCGCGCCGAAGATGAAGAACGCGCAACTGATCATCAGGCCGGCGCCCATGAGGCTCAGGTTGATGGGCACATCGGTGTGGCTGTTGGTGAGCAGGTCGGCGTCTTTGCCGGACTTGACCAGATCGCCGTTGCCGCTGAGGTGTGGCCGCTTCTCGCCCAGGGTTTTGAGCACACCGCTGGATAGGATGGCGACCACGTTGCCGAGCAATGCAGCCGGCACCAGCATGGCAATCAGTTCCGCCTGCGGCCGGCCCAGGATCTCTGCGTAACCGATCGACAGCGGCAGGATGCCTTCACCAATGCCGCCTCCAACGATGGGGACAACAATGAAGAAGAACGTGTGCTTCGGGTCATAACCGAAGAACAATCCGACGGTGATGCCCGCCACGATGCCCGCCAGCGTACCCACCAGCAGTGGGATGAACATGCGCATGAACCCCTGCACCAGCACGCGGTGGCTCATGCCCAGGATGCTGCCGGCCACCAGGCACGCGATGTACAGATACTGCAGGTTGGCCGTCTTCATGGTGGTGGTCAGCGCCTTCATCATCTCCGGGTCGATCACCTTGTAGCCGACCAGCGCGGACGGCACGAACAGGCACAGGATGGCCGCGCCGCCAATGTGCTTGAACACCGGCAGCCGCGCACCGATTTCGCCCAGCAGGAAGCCGAGCAGCATCAGCACGGCAAAGCCGCCGATCATGTCATTGGGCAGCTTCTTGTTGAGTGCCGCCAGTACGGTGATGACAGCGATCGTCACGTACACGGGCAGCGGCAGCGGGCCGATCCTGTAGTCGATCAACGCGCGCCACAGGCCGGCACGCGTGTCTTGTGCCTGGATGGATACTTGCATGGTTGTCTCCTGGTTTGACGCACGGCGCGCCTCGTCTTGAGCGAGGTGGTGAAGCGCCGGTGCTGTCGGTGCGTGTTGAGAACGGGCTGGGCCAGCCTCAGAGGCTGCTGCCCGGTGCCATTGCCGCGAGGCGTGCGCGCGTGGTGGCCGCAACGTCGCGCAGCCAGGGGCGCGTTTTCCAGTGCGTCTGCTGGAAGGCGTCGATCTCGGCCCAGCGGGCCAGCGTGGCGCCGATCATGTCCAGGCCATGCAGGAACATGTGGCGATGGCGGTCGGACAATGAGAACGTTGCCTCGACGCTGTGGCTGCGCACGGTCATCGTTTCCACATCAATGGCGATGTGGCTGGTGGCGGGGTTGGATACGTCGGCCAGGATGCGTTCGACCACTGCCGCATCGAGCATCACCAGCAGCAGGCGGTTGTTCATCGCGTTGCTGTAGAAGATCTCGCCAAAGCTCGGGGCGATGACGGCCCGGATGCCGAACTGCTGCAGGCCCCACACGGCGTGCTCGCGGCTGGAGCCGCAACCGAAATTGCTGCCGCCCACCAGCATGGAGGCCCCTTGATAGGCCGGCTGGTTGAGGACGAACGTGCTGCGCGGCTGGTGATCGGCGTCGTAGCGCAGGTCGTAGAGCAGGCCCTTGTCTAGACCGGCCTTGTCGATGCCGCGCAAGAACTGCTTGGGCATGATCTGATCGGTGTCGAGGTTGGGTGTGGGCAGCGGCGCGGCGATGCCTTCGATGCGTTGGGTGTCAGACATGGGCGGCCTCGGCTTGCTGTGCCTGCAGTTGGCGGACGTCGGTGATACGGCCGGTGATGGCCGCGGCGGCCGCCATGGCGGGGCTCATCAGGTGCGTGATGCCGCCGCGCCCCTGGCGCCCTTCAAAGTTGCGGTTGGTGGTGGAGGCGCAGCGCTCGCCGGGGGCGAGAAAGTCATCGTTCATGGCCAGGCACATTGAGCAGCCCGGCTGGCGCCATTCAAAGCCGCTGGCTTTCAGCACATCGGCAATCCCTTCCTGCTCAGCCTGGCGGCGCACCGCGCCCGAGCCAGGCACGACCATCGCACGCACGCCTGGCGCCACGTGGCGGCCGCGCACGATGGCCGCGACGGCACGCAGGTCTTCGATGCGCGCGTTCGTACACGATCCGATAAACACGCGTTGCACGGGCACACCTTCGATGGCCGTACCGGCCTGCAGGCCCGTGTAGCGCAGGGCCTGGGCGGATGCCGCGTCTGGCTGCGGGATCGTGCCCGTCACGGGAATGGCCTGATCGGGGCTGGTGCCCCAAGTCACGTACGGCGCAACGTCGCGGGCGTCGAAGCGGTGTTCGGCATCGAAGTGCGCGTCGGCATCACTGAACAATTGGCGCCAGTCGGCAAGCGCTGCGCTTACATGCGTGTTGGCCACGTCGCGCGCATGTTCCAGCACGTAGCGCGTGGCCTTGGCATCGGGTGCAATGAGCGCCCCGCGCGCACCGGCTTCCACGGCCATGTTGCACAGGGTCATGCGGGCTTCCATGGAGAGCGCGGCAATGGCGCTGCCCGTGAACTCGACCACGTAACCGCGCGCACCCTGCGCACCGATGCGGCTGATGATGTGCAGGATCAGATCTTTGGCAGTGGCGCCGTTGTGCAATTCGCCATCCACGTGGATGCGCATGTCCTGCGCCAGCCGGTAGACCAGCGTTTGCGTGGCCAGCACGTGCTCGACCTCCGACGTGCCGATCCCGAACCCCAGCGCGCCGAATGCGCCGTAGGTGGTGGTGTGGCTGTCTCCGCAGAGCACCACCATGCCGGGGCGGATCATGCCCAACTCCGGCGCGATCACGTGCTCGATGCCTTGCAGCGCGTCGTTCGTGTCGAACAGGACGATGCCGTGCTCGCTGCAGTTCTTCGCCAGGTTGGACGCCTGCAGCGCAGAGGCCGGGTCCTGGATGACGCGCACACGCACCGGGTGCGTGGGGATGATGTGGTCGACCACGGCCATCTGCTGGCCCGGCACGGCCACGGGCCGGCCTGCCTCCTCCAGCCCAGCAAAGGCTTGCGGGCTGGTGTACTCGTTCATGATGTGCAGGTCTGCGTAGAGCAGCACGTTCTGCGCATCGAGCTGGGCAACGGTGTGTGACTCCACCAGCTTTTGATACAGCGTCTTTGCCATGCTTCCTCCAATTCGGGTGGTCAGCCGGGCCTATCGGTATTGAGCCGGGACCACTGGCGAACTGGAGTGTAGACATGCAGAACGGTTTTATAATTAGGCGATAAATTTATCTATTCTTCATTTAAATTGAATAATGGATCGCGTATCGGATCTGGAGTTTTTCACCCAACTGGTCAAGCAAGGCTCGCTGGCGGCGCTGGCGCGCGAGCTCGGCGTGACGCCGCCTGCCATCACCGCGCGGTTGGCGCAGCTTGAGAAGCGCTTGGGGGTGCGATTGCTCAACCGCACGACGCGCCGGCTGAGCGTCACCCATGAAGGGGAGATCTATCTGGCCACCGGCGCGCGGCTGCTCGAAGAGCTCCAGGAGCTGGAGCAGACCGTCTCCAGCAGCCGGGGCACGCCCAAAGGGCTGCTGCGGGTGAATGCGACGTTCGGCTTCGGGCGCCGGCATATCGCGTCGGCCGTGGTGGCGTTTGCGCGGCGCTATCCCGAGGTGGAGCTGCAGCTTGAGCTGACCGACCGCTCCGTCAACCTGGCCGACAAGGCGTTCGACATCGGCATCTGGTTCGGCACGGTGCCGGATTCACGCATGGTGGCGCGCAAGATCGTCAGCAACCGCCGGCTGCTGTGCGCGTCGCCCGAGTATTTGAAGCGCGCGGGCGTGCCGCAGGTGCCACGTGATCTGCAATCGCACCAGTGCATCGTGCTGCGCGAAAGCGATGCCGCCTACGGCACGTGGTACCTCACGCGCGCCACCAAGCAGGAGACCATCAAGGTGCGCGGCGTACTGAGCACCAACGATGGCGAGACCGGCGTGCTGTGGGCGCTGGCCGGCTATGGAATCCTGATGCGCTCGGAGTGGGACATCCACGAGCACGTGCGCGCAGGACGCCTGGTCCCGGTGCTGGCCGACTGGGCACTGCCCGTGGCCGACATCTTTGCGGTGTACCCGGAGCGCGCCAATCTGTCGGCCAAGGTGAGCGCGTTCATTGACTTTCTGACGGAGTGGTTCGGGCAAGAGGCGGCGTGGGTGGAGGCCCGCCGCCTCGTGTGAGAAGCGCCCTGCGTTAGGCCCGCTTTCGCGCGCCTTGCGCGTTGTGCTCCGCTTCCAGATACATCTGCAGCACGGCATCACGCTTTTCCAGCAGGTGGCGACGCAGGATGCCCGCCAATGCCTTGCCGTCGCGCGCTTCCAGCGCCTTGATCATCTCTTCGTGATCGTGCACGGCGCGGTCCCACTTGTCGACGTGCTGGTTGGAGCGAAAGCGCATCGACATGATGCGGCGGTTGATCGCGTCGTAGGTGTTGCGCAGTGCCGAGTTGCGCGCGGCCTCGTTGATGCGGTTGTGGATTTCCTGGTTGCGGCTGTAGTAGCCCGGCAGGTCGTTCTGCGCGCGGCAGGCCAGCATGGCGTAGTGCAGCGCCTTGATCTCGGCCAGCTCCACGGGGGTGATGCGCTCGCAGGCCAGCTCACCGGAAAACGCCTCCAGCCCCGACATCAATTCAAACGTCTCGCGGATCTCCGATTCGCTCATGCGGTAGACGCTCGCGCCGCGGTTGGGCGACAGCACGAGCAGCCCCTCGGCCGCCAGCACCTTGAATGCCTCGCGCAGTGGCGTACGTGAGATGCCCAGCGTCTCGCACAGTTCGCGCTCGTTCAGGCGCATGCCCGGCGCCAGCACGCCTTCCACGATGAACTTGCGCAGGTGCTCGACCACGGTGTCATGCAGGCGCTGGCGCTCCAGCCGGGGCAGTGCCGGCGCACTGCTGCTCACGCCCATTTCTTCTGAATCTTGCATGCAAAGTCCTTTCTTCTTGCTTGCAGTGATTTTACTGCAACTCTCTCCAGCCGCATATTGCACTGCAAACGTCGGGTAAACACCGTCATTTTCGGCAAATTCTTAGCTTGGAATCCGTCGGCACTCTCTGTTAGAGTATTTTGCATGCAAAATTCAATATTCAACCACGGAGACAAGACAGCGATGCTGCAACTCGATTTCCATCCCGCCGGCCGCCACTTTCTGCAGATTCCGGGGCCGAGCCCGGTGCCCGACCGCATCCTGCGGGCGATGAGCTATCCGACCATCGACCACCGCGGTCCGGAGTTCGGCGCGCTGGGCCGCAAGGTGCTGGCTGACATCAAGAAGATCTTCAAGACTGAGCAGCCGGTGATCATCTATCCGGCCTCTGGTACTGGCGCGTGGGAAGCCGCGCTCACCAATACGTTGAGCCCCGGCGATACGGTGCTGATGTACGAGACGGGCCACTTCGCCACGCTGTGGAAGAAGATGGCCGAGGCGCTGGGCCTGAAACCCGAGTTCATCGGCTTGCCCGGTGTCGAGGGCTGGCGGCGTGGCGTGCAGGCCGACATGATTGAAGCGCGCCTGCGTGCGGACACCGCCCACACCATCAAGGCCGTTTGCGTGGTGCACAACGAAACGTCGACGGGCGTGACGTCCAACATCGCAGCGGTGCGCCGCGCCATCGATGCGGCGAGCCACCCGGCGCTGCTGCTGGTCGACACCATCTCGGGCCTGGCCTCGGCCGACTATC
Organism: Ralstonia flaminis; assembly: GCF_958415495.1. NCBI lineage: Bacteria > Pseudomonadati > Pseudomonadota > Betaproteobacteria > Burkholderiales > Burkholderiaceae > Ralstonia > Ralstonia flaminis. Next base: position 239,003 of record NZ_CATZLL010000002.1, on the reverse strand, counting down.
GCCATGACGAGTGGGGCGTGGACGTGACCGTTTCCGGTTCGCAGAAAGGGTTGATGCTGCCGCCGGGCATCAGCTTCAACGCGCTGTCTGCCAAGGCCATCGCGGCCAGCAAGCACGCCAAACTGCCGCGCGCGTTCTGGGGCTGGGAAGAGATCATCGAAGCCAACAAGAATGGCTACTGGCCCTACACACCCAATACGAACCTGCTCTATGGCCTGTCGGAAGCGCTCGACATGATCCTGGGCGAGGGGCTGGACAATGTATTCGCGCGCCACGAGCGTTTGGCCGAAGCCACGCGCCGTGCGGTGCGTGCGTGGGGCCTGCAGATCCAGTGTGCCGACCCGGCTGTCTATAGCCCCGTGCTGACCGGCGTGATGATGCCCGAGGGCGTGGATGCCGATGCCGTGCGCAAGATCATCTACGAACGCTTCGACATGTCGCTGGGGCAGGCGCTGGGCAAGATTCGCGGCACGATGTTCCGCATCGGCCACCTGGGCGATTGCAACGACCTCACGCTGATGGCCACGCTCACCGGTTGCGAGATGGGCCTCAAGTTGGCCGGCGTGCCGGTGGCCGCCAGCGGCGTGGTCGCAGCGATGGAGTACCTGGCCTCGCACACGCACACGCCCGCCTTGCGCGCGGCTGCCTGAGCGTTCTCCCAACCCGAGGGCGCTGACCCACAACCGGCGCCCTCCTAAACGAAGCACCCCTCCAGCAGACAGCGATGGCTGCGCCGTACGACTCAGTCGGCGCGTGGCCAGGGCGGCGTGCGCCCCGCCCGATCGCTCAGCGACCAAGCAGCCGGACAAAGAGCCGGCCTCTGCTGCAGGCCCACCACCAAGGAGACAAGACATGAAGCTGTTCCGAGCGACCAACGTCGTGCTGGTGATGCTATGCGTGATGTATTTCGTCACCTACCTCGACCGCGTGAATGTGAGCACCGCAGCTGCGGGCTTCGGCAACGAGTTCGGGTTGAACAAGACGGAGATCGGGCTGGTGTTCTCCGCGTTTGCGTATCCGTATCTTGTGTTCCAGATCATCGGCGGCTGGGTGAGCGATCGCTTTGGCGCGCGCCGCACGCTGCTGGTGTGCGGCGTGCTGTGGGCTATCGCCACGCTGCTCACAGGCATGGCGGGTGGGCTGATCTCGCTGCTGGCCGCGCGGCTGCTGCTGGGCCTGGGTGAAGGCGCGACCTTCCCGGCGGCCACGGCGGCCATGTCGCGCTGGGTGGCGCGCGAGAAGCGCGGCTTTGCGCAGGGCATCACCCATGCGTTCGCGCGTGTCGGCAATGCCGTCGCCCCGGCCGCCGTGGTGGCCATCATGGCCGTGTATGGCTGGCGAGAGTCGTTCTATATCTGCGGTGTCATCAGCCTGGTCTGGGTGGTGCTGTGGGCGCTGGTCTACACCGAGCACCCGAAAGACCACCCGCGCATCACGCAGCAGGAACTCGACGTGTTGCCTGCCCCCAAGCAGAAGCCGACCAGCGTGCCGTGGGGTCCGTTGTTCAAGCGCATGGCGCCCGTGACGGTAGTCTATTTTTGCTACGGCTGGACGCTCTGGCTGTTCCTGAGCTGGATCCCGCAGTACTTCCTGCATAGCTACTCGCTGGACTTGAAGAAGTCTGCCGTGTTCGCTTCAGCCGTCTTCTTTGCTGGGGTGGTGGGCGACACGCTGGGCGGCATCGTGACTGACAAGATCTACGCCCGGACCGGCAGCCTCAAGCGTGCCCGCAGCTGGATGGTGGCGCTGTGCATGCTGCTGACCATGCTGTCGCTGCTGCCGTTGCTGTTCATGCACGACCTGTATGTATCGATGGCGTGTCTGGCTGCCGGCTTCTTCTTTGCCGAGATGACGATCGGGCCGATGTGGGCCGTGCCGATGGACATTGCACCGGAACACTCGGGCACGGCCAGCGGCATGATGAATTCGGGCTCCGCGCTGGCGGCCATCCTGTCGCCGGTTATCTCCGGCTACGTGATCGACCGCTTCGGCAGCTGGGAGCTGCCCTTCATCGGCAGCATGGTGCTGATGGGCCTGGGTGTGGTGCTGGCCTTCCGCATGCAGCCGGAGAGCCGCTTCGCCAATACCCCCGCCGCGCCGGTGGCCACCGAACGTTCACCGGCCTGATGTGAACCTGATGCCAACCGGGTGCCGCTGCGGTGGCACCCGCCAATCTCACGCTTTCCCATGATCGACTCCACAGAGACCTTGGCCGAACGCCTTGCGGCCGGCTGGCAGGGCGGCGTTGCATTTGCCGAGCTGCCGCACGAACTCATCCCCACCAGCGCAGAGGCGGCGTATGCCGCGCAAGCGCAGCTGCTGATTGCCCGCGGCACCACCATCGGTGCATGGAAAGTGGGCGCCAAAGGACCGGACGCGCCCATTCAGTGCTCACCCTTGCCCCAGAGTGGTTTGCACTTTCACGGCGCCAAGTTGCCGCAGCATGCGTTTCGCCCGTTGGGGCTGGAACTGGAGATCGCCTTCTGCTTTGGCCGCGCATTCGCTGCACGTGCGCAGCCGTACGACGATGCCGAGGTGCTGGACGGCATCGCCTACATGGCCGCCGCCGTGGAGATCGTCTCCAGCCGCTTCCACGAGTGGCCGGCCGTCGACCGGTTCGCGCAGCTTGCCGATCTGCAGAACCACGGCGCGTTGGTCATGGGCGAGGTGGTGGCGTATCGCGCGGATTTTCCATTCGTGGCACCGAGCCTGTCATTCACCGTGAACAGCCGCAACGTGGTCGATTGTGCGCCGGCCAACCCCGCGGGGGACCCGCGCCGCTTGCTGCCCTGGCTTGTCAATCACGCCACGCAGCGCGGCATGACGCTGCCGTCCGGCACGCTTGTCACCACCGGCTCGTACACGGGCATGCATTTCCCAGACACAGCAACCGGCCCGAACGCCGTGTTTGGCCGTATCGATGGCTTGCCGCCCGTGGGCTTCACGCTCGCCTGAAACGCTGTTCTTCACTTGCTCCGCCATGAACGCCAGCACCCCCGCCTCATTGCTCCAACCCGTGCGCTTCGTGCCCTCGCAGGGCGCGGCGCTTTCACCACTGTTTGCCCGACTGCGCAAGGAACTGCGCGGCGATGTGCTGGCTGACCGTGCCAGCCGTGGCCGCTATGCGACCGACGCGTCGATCTACCAGATCATGCCGCTGGGCGTGGTCGTGCCGCGCGATCAGGCCGATCTGCTGCGCGCGCTCGACATTGCGCGCGACCAGAAGATTCCCGTGCTGGCACGCGGTGCGGGCACCAGCCAGTGCGGCCAGACCGTGGGCGAGGCGCTTGTCATCGACAACAGCAAGTGGCTCAACCGTGTGATCGAGTTCGATGCGCAGGCACGCACGGTTACCGTCGAACCCGGCATCGTGTTGGACCATCTGAACGCGTGGCTTAAACCGCATGGGCTGTGGTTTCCGGTGGATGTGTCGACCGGCGCGCAATGCACGATCGGTGGTATGGCGGGCAACAACTCGTGCGGTTCGCGCTCGATCGAGTACGGCAACATGGTGCACAACGTGCTCGCCATCGATGCGGTGCTGGCCGACGGCAGCGATTGCCATTTCGGCTCGGTCGCCAACGGGATTGCCGGTGGCCGCACGTTTGAGCTGCTGCGCGGGCTGGAGCGCATCGCCCAACGTGAGCGCGACGAGATCATCGAGCGCGTGCCCAAGGTGCTGCGCCGTGTGGCCGGCTACAACATCGATCTGTTCGATTGCCAGAACCCGCGCGCCTACACCGACGATGGGCACGCCAACCTGTCGCACATCCTGGTCGGCTCAGAGGGCACGCTGGCCTACAGCCGGCAGATCACGCTCAAGCTGGCGCCGCTACCAGCGCACAAGGTGCTGGGGGTCGTGAACTTCCCAACCTTCTATCAGGCGATGGACATGACGCAGCACATCGTCAAGCTCAAGCCCGTGGCGGTGGAGCTGGTCGATCGCACGATGATCGACCTGTCGATGGAGAACCCCGCCTTCCGCCCTGTCATCGAGAAGGCGCTGGTGGGCGAGCCGCAGGCCATCCTGCTGGTGGAGTTTGCCGGCGAGACGCGGGATGCACTGCTCGCGCAGCTCGATCGTCTGAGCGAGCTGATGGCCGATCTGGGCCTGCCCGACAGCGTGGTGAAGATACCCGAGGCCGGCCCGCAGAAGGCGCTATGGGATGTGCGCAAGGCCGGCCTGAACATCATGATGAGCATGAAGGGTGACGGCAAGCCGGTGTCCTTCATTGAAGACTGTGCGGTGCCGCTTGAACATTTGGCTGAGTACACGAGCAAGCTGACCGAGGTCTTCCACAAGCACGAGACCGAAGGCACGTGGTACGCCCACGCCAGCGTCGGCACGTTGCATGTGCGGCCGATTCTCGACATGCGCCGCGATGGCGCCAAGCGCATGCGCGAGATTGCCGAAGAGGCTGCCGCGCTGGTGCGCGAGTACAAGGGCGCGTACTCAGGTGAACACGGCGACGGCCTGTGTCGTGGCGAGTGGGTGGCCTGGCAATACGGCCCGCGCATCAACGCGGCCTTTGCTGAGATCAAGGCGCTGTTCGACCCCGACAATCGCTTCAACCCGGACAAGATCGTCAACCCACCGCGCATGGATGCGCGCGAGCATTTCCGGTTTGCGCCGGGCTATTCGGCCATGCCGATGCGGCCTGCGCTGGATTGGTCGGCATGGAACGTCAAGCGCGATCCGCTCACGGGGGAGGAAACCGCACCCGGCACCGGTACGGATCTGTCGCACGGTCTCGCTTCTGCCGTAGAGATGTGCAACAACAACGGCCATTGCCGCAAGTTTGACGCCGGCACCATGTGCCCGAGCTACCGCGTCACGCGTGACGAGCAGCACGTGACGCGTGGCCGGGCCAACACGCTGCGTCTGGCGGTGTCGGGCCAGCTGGGTCCCGATGGGTTGGCCAGTGAAGACGTGAAGGCCGCGTTGGACCTGTGTGTATCGTGCAAGGGCTGCAAGCGCGACTGCCCGACCGGCGTTGACATGGCACGCTTCAAGATCGAGGCGCGCCACGCGTGGAACCGCGCACACGGCACCACGCTGCGTGAACGCCTGGTCGCCTATCTGCCGCGCTATGCACCCTGGGCCACGCGCTTGCGTGGTGTGTTGGCGCTGGCCGATGCCGTGCCGTTTGTCTCGGGGCGCGTCAAACAATGGATGGGCCTGGCGCCGCAGCGCTCGCTGCCGAGGTTTGCCAAGCCGTTCCTGTCTGATGCGCGTGCGACGGTCGCGCCAGCCGAGTCAACCACGCGTGAGGTCCTGCTCTTTGTCGATACCTTCAGCAACACGCAGGAGCCCGAGAACGCGCGCGCCGCGCAGGCCGTGCTCGAAGCCGCCGGTTACACCGTGCACTTCAATGTGCGCCCTGGCGAGCGTCCACTCTGCTGCGGCCGCACCTTCCTCGCCGCCGGCTTGGTCGACGAGGCCAAGGCAGAGGCGCGCCGCACGCTGGATGCACTGCGCCCGTACCTAGAGCGCGGCGTTGCCATCGTTGGGCTGGAGCCGTCGTGCCTGCTCTCCATGCGAGACGAATTCCTGACCTATGGCTATGGCGATGCCGCGCGGCAACTGGCTGACCACGCCTTCCTGTTCGAAGAGTTTCTTGTGCGTGAGCGCAAGGCTGGCCGCTTGTCGCTGCAGCTGAAAGCGTTGGACGCGCCTGAAGCATTGGTACATGGCCACTGCCACCAGAAAGCATTCGACGCATTTACGCCGGTGCAGACCGTGCTGGGGTGGATTCCGGGGCTGAAAGTGCTGACGGTGGAATCATCGTGCTGCGGTATGGCTGGCAGCTTCGGCTACGAGGCGGAGCACTATGCCGCCTCACAGGCGATGGCGGAACTGTCACTACTGCCGGCGGTGCGCGAGCGTGCGGCGGGGGCGATCGTCGTGGCAGATGGCACGAGTTGCCGGCATCAGATCAAGGATGGTGCACAGGCAGAGGCCATCCACGTGGCCAGGGTGTTGGAGCGGGCGCTGGTATCGTGATCCAGCCGCCCAGTCCACGTGTCGTTTGAGGTGGCGCTCTAGCCCCGCCGTGCCGCTTCGATCGCGGCGATGTCGATCTTGTGCATCGTCATCATCGCGTCGAAGGCGCGCTTGGCCGCTGCTGGGTCTGGATCGCAGATCGCCTCACTGAGCACGCGTGGGGTGATCTGCCATGAGATGCCCCAGCGGTCTTTGCACCAGCCGCACGCGCTTTCCTGGCCGCCGTTGCTGACGATCGCATTCCACAGACGGTCGGTTTCAGCCTGGTCGTCCGTTGCGATCTGAAAAGAGAAGGCCTCGCTGTGCTGGAAGGCCGGGCCGCCGTTCAGCCCCAGGCAGGGAATGCCGGCCACGGTGAACTCCACCGTCAGCACGTTGCCCTGCTTGCCCGCAGGGTAGTCGCCCGGCGCGCGGTGGATGGCTTGCACCGCGCTGTCGGGAAACGTCCGCGCATAGAAGTTGGCGGCATCCACCGCATCGTTGTTGAACCATAGACAGATCGTGTTCTTGCTGGGCATGGATGTCTCCTGAAGAATCGGGCATGGGCGTGTGCTGGCTCTGACCCACTTCCATCAACCACATCACAGAGCCGGGTGCTGCGGGATGGGGCGCATGCCGCTGTCGGGACGGCCAATGTCGCACACTCGCGCAGCGGGTGTATGTCGGTTGCAGGCCTACTCGTAGTAGGCGGGGGACATCTTCAACGTATCGCGTTGCGCCTTGTCGTGATTGATCCAAAGTTGCGCATGTTCCTTGGCCAGCAGATCGGCGATGCGCTGCATGGAGGCCAGCGTCTTGTCTTTGTCGAAGTTCAGGGCGGGCACGCGGCGGTTGTCCCAGTTGCTCCTGAAGTGGACGGCGTCGCCAGACAGCACGATCGCGCCTGTTTTCGGCAGCCGCACCAGCAGCGACTGATGACCCGGCGTGTGACCAGGTGTCGAAAGAATCGTGACGCTGCCGTCACCGAATACGTCTCTGTCGCCTTCAAGTTCCGTGACTGGGTGGCCGGGCTTGAAGCGCGGCGCATTGTTGGCGCCGGGCCACTCGTACTCCGCTTTCTGCACCAGCAGCATCGCGCGCGGGAACAGCTCGACATTGCCAATGTGGTCTGGGTGGCTGTGCGAGACGGCAACATACTTGATGTCGTCGGGCGACACACCGATCTGCGCCAGCTGGCTCGCCAGCGTTTTGGGCCGGCGCCAGTAGGTTGCCTTCGGATCGGCCGGGGCCAGCCCGTCGGGCATGGCGGCGATGGCATCGTCGACGCCCGTGTCCCACAGCAGCCAGCCCTGTGCGTGCTGGATCAGGTAGCAGTTGTCGGCAAACGGCATCGATTGGCCGACATTCACACCGGGCGACCAGCGTGAGATGTCACCCGCAACACCTTCCCCGCAATTGAGGATGTAGAGGCGCCGGAGGCCACTCGCTTGCCGCACGGGCGGGCTGCTGCACCCCGCAACCAGTGCAACCACGGCGGTGAGCAGGAACCCTGCAAGGATGCGCGGCAGTTTCAGCATGACAGACTCCTTCTCAGTAAGCTGCCCGTTCGGGCTCACCTGCAGCGACATACCTGCGGGCCCCGTTGCTCCCTGGCATGGACGTTCTCCATCACGCCACGATTGCCGACCATGGCACAGTTTTGCGTGCAGACCGCTTCCAGGCTGGGGAAGCTGCTGAGGAGGTAGTCGGCAGAGAGATTCAGGCCAATGAGGGTGGTGAATGCCGTTGCAGCAATCAGCCAGACAGGAATGCGAGGCTTCTGTGTCACGGGGTGCCTTCTGGGCGCGGTCAGGATGACTCAGTGTAGGCAGCCGCCGCACGATGCGTTAGTCACACAAACGGCTTGGCGTATGACGCAGTCGGGCCGGCTGTCGTTCGCGGTCATCTTGGTTGCAGTGAGAAATCATCGAGAGTATAGTTAGCCAAATGGATAACAATGCAGTTGCGCTAGACGCGATCTTTCATGCGCTTGCAGACCCGACGCGCAGGGCTGTTGTTCATCGGCTCGGTAGCGGGCCCGCAACGGTGAGTGAACTGGCGGAGCCATTCGACATGGCTCTGCCGTCGTTCATGAAGCACGTGCGGGTACTGGAAATGACCGGGTTGATCCGTTCCAGCAAGAGCGGCCGAATCCGGACGTGCGTGCTTGAACAAGAGAAGCTGGATGCCGCCGAGCGCTGGTTTGCAGACCAGCGCGCGACCTGGGCAAGCCGGTATCGCAATCTGGACAACCTCTTAGAAGAACTGAAAGGAGAAGATGGTGAAAGCTGAACTGCAGTTTGATTTCCTCGTCGACAAGGAAAAGAGCAGCATCATCGTGAAGAAGGCGTTCGCGGCGAAACGCCAACTCGTGTGGGATTGCCACACGAAGTCTGAACTGCTCGATCGATGGTTTGCACCCAAGCCCCTGACCACCAAGACAAAGCACATGGAGTTCAAGGCCGGGGGCTATTGGCACTACGGCATGACCACCCCTGACGGCCAGACGTTCTGGAGCCGCCTGGATTATCAATCCATCAGCCCGATCGACGGCTACACGGCCCTGGACGGCTTCAGCGACGAGACCGGCGTTGTGAATCCCGACATGCCCAGGGCGCGGTGGGATGTCACCTTCACCGATGCAAAGGAACGGACACTCGTGACGACCGTTGTGGTCTACAACTCACCGGAAGATGTGCAGAAGGTTATCGACATGGGGTTGAAGGACGGCATGACCTCCACCCTTGAGCGACTCGACGAGCTACTGCTGACGATTGGTGCGCAGGAAACGCCGGTTTAAGCAGAAGACGGCCTTGCCGGATCAGGAGCAGAAGATCACCTCGATCTTCTGCTCCTGGCCACATTCCGCACTAGGCAGGCTCTGCTGACCGGCGTATGTCAGGCTGCCCGACAGAACAGAATCTGCTTGGGCGAGTGCGGCATGAACGCAGATGCGTCGTAGTCCCCCAGCCGCCGTACGACGTCGAACCCGTTGAACCGACAAAGTGCCAGCAGTTCCTCCGGAAAGAAACATCGCATGCTGACGCGCTTGGTTCTGACGCATTTGCCTTCACGCAGGTAATCGAGCTCGAATCTCAGGATCTGGCTTGCGGTGTCGTAGTGCGAAGTCGCTTCAACGCGAATGTCCTGTCCTTCGGTATCGACCATCGACTTGTGCAGGTAGCGGGCATCGGCCGGACGGGCGAGCTTGCGGATGTCCGGATTGAACACATCGAGGATCAACGTGCCGCCGGGCGCCAGCACGCGCTTTGCAGAACCCAGAAAAGCGTTGACCGAATCCAGATCGTGCAGATGCTGCATGGCGTTGGTGGCTGAGAAAACCAGCGAGAAGCGCCGTTCTGAATGGATCGCCCGACAGTCCTGCTCAAGCCAGGTGACATCAATCCCTTCGGCCAGCGATTTCTGGCGTGCCCGATCCAGCATGGAACGCATGACGTCCAGCCCCGTGATGTGGACGCCGGCTCGCGCAATGGGCAGCGTGATACGGCCGGTGCCGCAAGCCACTTCCAGTACGGGACCATCGGCTTGCTTGGCCTGCTCGATGAAGAAGCTGGCGTCATGTGCCCGGTTGGCGAATTCCCGGTCGTAGAAGTCGGCGTCTTCGTAGACCGCCATGTCGGCAAGTGGCGTCATGTCAGGTCGATGCATGGTGTTGTTGAGCAAAGCGATCGGACAAACTGGTCAGGATGCTGCCGTTCCAGCCTTCGGCACCGAATGCGCTTGCTGGGATGGCAAGCACGCCGTGCACATGCAGGAGCTGCTCGGCGTTGAACGGCACCGGAAAGAAGTAGCAGCCAGGCGCGCAGTCTGTGGACCCAACCCGGCCTGCATCGCGAATGGCCTCGGGCAGTCGCTCGGCAAGTCTGCTGGCGCGCGCCTGAAGCGCGTCGACCACACGCGTGGGGCACTCGGCTTCCACCGAAAGAAAATGGTGTGCGAGCTGCAGCTGCATTGCGGACGGAGGATCCTCCCGGAAGTCGGATTCGAATCCAGCGCAGGCCTCGCCCACCAGTGCCACGCCGAACGTCTGCGGCGTAAGCCAGCCCTTGGTTGTCGAGTGGAGCAGGATCGCGCGCTCGGTCTGCAGCAACTGCATCGTTGTTGGGTGAAACGGCGCCCCCAGGTCGTAGACGCAGTCAATCAGCAGGCGGCGGCCGGGTGCCGCGTTAACCCACGTCACCAGCGCAGCACATTCCTCATCGCTCAGGAACCGCCCCAGCGGCTTGAGCGGGTTCGCGATGAGGAGGAACTCGGGGCCGTCGGTACCCCCAGCCATAGGAAAGCTGGGCGAGGGCAATGTCGGGAACGTCTGCGGCGCGATCCCAGCCGACTGCGCGAGCGATTGGTAAACGGGGTAGACATCACTCGGCAGACACAGGCGAGCACCCTCTGCAGACAGCCTCCTGAAGATCAATTGCAGTGCGTGCCGCACCCCTCGGCACACGAGCGCCTGGCGCGAACGGCCGGCATCGAAGCCATATCGTTGAAGCCACGCCCGCGCGAGATCGCAACGATGCACCCGCGGGCGTGCCTCTGAAGCATCGAGACGCGGTTGCAGCGGGGCGAGCGCGCTGTACAGATTCGTCTCTGCACAATCCACCACGTTGGGCATCGTGCGAAGGCAGGCCTCGCGCCACAGCTTGAACGCTGCGAAGTTCATGTCGGGTCCCCCAGGGTGAGCTCGCTTGCACGGTCTTCCAGTGATGCATAGCAGCGGCCATCCGCCATCACGTTCCAACTTCGGGCAATGCCGTGTGTGCGTTCCCAGTACAGGCTCGGTTCGGTATAGGCGGCAATGCGCATCGGCCTGCCTGCCCATTCACCGGCAAAGACGGGCGCGCCCCAGGGCAGGCGGTGCTCAATGGAGAAGCCCGCGCGCGCGGCGAAATCGGTGACAAGCGCTAGCGGCACCTGGTGATGCCGGCTCCAATCGTTTGCCGCGCGATCGAAGTACATCGATTCCGTGCTGGTTGAGACGTAAAGCTCCTTGAAGCAGATTTCTTCAACCCCCTGATCTGCGGCCCAGGTCAGATAGTGTTCGAGTGTCTCTTCATCTTCCACCCCGCCGTCCTGCAGAACGCAGATGAATCGCAGGCGCAGATTCGGCCACAGATGGCGATGTTCGTGCCAGGTGCCAACCAGTGCTTCGACGGGCGTGCGTAGCTTCATGATGCGCTCGTTGTGCTGCGCATCGAAGTGATGGCGGGAGAGGGACAGCACGCTCAGCCTCGCGTCGTGCAGGGCACGCAGACGCGCGATGCGGTCGGCGTCTTGCAGTGTTGCGAACGCATGCCCGTTAGAGATCAACACGACCTTATCGAAGCGCTGCGCGCAACTGGCAACGAGTCTTTCCATTTGCGCGAAAGCCAGCAGGGTCGGCTCCCCGCCGCCGGTGATTACCGCACGCTCAGCCCCGTGTGCTGCAGCCTTGTCGAGCCATGCGCCAAGCGTGTCCCAGTCAGGCCGGTACGCTGCCTGATCGCTGGAGATCGACGCCTTGGAAAAGCAGAACGCACACTTGGCCTGACAGCCCTGCGCGATGGGCAGGATGGACAGGGTGCGCGGTCGCAGCGCGGCAAACGCTTGAAACTGCCCGCTCAACAGTCGCAGCGACGCTGCCGTCATGTCCTCGATCACCGTGCGGCGCCATGCCATGCCGCCGTCCTTGGGCTCCAGGTCATACAGTGCGCTGAGCCTGATGTGGTCTGCGTGAATGAAGACACCGCGTCCGGTGGCCGTGTTTTCCTGGATGAGCGCCGGATCGACCTGGGTTTCCAGCAAGATCAACCGGTTGCCAGGAATTGCCAGCTTCTCAAGCAACTGCGATGCCTTCTGGTAGCCGATCTCAAGGTCACCACGCTCCAGCAGATAGAAGCGGTCGGGATAGGTGCTTTCAGGAATGCCAGCCTTCGCATAGCAATGCGAGTACTTGTCGAATGCCCGTGCGAAGTTGGACAGCACGGTAACGTGATAGAGCTTCTTCTTCTCGATCATGATCGGAATCCGTTTCTTGATGCTTCTGCGTCTGCCGCGACGGAGTCACGCATAAGTGGTCCGGATCGCGGCAGGCGCGCTACAGCCTCGTCCTCAGACTTCGTGCGCCTGGGCGCGGGCGCGTACGTCATCCAGCGACACGTCGATCAGCAGCTTGCCGCCGTCGAATACCGTTTCGAGTGCGTCATCCCAATCGCTCTCGACGCGCCGGTCATCCCAGGCCAACGGAAGCGTTGCGGTTTGGTAAGCGCCGGTCCGGCGATTGCGCAGCAAGGTCAGCCGCCCTTGCTTGGAGCGCTTGCCGGCATCCGTGACCGGGTCCTTGCAGACATCGCGCCAGACATCGTCCACCTTGACCGCCGAGCACTTCATGGCAAAGCGCTGTGTGTCGCGGTTCAGTTGCTGCAGCAGCGCGCCGCCCATGCCGAACACGATGTTGTCAGCCGCATAACCGGCAGCTTCCATCGCAGCCAGGATGGCCTCGATGGAGTCTGCATTGACGCCATCACCCTGGATCACACGCACATGGTTGAGCACGCGGTATCCCTTGCCGTTGACCACCGAGCCGAAGGCTTCGTCCAGAGCGCGCAGGGTCTGCATCACGATGGTCTGCGGGTCGCCGGAATCCGGGCGAATGACCAATGTGGCACCGGAGTCGATGACCGCCTGCCGGAGTTCTGTGCCCCACATGCGCAGCGCCGCAAACAGGTCGTACGAGTCGGAGACCACCGAGACGATCGCGCCCGGCTTGCCGAATTGCCGCAGCATGTTGCGATACGCATCGCACTCGCCTGCGCGGCCCCAGGCCGTGATGGTGCTGTGTTCGGCCGCCGGTACCGAGAACGCTGCCATGGGCGTGTTGTAGTAGGCGTTGGCCGCCACCACGCCCAGCACGGTGTCCGAGCCCATAAAGCTCACCAAGTGCGCAGCACCGCCAATGGCCGAGGATTCAGCGCTCGACACGCCGCGCGCGCCAAAGTCGTGCACCTTGAACGGCAGTTGCGCAATGTCGTCGCTGGTGCGCTCCAGGTAACGGCGTACAAGCTGCCGCAACTGCCAGCTCTGCGTGGCCACCGTCACCGGATACCAGACGCGCAGCAGCATCGTCTCAATATACGAGGTCAGCCAGAACGCCTGCGGGTCGTCGCATTCCACGGTCACGAGCACGTTGTGCGTGGGCACCACCGAACCTTCCGGCACCGCACGGATACGCACCGGCAGATAGCCACCATAGGTTTCGACGATGTAGCGCCAGCCGGTTTCATTGAACGGTTCGCCGTGCGCAGCGAAGAAGCTGCGGGCTTCGTCGATTATCGCTGTGGTGACGGGCTGGCTGAGATATTCCTTGAGCAGCATCTGCAGCCCGAAGAACAGCGTGCGGTCATAACGTCCGCCGCGCGACTCGATGTACGAGAACATCGCCGAGGTGCCCGGCGGGTACTGCAGGTAGTGAGACGCCTTGTACGAATCCGTGTTGAGGATCGGATTGGACAGGATGGACGACAGACGACGCAGGTCGTTTTGCATGGCTAGAGCTCCTCTATGCCGTTGGGTGGCCGCCGGGTCTGTCCCAGCGCATGAAGCGGGTATCGGTAGCGTTAGAGCTTGCCGAGAAAGTGGTAGGCGATGTCGAAGTGGTCCTCAAACATGACGCTACGCATGCGCGCGAAATCGTTCAGCGGCACCCAGCGCGCCTTGTCGGCATCGTCGCCGCCCTTGACGCGCGGCAGCTCACCCACCGGAAAGCTGAACAGGAATGCGTGCGTGATGGTTCGCCCGCGCAGCGAGCGCTGCGGGTGATCGAAGACCTGCCGGTCTTTCAACGAGCCGCGCAGCACGGGCTCGGGCAGCTTGAGCCCGGTCTCTTCGCGCAACTCGCGAAGGCACGCCGCCTCCAGCCGTTCCTCCTGATTCACGAAGCCACCCGGCAACGCCCACAGGCCACGCCCGGGCTCACTGCGCCGGCGTACCAGCAGCAGGTGGCCAGAATGCACGACCACCGCATCGACGGTAACGAAGGTGACCGGATACGGCGCTGCCGACCAGGCCTTCTTGTAGCCGGCAATGAACTCCGATTCCGCCTTCAGCTGCGCGAAGGCCGGCTGGTTGCGGAAGCCCTCCATCCATTCGAACACCGGTGCGGGCACAGCCCACGACACGAAGCTGTTGCTGCGCTCAGCCAGGAACTGCTCGCGGATCTCGGTGGCGGAAATGTCTTCGGTGCTGTCGACTTCCACCAGCTCCCACTGCGCAAACATGCGCAGGTAGTACGAAGTGCCGTCCTTCTCGTGGCCGATGATGCCGATCTTGCGGCCAGCGGTGTCGCCCAGCTCGGCGGCCACGGCCTCCTGCACCCAGCGGACCCAGTCACCGTCGTTGTAGGTGGAATCCTGCACCGGCGCAAAGCGCACGCGGGTGAGGGATGCCGCATCCAGCGCAGAGGCAATCATCTGCCGGCGCTCGTCGAACGAGAACGGGTCTTTGATGGTGCGGGGTTTATCGGTCGAGCCGATCAGGACGCAAACCGTATCGGCAAGGCTCAATGCCCGGCGCAGTACGTCAAGGTGTCCACGGTGCATCGGCTGGAAACGGCCGATGAAGACAAGCGCATCGAAGCGCTTTGCATTGGTGCTCATGAGGCTCCCTCAAGAGATTGGCGGTGTTGGGTCTGTCCCGCAACCGTGAATAAATACTACGCGCCGCCCCCATTGAGCGTCAAATGAAAATCTCGTAAAAATGCGCGATGTGCAACGGTATTCGCCCTATTGCCGGAGCGTTGAGCCAAGACAAAATGCCCGCCCTGACCAATGTCATCCCGAACGAAACCTGGCAACTGGCGCTGGAATTTGAAGGGCAGGAGATTCGCCTGTTCGACGCATCGATCGCCCGAGCGGAGAAGGATTGGCCCGAGTTTGCCTATCCGCACAAGCTCAAGAACCTGACCTTTGATGCGCAGCAGGTGAGCTGGCCCGGCGGTCGCGTTCTCGATGCAGCCTATCTCTATGAGAAATCCAAGCCGATTGAAGGCTGGGCGCTGCAGCGCCAGGTTCTTCGGCTTGGCTACAAGAACCAGGCACCGACTTCGCAGCACTCGTCACATCACGTCTACGGCGTGTGGCTCTGCCCGTTCAGGGAGCGTGCGTTCGAGCTTGGCGAGTCCATCGGTGGCGGGCATGCCGATACGGGCGGGTCGTCAGGGTTCAGCCTTGCCGAGCTGCAGGGCTCGCGGGGCTGGCAGCATCATTTCGACCTGTCGGACTGTGCCTGGGCTGTGCCGCTGGTCGAGACGGCCAGTGACCAAGCGATGTTGCTCAATGTGCTGATCAGAGCGGTCTGTCGCCGAGCCGGCACGCTGTAGGCGCACCGCGCCGCTCTCATTGAATGAACCAGCGTCCTCGGCATTCTTCGCGCATCTGGTTGTGCGTAGGTCAGTCAACGCGCTGACATATCCGTTGCTCAAGATTTGGCACAAAGCCGTGCGGTGGCGCGATCCAGCGCAATGCGGTGCAGCGTGTCGAGCGATTTCTCGCTGGCGACGCGGCCGACTTCACGCGCGACCTCTGTCAGGCAATCTGACCGGCCGCGGGCCGGTGCAGCGTCGCGCAGGCTTTGCAGGATCGACGTCTGCAGCTTGTCCAGGCGCGGTCGGATGTCGCCGGACAGGCTTTGCCGCGGCGTGGTGGGTGCGGCGCCGGCCCTGCGCCAGTCGTTGAGCAGGGCGTATTGCACTTCCTTGTTGGCCTCGATCTGGTCCGCAAAGACATTGGCCACGTCCGTCGTGTTCAACCCGAAGGTGGGCGCGATGCCCGAAACGTTGGCGATGACCTTGGCTTCCCGTTCCGGGTCGTAGACAGATTGACCGGTGTCCCATTTGCTCAGGGCTACCTGATCGGCGGTGACAAGACGGTCGGCCAGATGGTGCAGCAGCGGCGCGAAGGCGCTTTCCTGGGCGGTCACCGGGGTTGCACAACCCGCCACGAGGCACAAGGCGCAGGCGAGCAGGGCGGTCTTGGGCATGACGAATGGCTTGAGGGCGAGGTTCATGGCAGGTGTCGGCGGATTGCCTGAGGTCTGGGAGGGTTGGCAGTCGTCATGATACCGATGCCGCCCGGCATCCGTAGCGCGCCCGTACTGCGTTTGCACGTGATGTTCTCCACAAACCCAGGTATCATGCGGACTACGCGCCGTGTGTGTCTGCAAAGCCAGCGGCGGCGCGGTTAGCTGAGCCTACGACGATGGATTTTTACCCCGATCTGGAAGGTTTGCCGCTGTTCGCCAAACCCGCATTCGGCTGGGAGGATCCGGTGTCGGCAGCGCCCGCCGAAACACCTCCTGCCAAACCTCGCCGCCCGCGCCAATGGCGCGGCCCGATCACGCATTGGGAACGCGGCTACCGCTCTCACTACTATCGCGACAAGCGCGGCAAGAAGCTCGGTGAAATCCACCTGAGCCCGCGTGGCGATGCGCCGCTCGTCTACCGCTGGCTGGCTGGCACGCTGTCGGGCATTGAAGGATCGCTCTCGCATGCGCGCATGCGCGTGGAAGAGGCGATCGGGTTTGGGATGCGGCAGATGGCGCTGTTCTGAGCGGCGCAGCGTTACCAGCAGACCTGCGCGGGCGCTCGTAGAATGCGCACCAGCATTCCAGCCCAGGAGTTCAGGTTTGACAGCAATCCACGACACCCTGCAATGCATCTGTGGCCGTGTGCAATTGCGCATTGCTGGTGCGCCCGCTGCGCGCGCGAATTGCCACTGCAACGCCTGCCGCGACTTCTACGGCACGTCGGTACTCTCCGCCACTGCGTGGGACCCGGCCCACGTCACCGTTGAACGTGGCGCCGGCGATCTCATCGCCTTCCAGCACCCCACACGCCAACTCAAGCGCCACTTCTGCCGCCATTGCGGAGAGACCCTGTTCGGCAACAATCGCTTGGGCATGGCGGTGATCCCCAACAGCCTTTTCGCGCGCGCCGCGCAAAACGGATTGCCTGAAGCATTGGCCCCGACCATGCATTTGTTCTACCGGCACCGCGTGGTGGATGTGGCGGATGCCTTGCCCAAATATCTGGACGGATGGGACGGCCCGACCGACGAGGCGGCGTAACCCGATGCCCAACGCCGCAACGCTCATGCCCGAAGAAACCGATGCACTCGCCGTGCGTGCGCTGATCGCCGATTGTCACGCGAGCGGCGGGGTGGGCGTACGTCGAACGGCTGGAACGGATGGCAGCGGGCGCGTGGCGGTCGTGAGCGAAGGATTGGCCGGCTGCACCGTGCCGCGAGTTCAATGCCCAAGGCCAGTGTTGGCGATCTGCTGCTCCACAAACTGGGCGAACAGGGCATGCGAATGCGTCGACGGATGGAGGCTGTCGGCAAACACGTAGGTCTGATCGGCGTTGGGCGCGACGTAGGTTGCCGGCGAGCACAGCAACGCTGTTGCATGGGGCGTCTTTGTTGGGTCGCAGGCAAAGCTGGTGTTGGAGACGGTAAAGCCATTGGCCTGGAAGGCCGCGATGGTCTGGTTCATCCAGGTATAGGAATCGACGAGGATGACTTTCCCCTGCAGGCCATTGGCTTGCAGGGCCGTGGTCAGGGTGTTGTTGAAGATCTGCGACAGCTGGGTCAGGTTGGCCCCGCCATCGGGTGATGCCACGCCGGTGGGTGAGAGCCCGATATTGGGTACGTTGATCACCACGACATGCGTGGCGCCGGCCAGGAGAATCTGCGCCACCACCTGCGCGAGCGTGGTGGCCGCCGTCTGCACGACGGGTGCGGAGGCCGGCAGGGTCCCCGCGCGCAGCACATCGTTCGAGCCGGCCCAGACCAGCACCAGTTGATTGGCGTTGAAGCTGCCGTACCTTGCCAGATAGCTCGACACCTGCTGGTTGACTGGCATTTCCACATTGCCGATCACATCGGTCAGGAAGTCGTACAGGTTTGCCGGCGTCGCAACTGTCGCGCCGCCTTCTGCATAGCCGAGCCCGCTCTGTGCAGTCAGCGCATGTGTGAGGTTGATCGTGAACGCCGCGCTGAGCGTATCGCCGTAGTACTGCGCGACGTCTTGCGTCCATACCTGCCCCGGATTGGTTGTGAAGCGCCCACCGCCCAGCGCTGCCGCGATCGGGGCATAGGTGCCGACATCCGAGAGGCTGTCACCGAACGACACCACTTGCAGATGCACGCCGCCCGGCGGAGTGGCTGCGTTGCCACTGCCGTTGCTTGAGCCCCCATCACTTCCACCACCGCCGCATGCGGCAAGCAGGCAAACCGCCATGGCGAGCATTGCGGTGCAGATCGTGTGATGGATTGCGTGCATGGTTCCTCCCGCCAACCGGCTGGGTGGTGGCGCTGACAGGGCGGGCTGATCGGCCTGGCCGTGCGCAGCTTCGTTGAGCATGGAAGCGCTCTATCACCCGCATCGCGCCATGATTGCGGGCACTGAAGTGGCGTGAGCGTGGCGAAGTCTGTTGGTGATCGTTGCGTAGACGCAGCCTGCTTTAGTACAGATTAGTCCACGCAAGCCAGGCCATCGGTAGACTTACCAAGGTGGGTTTGCCGGTCTGCGTCTGGTTGACGGCACCTTCGGTCGCACACTCAACGTCGTCTCCAAGAACTCGAACATCCTCCCCCCTTAGCCAACGCACCATGTCCATCGACTCGACGCTGCTTGCCGCTCTGGCTCCAACGGGCGCCCTGCGCGCTTCCATCAACACGGGCAACCCGATCCTAGCGGGGCTGGATGCGCAGGGGCGGGCCGTTGGTGTGTCCGTTGATCTGGCGCAGGCGCTGGCTGAACGCCTTGGGGTTGCGTTAAAGCTGGTCGTGGTGGATGCCGCCGGCAAGTCGGTTGATGTGGTGTCGCAGGAGCAGGCGGACATTGGCTTCTTTGCCATCGACCCGCGCCGCGCGGCGAGCATTTCCTTCACAGAGCCGTACGTGCTGATCGAGGGCTACTACCTTGTGCGCAACGACTCGCCCATCCGCACCAACGCCGATGTGGACCGCGCCGGCAACCGCGTGGTCGTTGGCAAAGGCAGTGCGTACGACCTGTTCCTCACGCGCGAACTGCAGCATGCGGAGATCGTTCGCGCGCCCACCTCCCCTGCGGTGGTGCAGACCTTTCTCGACACGCATGCGGAGGTGGCGGCGGGCGTCAAGCAGCAGCTCGAAGCCGATGCTGCCAATGTGCAGGGCGTACGACTGCTGGACGAGCGCTTCATGGTCATCCGTCAGGCGATGGGCGTGCCGACCAGCCGCGGGGCGCGGGCCGCAGCGTATGTGGCGGGGTTTGTGGAGGACATGAAAGCATCGGGGTTTGTTACGCAGGCGTTGCAGCGGCACGGGGTGACGGGTGTCACGGTGGCGCCGGCCACCAAGAACCCGGGCGCGATCATTTCGCAGCTTTCTGGCCACGCCTGATGGGCGACTGTCCTGAGGCATGAGAACATCGGACCGATGCACCCATCCGAACTCAAATCCCTCAGCAAATTTCTCAGCCTGATCCTGCGCCACGAACCCAAGCGCATCGGGCTGACGCTTGACGATGCCGGGTGGGCGGGCATCGACGCCTTGCTGGAGAGGGCCGCCGCATCGGGGCGCCCGATGACGCGTCAGCAGCTTGAAGCCGTGGTCGAAACCAGCGACAAGAAACGCTTTGCGATCAGCGAAGATGGCCTGCGCATTCGCGCCAATCAAGGCCATTCGATCGACGTCGACCTCGGACTGCTGCCCGCAGCGCCACCCGAGGTGCTATACCACGGCACGGCAACGCGGTTTCTGGAGTCCATCCTTGCCACTGGCCTGGGCAAGCGCCAGCGCCACCATGTGCACCTGACGGATGATCTTGCCGTTGCCCGATCGGTTGGTCAGCGCTACGGGGTTGTGGTGGTGCTGACGGTGGATGCCGCGCGCATGCATGCCGAGGGGCACACGTTCTTTCGCTCAGAGAACGGTGTGTGGCTGACTGACGCGGTGCCGGCAGGCTATCTCTCTGTCGACTTCTGAGCTGCGGCACGTGCTGATCCTCCATAGGCCCACACACGTGCTCGCTCAACTTGAGTAGAAGATGTAGACAAGTTGGCGGGAGTTCGTGCCCCACCACCCGGTGATGCCCGCAGAACGCCCCCTCACGTAGAATCCACCGCCACAGAAGACCCAGCGGGAGGGTGCCCATGCTAGATCCAGGTGTCGCCATCGCCACGTCTGCGCTGATGAGCTTTGTGCTCTTGGTGCTGCTGGGCTCGCTGCTGCGCGCAGGCAAGCCTGGTGTGGCCGAATGGTTTGGCGCAAACCTTGCCGTGGTGCTGGCGTTGCCGATGCTCCTGCTGCGCGGAACGATCCCCGACGCGCTGTCCGTTGTTGTGGCCAACGTGCTGCTTGCGCTGGGTGGCGCGGCCTATTACGCGGGCTGCGCACGCTTTCTCGGGCGCAGACCGCATTGGCCGATGCTGCTGACGGGCGTGGTGGCGGTGGGCATTGCCGTCATCTACTGGCGCTATGCCGTCGACAGCATCCCGATGCGCGTGTTTTCGACCACGCTGTTCTCGGCTGCTTTCTGCACCGCCCTGGCGTGGATGTTCATACGGCATCCACCGGCGGGCCGCCCGACGTATCCGTATCGGGTGACGGCCGCCATCGCCGTCATCTTCGGTGCGTGCCAGCTCGCGCGTGGCATCTACTTTCTGACGCTGGATACCGCCTCCAGTCCCTCCATGTTTTCCACGGCGGGCAGCGTGTTGCTGCTGGTGATTGCGGCGGCCATCATGCCGATCCTGTCGATGTCGGCCATGCTGATGATGCACGATGCGCTGCTGGCCGACGCGCGCGAAGCCGCCAACCGCGATTTCCTGACCGGCGCGCTATCGCGCAAGGGCTTCGAAACCTTGGCGCGTCGCTACGTAGATCGCCTGCAGTTGCAGGCCCGGCCACTCTCGTTGCTGATCCTGGATCTGGATCATTTCAAACGCATCAACGACACGTTCGGCCATGCAGCTGGCGATACTGTGCTGCGTGCCTTCGTGCAGATGGTGCAGGCGCAGTTGCGGCCGACCGACGTGCTGGGGCGCATTGGCGGTGAGGAGTTCGCGCTGCTGCTGCCTGAAACCAATCTCGACAATGCCATGCTGCTGGCAGAGCGGTTGCGCAAGGCCGCAGCCGTACAGATGGTGGCGATCGGCGCACAGGCATATCACTACAGCCTGAGCGGCGGCGTGGCCAGCTGGCAAGCCGGTGAGTCTTTTGACCGCCTGAGCGTGCGCGCAGACCGCGCGCTCTACGAAGCCAAGCACCAGGGGCGCAACAGGATCTGCGCTGCCGATGTCAGCAGCGCTGCTGCTGTGGTCTAGGCTGCCGGCTTGCGCAGTCGTGCGCAAGGTATCGGCAATCGAGATGACATAGCATCTCGTTCCCAAAGCCAACAAGAGCGCATGCCATGTCCAAGACCCAGTACTAAGCTGCCACCAGTCTCGATGGTTTCATCGCGACGACGGATCACTCGCTGGATTGGTTGATGCAGTTCGGCTCGCTGGACGGCACGAGCTACGACGGTTTCATTCGCGATGTGGGTGCATTGGCGATGGGCGCATCCACCTATGAATGGCTGCTGCGCGAGCTGGTCAAACCTGGCACTGCGCAGGCCGCGCCTTGGCCGTATATGCAGCCCACGTGGGTGTTCACTTCGCGCAAGCTGCCGGTGGTGGAGGGCGCGGATGTCCGCTTCGCGCAGGGTGACGTGGTGCCCGTGCATCAACAGATGCGCGCAGCGGCCAACGGCAAGAACGTGTGGATCGTCGGTGGCGGAGAGCTGGCCGGACAGTTTCTCGATCGCGATCTGCTCGACGAGTTGATCGTGCAGATCATGCCCGTGGTGCTGGGCAGCGGGTTGCCGCTCTTGCCGCGTGCGGTTGTGACACCGGCATTGAAGCTGACATCGGTCACACCGTACAAGGAAACGTTCGTGGAGATGTGCTACGAGGTGGTGCGTGGGTAGTCTGATTCTCCGGCCCGCGTTGAATCCGCCATCCGCTGCCGCGTCTGCGCATCCAGCAGCCCGCGCAGCGTGGCAAATAGCGGCGCCGCTTGCATGTAGCGCTGCCCGTATCCCAGGTTGAACGCGTAGTCGAAGTCGTCCGGGTTGGCGCCCTGGTTGTGCTGCATGATGGTCTCTAGTTTGTCCAGCGCCTTCACCGCACGTGCTTCTGGCGTGGCTGCTGATTCGTATTCATCCCACAGTGCGAGGATGGCGTTGCGTGCCGGGGTATCCAGCATGTGCGTGATCTGCAGCAGGTCAAGGCGCTCCCGCGCGCTCTTGTTGAGATGTGCGTGTTGATGAATGGCCGGCACATCACCGTGGATGGCCTCGCCAAGATCGTGCACTACGCACAGTTGCAGCACCTTCAACAGGTCGAGTTCCTTCAGCGCATCGGCAAACACGATGGCCATCAGGCTCAGGCGCCAGCTATGTTCCGCTGTGCTTTCGGGGCGGCCTGTTGAGGTGTGGCCGCTACGCAGTACGTTTTTGAGGCGCTCGGCCTCGCGCAGGAAGTCGAGCCGGGCAATCAGGGTATCGGTCGTCATGGGGCGGGTCCGTCGTTCGTTGGCTGAGCCTACGACGTTCGGCCGCGCGCCGTCCACGCATAAAAAATGCGGACGGCCCAAATCAGATTGCCGACAGCGTTTCGACGAGCCGCACCGCCGTGCCGTCGGACAGTGTCATGCGCGTCCAGCGACACAGGCTTGGTCGAATGGGTACGACGATCGAATCGTTGGTGCCCGTGCTGAACTCCAAACCGGGCGGGGCGAGGTTGTCATGCCAGCCCAGCGCGTCAAGCGCTGCTTCCCGCTGGGCGATGGCCTCCGTGGCATAACGCCATAGCGATTGCCCCATCAGTTGCGCCATCGGCAGGCCAAACTCGGCGGCGCGTGCGGGTGAGCATGCGAGCAGCCGATGGGTCAGGTCGCAGACGAGATGCACTGCACGCGGATGCGTTTCGATCAATCGGGCCAGTGCGTAGTCGGCGGCGGAGTTGAGTCGTGCATGCAACAGCGCTTCTGCACGAAGGCGCTCATCCGGCTGCATGTCCTGCACGCCAGCCTCCCAGCGGGAGATGGTCGATTGTGCAACGCCAAACAGCTCGGCGGCGTGCGTCTGCTTGACGCGATGCAGGGTGCGCCAGCGCCGCAGCATCGGCCCTAGCGGGCGTTGCGCAAATAGAGCGTTGTGCATGGGGATTGTGTTGTGCAGAGGAATGCCATCAGGCCTTGCATGGTAGGCGAGCTTACGACCCCAGGTCATATGGCCGCGTCATGATTTCCAGAAAGTGCCCGTCCGGATCATCAAAGTACAGGCCGCGGCCGCCGTTGTGGACGTAGGTCTCGCCAAGCTGTTTCTTGGCGGGGTCCGCCCAGTACGCAAGCCCCTTTGCCTGGATGCGCGCGAAGGCACGGTCGAACTCGGCGTCGCTGATGAGGAAGGCGTAGTGCTGCGCGGCGATCGGCTCGTTGCTATCAAAGAAGTCGAGCGAGACGCCGTTGGACAGCGGTACGACCAGCATCTGCCCGAATGGGATGGGTTCGGGCAGGTCGAGAATGTCGCGCAGGAAGCGTGTGGACTGTTGCTTGTCGCGGCACCAGACGATGGTGTGGTTCAGCTCGACGCGCATGCTGTGTCTCCCGTGCGGTGAGGCGGTCCATGCTCTCGCTGGCGGCCCGCCGTGGTCCTGCGTTAACGATAGTCGATGGATCGATGCTTTTGGCCGTGCAGCGCTCATGCCGGCCAGCGCACAGAAAGGCTTAGACTGGCGACCAAAGCGCACTGCCGCTGTCGATCACTTTCGCATTGCCCATGGAATCCATCCTCTTCCGTACCGCGTGCCTAGACGATGTTCCGGCCATTGTGGCCCTGCTGGCTGACGACGCGTTGGGTGCCCAGCGCGAGTCTCTCGGGCCGACGCTCGACGCATGCTATGTGGCTGCGTTCGAAGCCATTGCAGCCGATACCAATCAACAGTTGGTGGTGGCCGTGCAGGGCGATACGGTGGTCGGTACGTTGCAGTTGTCGTTCATCCCGGGCATGGCGCGACGCGGTGCGTGGCGCGGGCAGATCGAGGCGGTGCGCATTGCGGCGCCCCTGCGAGGTAGCGGCCTTGGGCGCCGCATGTTTGAATGGGCGATCGATACCTGTCGTGCCCGTGGGTGCCAGCTCATGCAGCTCACCACCGACAAGACCCGCCGCGATGCACATCGTTTTTACGAAAGCCTGGGCTTCGTGGCGAGCCACGAGGGCTACAAGCTGACGCTCTGAAGCCAGCCCATTCACAGGAGCCCCCATGCCGATCGAGCTTGACCGCGATACCCGCGAAGAGGCGATTCAATCCATCCAGCGCTACTTCACTGACCACCTGGAAGAACGCATCGGCAACATCCAGGCCGGGGCATTGCTGAGCTTCTTTATCGAAGAGATCGGCCCGGTGGTCTACAACCTTGCCGTGCGGGATGTGCAGGAACGCCTGCAGACGCGCGTGGCTGAACTCGACTACGAGTGCCACGAGGAGCCCTTCACGTACTGGTCGAAGATTGGCAAGCGGCGGTAGTTCCCGGCTAACATGCGCGGGTTCAGCTACCCGCGACGCTCATGTCTTCCTTGCGCCAGTTTCTTCAAACCGTTTTTCGTTGGCAACGCGGCCGCCAGGGTACGGGCTACGACAAGATGCTGCTGGCCACGGCAATGTGGCCAATTCCGTTTGACAGCTATCTGATTCGCTACCCGGAAGGGTCGGAAATCCCACCGCATACCGACCCCGTATCCAACGGGCGGCACTATCGGCTGAACATCGTGTTGAAGTCGCCGCGTGCGGGCGGTGAGTTCATCTGCGCCAACCCGATCTTCCAGACACGGCGCGTCAAACTGTTCCGCCCCGATGCGTGTGAGCACAGCGTGACGCGCGTGGTGGGTGGCAGCCGGTATGTGCTTTCCGTGGGGTGGGTGCTGGGGCGCCGGCCGGGGTAATCCGCTTACGGGTTGCCTGCCTTGGCGCGTTGCGCCTGCACGTAACGCAGTTCCGCTGCCGCGCGGCCGTCTTTGGGGTCCAGCTCCAAGCATTTGCGGTATAGCGCTTCGGCCTCGTCCAGCCGGTTTTGCTCAACATACACGTACGCCGTGCCACGCCAGGCGCGACCAAGTTCGTTGTTCTTGATCTGCGGCGGCGAGAATTCGCGCGCATCGCGTGCGGCGGCGTTGAAGCTGGCGAGTGCCAGCGGCCAGTTCTTTTCGCGCTGGTAGAGGTTGCCCAGTTCCGCATGGAACTGCGCGTTGTGCGGTGCCATGTCGATGGCGCGCTGCAGGATGGTCTTGGCTTCGTCGGTACGGTTCAGCTCGATCAGGGCGTAGGCCTTGAGGTAGTACGCATACGCCCAGTTGGACGAGACGACCTTTGCGCTCGTTTTGGCGTTGGCCGCTTCCATCAGGTAGAGCAGCGATTCAACCTGGCTGCGTGCGCTGTAGAGCCGGGCCGTTTCGTCGCGATACGCGTTTTCGTAGAAGGCAGCTACCTTGTCGAAATCGTCGATGGCCTTGGCAAGCTGCGCGCCTTCCTGCAGCAGTTGAGCGTTGCGGGTGTCGTCGGCGTTGGCGGCGGGCGCGCTCTGCGCCCAGACGGACACGCTCGCGAGCAGCGCGGCAACGGCAACCAGAACACGCGGATACGGCATGGCCCCCTCCCGTTGAAATGTCGAGCGACGTTAGCAGAACGTGCCGGCTGCCGGTGCGCCGGGAAGTGGGGTATGTCGGTGGACCGCAACGCACAACCGTTTTGCCAATAGGCAGCCATTGCATGTAGTCTCGTGGCAGCGCATTCAACGCCGCCGTCCATGCAAGTTTTTTCCACCAACCCCTGGTTCCAGAGCCTTTCGCAGCAAGCAGCCGAGGCCTTGCTGGAGGCCACCACGACCGTGCCTGTTGCCGCCGGTGCGTTCCTTTTCCGCCAGGGCGATCCGGTAGACCCCGGTGCCAACGCTTTCTTTGGCGTCGCCAGCGGCGCACTCAAGCTGTCGATCTTCAACGCAGAGGGCGACGAGGTGATCCTCACGCTGGTTGAGCCCGGCAACTGGTTCGGCGGGGTGTCGACGTTGGATCAGCAACCGCGCGGTCACTGCGCGGTTGCGCTGGAAGATGCCGAGGTGCTCGCTGTCAGTGCAGCGCGCTTCGAAGCGTTGATGCGTGACGCGGCGTTTGCGGCAGCCATCGCGCGCTTGGTGGCGATGCGTTTGCGCCTAGCCTATGGCTCGCTGGCGAGCGCCGCGTTACAGGGCACGCGCGTGCGCGTGGCGCGGCGGATTGCCATGCTGGCGCACGGCGATGTAT
Organism: Ralstonia flaminis; assembly: GCF_958415495.1. Taxonomy (NCBI): domain Bacteria; kingdom Pseudomonadati; phylum Pseudomonadota; class Betaproteobacteria; order Burkholderiales; family Burkholderiaceae; genus Ralstonia; species Ralstonia flaminis. Next base: position 212,647 of record NZ_CATZLL010000002.1, on the reverse strand, counting down.
CGCAATCGGCGCAAGGGCGCGCAACCATCAACACCTCGCAGGACGCGCTGGCCATGATGTTGGGCATCAGCCGACAGACGCTCAGCAAGGAGCTACAGGCGCTGGTGAAGCTGGGCGCCATCCGCCTGCGCTATGGGCACATCGAGATTCAGGACATGTCGCAGCTGCTGGGCGTGAGTTGAACCGCGTTCAGGCGGCCGAGCGCAGCGCCGCCAGTAGATCGTTGCCCGACCAGCTCGGGCGCGCGGCGGCGGCTTCTGCGGCATGCACCAGCGCACACAGCTGCGCGTTGACGGGCGCACGTTGCCCGAGCCGATCGGCCAGACGTACGACCTCGCCGTTGATCCAGTCGACCTCGGTGGCGCGCCCAGCGGCCAGGTCATCGGACATGGACGAGCGCGCGAGCGGATCGATGGCGAGCATCTTGCCGCCCAGCCGGGCAAACACGGCATCGGGTGTCGCCAGCAGGCGCGGGATCCACGCGGGGGGTATCGGGGTGAGCTTGGCAGGCTGGATGCCAGCGCGTGCCAGCAGCCGCATCGCCTCGATTTGCGCCAGTGCCAGGCAGCGCCGGTAAGCGCGTTGCGACAGTTCTTCCTTCAATGGCCGATTGGCCAGTGCATTGATGGCGTTGTTCAGGTTGAGCAGTAGCTTGGCCCATTGCACCGATGCCATGTCCGTGCGCTGCACCAGCGGCAGACCCGCACGCTGGAAATCATCAAGGAAGGCGTCTAACGCGGGCGACGTGGCAACCTCCAGCTCGCCCGCCGTGCCCTGATGAAAGGCGCCCGGCCCCGGCTGCATCACGTTGAAGGGCACCATGCCCGCCAGCACCGTCTGCTGCGGCAGCGCGGCGCGGAGCACGTCGGCATTGCCTAAACCGTTCTGGAAGCTGATGACCACCGCGCCAGGGCGTAGCAGGGGCTTCAGCTCATCAGCCACGGAAGCGGTTGCGGCCGACTTGACGGTGACCAGCACCAGATCTGCTGCGGCAGCGGCGTCAGGCTCGGTCGCGTAAGGCACATTGGCGGCGTGCACCTGCCAGCGGCCACCGCGGTAGTCCGTCAGCGTCAGGCCATGCGCGCGCAGTTCATCACCAATGCGTGCACGCCCGACCAGTGTTGCGTCAGCGCCCGCGGCCAGCAGACGGCCCCCCAGATAGCAGCCGATCGAACCGGCCCCCACGATGCAGATCTTCGCCATGCGTCTCCTTGTTGTTGTATAGACGCCTCATGCCAGGCGCGGCACCTCGTACACCAGGGCCGGCTGGAGGGTGTCGATGGCGTCCACCGGCTCAGGCGGGCGCCACAGGAACAGCGAGAAGGTCATCTTCTCCGGCGTCACGTCGATGATGGTAAAGCCGTTTTTCTCGGTTGGGCGCAAGGCTTCCTGCATGGCGACGGACAGCGCGGGTGTGGTCTCGATGCTGCGGAAAGCGGAGGGGAAGCCCATGTCGCCGGTGCCCAGCGTGCCGGTCATGACGGCATGCACCGGCTGCGCGAACCCCAGCTCGGCCGAGCGCGACATCGACCCGACGGCCGACGCATGAAAGTCCCCCTGCACGATGACGGCGGCGCGCTGCTTCTGTTGTCCGAGCGCTGCCACCAGACGCTGGTGCTGTGCGTGCCAGCCAGTCTGCCAACCGGGCTTGGGTTGATTGCCGACCAGCCGCCCGGTCTTCTTGTCGAGCAGGTCCGGATACCAGTCGCCCAGCTTGCCGGAAGAATACGCAAACGGCAGCGACGGCACGTGAAAGAAATGCGCCGTGTCTTCCGCACGCGTGCGCGCCACGAGCCAGTCTTCCACCCACTGCGGCACCACGCGTGCGTGCATGCCCTTGTTGTCCAGAAAACGCCGGCAGTCGTACAGCACGGCTTCAAGCAGGGTGCCGTAGCGCAGGGTGCCGAACGCACTGTTGGTGTCGGTGGGCATGCCCGCCTTGTCTCCGCCGGGCAGCCATACGGGGCGGTTGGCATCGGGCAGGAACTCGGGGTAGTAGCGGTGCTGTGTCAACTCCGCACCAATCAGCCCGTATGGCTCCGGTGGCAACGTGGCGACCTTGTCGTCGAACTCGTCGTTCTCGAAGGTGTCGTGGTCGTCCGTCAGGAAATACGCGGGCGTGGAGCGCAGCGTGGTGCCATACAACCCGCCGATCTGGTAGTCGCATACGCGCGTGAAGATCGGCTCGTTCTTTGGGTGCGACATCGGCACCGACATGTCGAGCGCACCGCCAAATTTCGCCCACATCAACTCGCGGACGTGGCGAGCGAAGGGCTTGTTCTGCGAGGTTTGCAAGTCCCAGTAGATGTGGTCGCCGTTGGCGATGACGGCATCGGGTGCGAAGGCCATGCCGCGTGCCAGCAGGCGGCGGCGCGCGTTCATGTCGAGCCAGGCGGTCTTACCGGCGATGGACGGGCCGTCGTAGCCCCCCGCGCACGTGTAGGCCAGGATGCGCAGGCGTGCGGGTGTGGCGTTGGATGCAGGAAAGGTCTTGAGCGGCCAGGCATCGGCCAGCGGCTTGCCACCAGCATCGACGATGCGCAGCGTGTACTGTGTGGCCGGTTGCAGGCCGCGCACATCAAAGCGCCAGAAGCGGCCTGCTGTATCGGTGGGCTCGCCGGCAACACGCCTGCCGTTCACGATCAGCCACGGTGCGTGCGCCAGCGGTGCCTGAAACGATGCCTTGATAAGAAAACGGTCGTGGCTGGCGGCGGGGATCAGGTGCGCGAGCTGCCCGGCATGCCAGTTGGTATCCGCTGCCGGCGTGGTTGCGAGGGCGGTGTCGGGCAAGGTCAGGCTCAACGTACCCAGGCCGGCAGCGGCAGTGCCGAGGGTCAGGAAATCCCGCCGGCTCATGCCGTGCGGTGGGGTACGCGGTTTGATCGGGGCGGGCATTTTCCATCCTGTGGCGTGGTGCGGAAGTGCCATCGTGCCGAGCCATGTCCATGCTGAATGTTCAGCTTTTGACAATCTAGGGGTTAGTCCTCAACCAGAGGCAACGGCGCGGCCTATACCGGCGGGCTGATCTTTGCCATACGGCATGCACGCACGCTGCAGCGGTCAGCTCTGCCTACCATGGCCGCGGTCTTTCAACGGAGCCCTTGCATGAACGAACGCATCTCTTTTGCTGAACTGCCGCCCAAGATGGTTGAAGCTGTGCTGGCGGTCGAGTCGTATGTCAACAACTGCGGTTTCGATACGCGCCTGCTTGAGCTGCTGCGCTATCGCATCTCGCAACTCAACGGCTGCGCGTATTGTCTGGACCGCCACTACAAGGAAGGCATCCACGCTGGCGAGACTGCCATGCGCCTGTACTCGCTGCCTGTATGGGAAGAGACGCCGTTCTATACCGAGCGCGAACGCGCTGCGCTGCGGTGGGCCGATGCAGTGACACTGCTCGCTAACAACGCCATCGGCGATGACCTGATCGACGAGATGCTGCGTCACTTCAGCAAGGCCGAGCTTTCCAGCCTCACGCTGGTGGTTGCGCAGATGAACACGTGGAACCGCATCGCCAAGCCGTTTGCCTGGGTGCCTGGCGCGTTCCAGGCGGGCTGATGCGCTAGCGCGCTGCAAAGACAAACGCCCCGATGGCCGCAGTCACCGGGGCGTTGTCATGTCAGGCAGACGGATCGATCAACCGATCAGTAGCCCCACACCTGCATTTCGTCCAGCGAGTAGCCCCACTGCGTGGCGCGTTGCGTGCCGACCATACGCACATAGCGACCGCTGCCCTTGAGGTTGGCCAGTGCCACGTGGCCGTACGACACGCCATTGGTGGTCGAGTAGATGTTGGTCCAGTTCACGCCGTCGTTGGAGGTCTGGATGGAATACACCTTGGCGCCGGCATCCCAATACAGGTCGACACCGGTGATGGTGCGCGTCGAGCCGAGGTCCACCATCAGCCACTGTGTACCGGCCACGCCTTCAACCGAATCCCAGCGCGTGCTGGTGGTGTTGCCGTCAAACGCGTAGGCCGGGCCCAGGCTGCTGCTGTAGCTGGACGACGCGCTGGCTGGCTTGCCTTGCGACAGCAGCCCGATCTGCTGCGCAGCAGGCGTTGCTCCGCCCGCGTAGTAGTTCGAGCCGAGCTTGGCCCTGGTCGTGTCGCTGTTCACGCCAAACTGCGACAGGCTCCAGCGCTGGCCCGTGCTCGCATCGCCCAGGTAGAGCTGATAGCCGCCGGCCGTGGTGGACGAGAAGAACACGTAGTTTGTGCCGTTCACGGGCGACGGGTCGGAGTTGTTGCTGTTGCAGTCGTTGAGCGAGAGCTGGTTGGGCGTATCGCCCGGGTTGAGCTTGGTGTAGATCTGGTCAGCCTGGCTCGTGGCGTCATGCCAGCGGGCATAGAACACGGTGCCGTCTGCACGCACGATCGGGTAGTACGTTGCCAGCCCTGTCGGCGTGTCGAACGCCACCTTGCTGGTGCTGCCGATGGTCTGCTTGTACAGGCCCATGTTGGCGCCCGTGCCATCGGCGTAGTAGACGGCCGTACCGTCGGGCGTGGGGAAGGGCATCGAGTTTTCCACCGCCGGCGCCGTGCGCGTCAGATTGACGATGGAGGTGAACACCGGGCCCGAGCTCGTGTACGACAGCGCGGCTTGCATCACGTCGCCGTTCTGTTTGAACAGCAGCGACTTGCCGTCGGTGCTGAACTTCGGGTCTTCATTGCGCGTCTGGCCCGTGCTGTTGGTCAGGTTGATCGGCATGTTGCTGGAGCCGACCTGCCAGAAGAACACGTTCCACGCGTTGTTGGTGATGCCCATGAAGGCAAGCCACTTGCCGTCTGGGCTGAACACCGCGTTCATCGGGTCCTGAATGCCCCAGGTGGGTTGCGACACCTGCTGCAGCGTGCGCGCGGCAAAGTCGTAGATGAAGAGTTGGCTGGTGCCGTCGCCGTAGTTCACATAGCTGTGATACGCAAGCTTGCCGGTCAGGCTGGCCGGAAAGGTGGTGTTGGATTGCGTGGGTGGATTGGCCACGCAGTTGGCCTGGCTCGGTGCGCCAAAAAGGGCAAACGTTGCGCCGATGGCAACGCCAAGAGAGAGCAGTTGGGTACGCATGAGACGGGTACTTCCTGTGCAAGGGGGTCACGGCGAAGAGCGCCGTGGTAGGTCAAAACCACGTCCTCGTCTCATCGCCAGATTGCAGACAAAGCCCCGCCATCTCGGGGCGGGCCCAAGTTGAAAAAGCGCCACAAACCGGGGGAGTGACGAGGCGACGAAGACGCGCCGAAAAGTGACCCTGTTGCTTCGTACCGTCGTGCTTGTTGTCGGGGTCTCGACTGCATCGGAAAGGCGAGTCGCGGGCGAGACTGTAAGGGCTTTGCGCGCAATTCGATAGGGCGATAAACGTGTGCTTTCCGCATCAAATCTGCGCGCAATTTTTTGCACGGGCGGCCGCCGCCACATGCGCGTGTAAAAGTGACACGCGCAACTTCGGCAACGTTGTCGGCGCTGCACGCAGGCCCTGCAATCTTGTCATTTTTACCGCGACGATTTGTCGCGTGGTTGAGGCGCACGGCTTGCTGGCGACCGCGCAAGCATGTTGCCGCGGGCGCACGCATGGTGCGAGACCTTGCGACAATGCATGCGAACATGCCGCCACATCGGCGGCGCAGCGAGGGCTGACATGCACATCACCGAGATTCGCGAGCACGCTATTCCGGTTTCCCGCTATGACGATCCGTCCATTCCATCGGGTGGACTGACCACCAGCCTGGTGGCCGTCACCACTGATGTGATGCGCGACGGCAAACCGGTGATCGGTTACGGCTACGCATCGGTCGGCCGCTTCGCGCAGGGCGGGCTGATTCGTGAGCGCTTTGCACCGCGCCTGCTATCTGCATCGCCCGGCAGCCTGGTGGATGAGGCGGGCACCAATCTCGACCCGTTCCGGGCATGGCACACGATGATGGCGGGCGAGAAACCCGGCGGCCACGGCGAGCGCTGCGTGGCCGTGGGCACGCTCGATATGGCGATCTGGGATGCGGCTGCAAAGATTGCCGGCATGCCGTTGTCCGTCTTCCTTGCGCAGCGGCTTGGCGTGGTGGCGCAGCCGCGAGTGCGCGTATACGCCGGCGGCGGCTATCGCTATCCGCAGGATGATCTTGCTCGCCTGTCTGATGAGATGCGCCGCTGCGTGGATCTCGGCTTCACGCATGCCAAGATCAAGATCGGTGGTGCGCCGCTGGATGTGGATTGCCAACGCATCGAAGTGGCAGCCGCGCAGTTGTCTGGTGCCAGCCACCTCGCTGTGGATGCCATGAACCTGTACGACCAGACTGCTGCGCTGCAGGCAGCAATCGTGCTGGAGCCCTATGCGCTCTGGTGGTTTGAAGACCTTTGTGACCCGCTGGACTTCGCCACGCATGCCAAGGTGGCCGGGGTATATGCGCCGCCCATCGCGGCGGGCGAGGCGTTGTTCTCGCAGGCGGAGGCACGGTTGCTCGATCAATACGGGGGCTTGCGCAGCGCGCGCGATGTGCTGGTGTTCGATCCCGTGCATTGCTATGGCGTGCCGGGTTACCTGCGCATCCTTGAAACCATGACCGCGCGCGGGTGGCCGCGCCATGCGTTCTGGCCGCACGGTGGGCATCTCTTTGCGCTGCATCTGGTGGCGGCACTTGGCCTGGGCGGTGCGGAGGTCAGCCCGTTTGCGTTTGCGCCGTTTCGCGGGCTGGCGGATGGGGCGCGTATTGAGGCGGGCTACGCAGGTTTGCCGCAGGTTCCCGGCATTGGTTTCGAGACGCATGCTGAAGCGTGGCGTGCGTTCCGGCAGATATTTGCGTAAGTGAGCGTCCAGTGGCGGCGGGTTCGAGTTGGCGCCGCCTTGTAATCAGCCGGAGGGGGAGCCGGTCGCATGCAGTTCGAACCCTTGCCGGAACCAGGTCAAGCGGGTATAGGCCGCGTCCAGCGCATCCGTTGCGCCAGCACGCGTTCGGGCCATATGCAGGGCCAGGCGATCGCGCATTGCTGTGTCGTCGAGCAGGGCGATGCATTGCTCACAGGTTTGCGGGCCGGCTAGCGTGGCGGCATCTCTGCCAAGCAAGGCCATGCCTGCGAGGTCCGGGTCGTAGTTGGCCGATTCCAATAGAGCGGATTCTGCGTCATACAGACGATCCAAGTTGCCGGCGCCGGCATAGTTTTGCAGTAGGAAATGCAGGTCTTCCGCATCCTTTGGGTCCTCCCGGCCGCGATCCTTCCAGGCGATTAGCTTGAGCACGGCAAGCCCAGCCAACGATGCCACGCGTATGCTGCGTCCGGGCGCAAACTCTACTTCGACCGCGGCCCGCCAGGCATCTGCATAGCCCGCAACATTCATCATGACAGCCATATCGGGCGGCCATTTGATGGTGGCTGGCGGCTGTTCGATGCCGCCGAATGGGATGAGATCGATTGGCCGGGCGATCGTGCTGTCGCTCGTGCGATAGAGCAGCCGGTGGGTGATGCTGGCGGCAGAGTTGAAATGGTCGTTGGCTAGCAGGTGCTGCTTGAGGTTTTCGAACTGCGGCCAATGTTCTACGGCAACGGCAAAATCCACGTCGAGCGTGGCACGCCCGGTCTCGATGCCAAACACGTGTGTCAGCAGAATGTCGCGCGCTGTGGCGCCCACCACGAAGATGGGCAGTGCCAGCGGGGCAGCCACGTCGTGGATGGCACTGAGAATGTCCTGGGTTGAGCGGTCGAGTGGGCGGTCAGAGCGGATCGAGTACACGAGCGATGCTTTTTTCTCGGATGAGGTTGGCGGTTTCCAGATTGCGCGAGTCCATGGTGGCGATGAGATCCGCATAAACCAGGATCGGTGGTACAAGACTTTCCCGGGCGGTTGGGCTAGTCGGCGGTCTCCAGAAGGTCTCCAGCAGTTCGATGGGTCCATCCGCGCTAGGCTGAAGGCGATACTTGGTGACTAGGTGGCGCAGCGTGTCTCGCATGGCAGGCGGATCAATATAGAGCGTCTGCGTGGCGGGTTTGAGATAGCCGGTCATGCGGGCGGCCGCGACTTCGCCGCCCCATTGCGCGCTCAGCTGTGTCGGGTCGGCCAGGCTGGCGTCTTGCCACCAATTTGGGTTGGTCGCTTGGAAGCGGCGGGGATGCAGCTTGGGGCGCAGTATCGAGGGGTAGCCGGCAACCCATTCGTCGAGCATTTGCGCAGGCGCAGCGAGGCGACGGCCTCTTGCTGACTTAACCAGTAGACCGCGCGTGGCCAAGTCCTGAAACACTGTACCGACTGAGCCGAGTGCAATGCCGGCGGCCTCTGCGATCTCCCGATATGGCGCCTGTACGAGTGCAGGTTCGCAGAGCAGGGCGAAGGCCATGCGCCATGCTGTGGCGTTGCCCGCGCTGCGCGTGGAGGTCTGTGTCGGAAGGGCGAGCGGCTTGCGTCCACTCACAAATACGTACAAACCATCGGCCTTAAGGTAAGCATTGCCTGCGGTATCAATGAACTGCAAGTCGAGCTGCCGGCTGTGCTCTGCCAGTTGTGGGCTGAGGTACGGTGCAACCAGCAAACCAGAGTCGAGGTGGGGGGCCAGTTGCGTACGAACTAGGGCCAGTGCGGAGGGTCGGTCCATCGTGCGCTTGCATTCCACAAGGTAACGATGTGTCTGGCCGGCGACCTTCAGGTCGACAACGGCGTCGGACTTTGCGCGGGGACTGGTGCGGGCCTCGGTCGCAACAACCGTGCCGTCTATGCCGGTGAGTTCGCCCAGGGCTTTCAGCGCAGTATCGAGCACTTCACGCTCGTGATGCTGGGGATCGTATCGGGTCGCCATGTGTGTTTGTTCATATTTGTCACATGTTCATGATGCGTGAACACATGGTAAGTATGAACGGCAAGACTGTCTTGTTCAAGAAAATTCAGTGTTCATGTAACATGAACGCCAGGAAAATTTGAACAATAAGCAACCGCACAGCAGCAATAAAAAGCAGGTGGTTATATCAGGGAATCATCTTTGCGCAAGAGCGGTCGATTATCAGCGGATTTATTCCTGTCTTCAGTCAAATCAGCATTCGAGAAAATGTACTACCCCTCATTAGTATGTTGCGGCGCGCAAACCGCTTCAAATTTTGTATAGTTCCAGCACGCCGTTTCGCGCAGTCAGCGAAGCGTAAGGCGACGACCAGATCAAGGCTGAAACCTCACACCAACGCGGATTGACAGCCACAAGCCTGAACCGGGGGAATGCCGCATGCTGTGCCGGCACGCGGCCATGTTCAAAACGTCTGTCGGTGGCGGCCGTGATGTGTGCGGGATGATCCCGCGCGATTGCAGTCGTACTGAACCTATTTGGGAGAACGCTTGCATGGGCGCTCGCATTGAATTGACGGAAAACCGGATTACGTCGTGGCGCGCAGAATTGTTGCGCGAGTTGAATACCCTGGATGATGCAGACGCCGCGTTTCGCAGCCTGCACACGGCGGTCACCCTATTGGGCTTCGACTATTACGCCTATGCCTTGCGCGCGGCGATCCCGATCACGCGCTTCAACACCGTGGCATGGAGCAACTACCCCGAGCGCTGGCGAGAGACCTATCTGGCGCGCGGCTACGCCGCCATCGACCCGGTGCTGCAGTTCGGCCAGCGCTGCGTGAAGCCCATGCTGTGGCCCGGCATTAGCGATCCGAACGAGCCGTTCTGGGTGGAGGCACGCCAGCATGGGCTGAACCACGGCTGGTCGCAAACCATGCGAGACCATCGCGGCATATTTGGCACCTTCAGCCTGGCGCGCAGCGCTGAGCCCATCACCGCAGACGAGCTGGCCGCCATCGAGCCAGAGATGATCTGGCTGGGCCAGCTTGCCCACGCCACCATCAGCAACCTGATGGCAAGCAAGGTGCTGCCCGATGCTGCCGCGCGCCTCAAGGACGTTGAGCGCCAGACACTGCACTGGACGGCCGAAGGCAAGACCGTGGCCGAGGTTGCGGCCATCCTGGAGATGACCGAGCGCAACGTGAGCTTCCATATCCAGAACGCCATCACCAAGCTCAACGCGGCCAACAAGACGCATGCCGTTGTGAAAGCGGCGATGCTGGGGTTGATTCCGGCCACAGCGGCCTGAAGCTCAGGCACGGCTGCCGTCGTCTGCTCGGCTGACCAATGCGCGTGCTGTGCGGGGCCGCGCGCTGCCGGCCCAGCGGCGCATGATGGGGCGCTCGACCAGCGCATACAACGCCCAAGCAAGCAGCAGCGCCGTGCTGAACTCCGCCGCAATCACACCCAGTGCCACGGGCGTGGCAAACGCCTGCCCGCGCAGCAGCGCCCGCGCGCCGTACAGCACTTCCAGGTGAACCATGTAGAACGCGAACGACACCTCGCCCAGCCACACCATCGGCCGTGAGGCGAGCAGCGTGGGCGCGTCAGCCACGTCGGTTGCCGCCACGGCGGTGATGAGCAGCGCAATCGGTACGATGAGGACTGCGTTCAGGCTGTACTGGAACGGCACCACGCGCGCGGCCGCATACCCCAGCGCCATGAAGAGCACCGCCGGCAGCAGGCCTAGCCTGATCCACTGCCCGGTCATGAGGATGCGCGCCATCAGCATGCCGAGCACGAACTCGAACAGCCGCAGCGGTGGGAAGAAGTACGCCACCCAGAAACGCAGCTCGGGCAACGGCCAACCCGGTGCGACGGGCGCGTCCGGTGTGAGCAGCGTGATGAGCCCCTGCGCCGCCAGCAGCGCCGCCACGGTGCCTGCCGCCCACCACCACAACCGCGCGGCACGTATGCGCTGCACCGCCGGCAGGATCAGCGGAAACAGCATGTAGAACAGCAGTTCACTGCAGAGCGACCACGACACCGCGTTCACCCCGCGCAGGATGTCGTCTTTCGGCACCCACGCATGCAGCAGGAACAGATTGGGCAGCCACACCGCCGCCCGCGTGCCGGGCGCCACCAGCAGCATCATGGCCACAGCCCACGTGACGATGTGGTTGGGGTAGATCTTGAGCAGGCGCCGCTTGAGAAACGCTGGCGTGGTATCGGTACTGCGCGCAGACCACGTCAGCACGAACCCGCTCAGCACGAAGAAGAACGACACGCCAACGCGCCCGCCCACGTTGAACAGGTGGTTGTAGGCCGTGGCCCACTGCGCATTGGCAAACGGGTTGAACACTACGATCTTCGTGAGTGACCCGTGGTACAGGAAGACCAGCATGGCCGCCAGAAAGCGCAGCCCGGTAAGCGACGGCAGCCGACTGGCTGCAGGCGTGCGGAGCGTGAGTACCATGAAGGTCTCCTGTGCAGGTCAGGCGGTGGCGGCTTCGGTTTCCCGGTGGGTGTCTGCCGTCAAGACGCGCGTGCGCAGTCCGGTCAGGAAGCGCGGCAGCTCGTCGTGCAGCAAGCGCTCAAGCGACGGTGAGCCAAACGGACGTTTGGTCGTCGCCAAGTCGGGTGAACGCACCAGTAGACGGCTGAGGTAGCGCGTGACCGCCAGATTGCGTGCGACGGCTTCCAGGCGCGGTAGCTCATACGCATCCAGATCGCGCGCGAGGATGGCGCGCGCCAGCACCGCCGCGTCTTCGATGCCAAGGTTCATGTTGGTGCCGCCGATGGGGCTGAACTGGTGCCACGCGTCACCGGCAAAGAACACGCGCCCCACGCGTGCGCGGCTGGCAATGCGGTGGCCGAACGCGCTGTGCGTGATCCAGTGCAACTGCCGCACTTTGGTGGTGATGGGTGTCATGTCGCGGATGATGCGTTCAATGAACGCGGCATCGAAACCGCTGCCCGGGTCTTCGCCCGGGAAGGACGCGATCACGCGGTAGCTGCCGCCCGGGATCGGCACGATCATCAGGTAGCCGTCCACACCGCAGAAGCAGTGCATCTCGTCGTTGGCCAGCGGCAGCGTGTCAAAGCTCACGTCTGCCACCACAAAGTAGCCGGCATACATGACCTGGTCGACGGGGATGTCGAGCAGGCGCCGTGCCGTGCTGTTGCCGCCATCGCAAGCGATGACGTGGTCTGCGAAGATGCGCTCTTCGGTGCCGTCCGGGTGAGTGCAGGTGGCGATCACGCCGGTGGGCGTTTCCTGCAGCGCCTGCAACTCCAACCCCTGACGGATCGACACACCCAGCTCGGAAATGCGCCGATACAGCGCGCGCTCGATCACGTCTTGCGTGAGGTGGAAGAAGTGCGGGCGCGCGATGTCGAGCTGGTGGAAGTTGATGTCGGCAAAGTACGCGCGGTGCCGGTACAGGTTCATGCGCGGCACGCGCAGGCCCAACGCATCGAGCTGCGCGCCAATGCCAAGCTGGTCGAACACCGCCAGACTCGCCTGGTTCACAGCAATGCCACGCGGCAGGGTCGACAGCTCCAGCCGCTTGTCGATGACCTGCACCGCCTCGCTCTGCTGGGCGAGCAGCCCGGCCAGCGTCATCCCAACAGGGCCACAACCGACGATCAATACGCTCATGGCCGGCTCCTCACAGCGTCTTGGAAAACTCAAGAATCAGCTTGCCGCACACCTCGGGCGCTTCCAGGTGCGGCACATGGCCCACGTCTTCCAGGATGTGCACGTTGGCCGGCTGGATGCGCGGCACGCGGGTCTGCAGCTTGTCGTAGTAGGCGTTGTCGATAAAGGCGTCGTTCTTGCCGCCGATGTACAGGAAGGGCACCTTGCTGCCCGACAGGATGGCAAGCTCATCCAGCCAGCCTTGCGTCTTCAGGTGGATGGCGAATTGCTCGCGGAAGTTGCCGTCGGATTCCTTGATGTCCGTGAGCATGCGCTTGTACACGTCGGTGCCGGCTTGCGAGACATCGAGGTAAGCACGCGTGAGCGCGTCGGCTTCATCGCCGACGAGGTGGTTCTTGAAGGCGAGTTCCTTCGGTGCCTCAGGGCGGAAGTTGGAGAACGCATCTTCGCGGCTGACAGCGTGCACACCGGCAATCGAAACCAGGCCGAGCAGGTTCGGATCCTTGAACAGCGATTGCGTGGCGATGTTGGCGCCCACGCTATTGCCCACGGCAATGATCTCGTGCAGCGACAGGCGGTGGCGGAATTCTTCGAACAGCGTGCGCAGGCCGATCATGCTGTACTGAAAACCGAAGCGTGCCACGTCGATGTGGTCCGACTGGCCATGGCCCGGAAAATCCAGCGCGATCAGGTTGAATTGGTCGCCCAGGATCGGTTCCAGATCGGCGAAAGAGGCGGCGGTGGACGCTGTGCCATGCAGGAACACGATGGTGGGTCCGTTGGCCTTGCCGCCCTGCAGGTAGTGCAGTTTGCCGAAATCGAAATTCAGGAATCTGGATTGCATTACACGGCTCCTTCGAGGTGTTCGTTGCGGGGTGTGACGGGGTCAGTGGATTCAGCCGGGCGCGTTTCCTTGCGCTTGAACAGCGCAACCGACAGGCCGATGCCGATGGCCGCCAGCAGGGCGTTGAACGCCATCAGCGCACGCATGGCGGGCACGTAGCTCATGTTGACGAGATCACGCACCGCATCGATCGGGTGGTCGGCAAACATGCCTGCGACGTTGACCAGGTTCTGGCTGGCGTTGACGAGCCCGTGCAGCGTGTGCAGCTGGTCGGGTGTGAACGAGGTAGCGGCGCTGGCGATATGCCGTGCGAGTTCGAGTTCCCCCACCTTGCTGAGAATCAACCCCGACACCGCCACCCCGAACATCGCCCCCACCATCGACAGCGTGAAGAACAGGCCGATGGCCGTGCCCGTGTGCTTGGGTGAAACCTGCGATGTGGCGCCGTTGATGGTGGCCGTGGTGAGCGCCCCGTTTGACAGGCCGAAGCTCACCAGCCCGATCACGAACAGCACGATGGACAGGTCCACACGCAGCGTGAGGAACGCGGCGCAACTCACCAGCAACAGCGTCATGCCGGCGAGTACCGGCAGCTTGTAGCCGTGGCGGTCGATGACCTTGCCGGTGACGGGCCCCACCACAAAGATGCACGCCGTCATGCACAGTACCCACAGCCCCGCGCGTACCTTCGAGTAGTTCAGGATGTTCTGCATGAACAGTGGCAGCACGAACAGGAAGCTCGCCATCACGAAGTTGAAGATGATGCGGATGCCCACCACCGTCAGGTAAGTGCCGTTCTTCAGCAGCGACAGGTTGATGAGCGGTGCCTCCACGCGCAGGCTGCGACGCACGAACAGTACAGTCGAGATGGCGCCCACGGCAGTCAACGCGCCGATCTGCCCCCAAGAGAGCGTGGCCAGCGCGTTGGACAGCACGATCAGGCAGCCGAGCCCGAGTAGGTAGAGCGGCACACCTACCATGTCGAGCGCGCGGGCACTCAGTTCGTGCGGATCATCCTGATCGACAAACACCGCAGTGAGCAGCAGCGACAGCAACCCCAGCGGCACGTTGATGAGGAAGATCATCTCCCACCCGAACGCCTGCAGGATGAAGCCGCCCAACGGTGGCCCCGCCGCCAGCCCGATACCGGTGATGGTGACGGCCACGCCCGTTGCCAGACCCTTCTGCTCGGGCGGAAACGCCTTGCCGATCAGGATGAGCGCCAGCCCCAGCGTGGCCGAGAAGCCGATGCCCTGAATGAAGCGCGCGGCGATGATGGCCTCGATGCTGTGCGCAAACGCCCCGATATAGAGCGAAGACAGCACGAACAGCAGCCCGCCGGCCATGAACACACGCTTCTTGCCGTAGCGATCCGCAAGCACGCCCGACAGGCAGAAGAACGCCGCTGCGGCTGCCAGGTAACTGACGATCACAAGCTGAATCTGCTCGATGCTGGCGTTGAAATCCTTGGAGAACTCCGCCAACGCCAGGTTGACGATGGTCAGGTCCAGGTTGATCAGCAGCAGGTAGATGCCGATCGAGAACAGCACGATCCATTTCTTCATGGCTGGGCCTCTTGTACCGGCAGACACCGCACGGGTATCTGCCGGTCAACGTGTGGCTGGGCGGGTTCAGTGGAACATGCGCCAACTGTCTTCATGGCGCACCAGAAAGGCGCCGATCGTGCGTCGCACGGCTTGGCATTGCTCCACGGCATGCATGACGCGTGTGTTGAGCACGTGCAACTGGCCGGGCTTGCCGTGCACCACCAGCTTGGGCACACCTTCGAGCTGAGGGATGGCTTGATTGGCGAAGAACTCGCGCATCAGCGTGTGCAGCTGGGTGAAGTCCTGCGGGCGGTAGTCCCAGAAAACGAGGCCCGTCCCCTCATTGGAATCCGCCACCGAGAGGAACACCGAGATCTGGTTCTTCAGCTCGGAGTAGTTCTCGCCAATTGGCCAGTTGGCCGGGTCGCGCGAGAAGTGGATGGCGTCGCAATGCGGCGGCACGCTGTAGATGCCTTCCTTCTTGGGCTGGAACTCGCGCTTGGAGGTGAGCGGAAACTCCGCCCACGTGCCCACCTGCACCGTGTCGACGTGCAGCGCATCGTGAATCAGCCGTGCAAAAGCGGTGTTGCGCAATTGCCCGTTGAAGCGGCCGGCATAGGCAAAGTAGTCCGCCAGCCCGACCACGAGCTTTTCGTTCTCCAGAAATTGCATCGGGCCGACAGCCACGCCGGTGTTGGCCACGCCCGAGAGCGAGCGGTGCGGAATCACCTCGGGGTAGGCCGGGTCAGCCCACCACGTATCGAGTTGCTCGGGCTGGACCACGTCCAGCAAGACGGCAATCGCATCACCGTCGCGCACGAGCGCCACGGCTTCATCGATGTGCAGGTCACGGATTTCGGCGGGAGCGCCGAAGCGGTGGATTTCGGAGCGATACGACGTGCTCATCGGTCATCTCCTCAAACGGTGGATCGGTAGGTAGGGCGATGGGAAGGCGCCGCCACCGCCCAGGGTGGCGACGTGCCTGCATGGAATGCGCCCGGCGAATCAGGCGAGCTGGTTTTGCAGCGTCTGCAGGTCGAAGTAGTCCTTGAACAGCGTCAGCTTGCCGGCGTCGTTGAATTCAAGAATGACGACCATGGGCAGCGTGACCTTCTTGTCGCCAAAGACGATGTCGCTGGTGCGCTCGACAAACACCGTGCCGTTTTCCGACACCACGCGGTGCTTCTTCCAGACGTACGAAGACGATTTGCCGAAGAACTCGGCCACCTTCTCGACGGCACGGGGCTTGCCGCGGTGCACGGTGTCGGCCAGCGGCACGTCTTCAAAGACAACGTCGTCGGCCAGCAGGTCGGATACGGCGTCGAGGTCGCGCGTTTCCAGCGCGTGGATGAACTGGTTGGCCAGGGCCTTGGAGTCGTGTTGAGCCATCTTGTTGCCTCTGTTGGAGTGTGGGGCGCATCGGCAGGCATCCGGGTTGGGCTGGATGCCGCACACCAACGCGCGGTTTCACCAATCCGTCGCATTGAATTGATTGGCAATCCAATGGCGGCCTTTTAAATCACGTGCGTGCACCGGTTTGCAGATCAAAAAGGTGCGGCAGCGCCCCTCGTGCCCCGGTTTGGTTCAAAGCACAAAGGCGCCGTGATTAAGCGCGGATGCTGTGTGAAAAGTGGCAACCCGTCTACTGTATTTTTTTGCAGTTGACCGCATTGCAGCAAACGGTAGGATGCGTCCGGCAGAGGCAACGAACCGCTTTCAGCTGTGGATTTGCGGCAGGGCACCAAAGCGCGAATTCATCAGGTTGGCCGCATCGGTAAATGCAATAGCGCACATGCGGAAAAGGCGGGTCGATATAAAAACGATGACAAATGCGACGCGTACTCGAATGAATGTCGAGTGAATCGCAATTGGCAATCCAATTACCCAGCACGCATACGACAGGCGCCCTATGACCGATACCCTCATTCGTGTGGTTGGCAACAAGTTTCGGGAGTTGTCCAACGCGCAAAGCATCCTCACGTTCGATGAGCTTGTTGCGCGTGTGCGTGACGGGCAGCTTGAACCGGCCGCCATCTCGCTGGAGCAGGGCATCTCTGAATCGCAGGTGGATGTGCTGCGTGACCTGGTGGCGCAGAGCCACCATGCCGGGCAGATTTCACTGCGCAGCTATTTCGACAGCCACCAGCGCTGTGACGGCACGCTCACGCACAAGGTCAAACGCTCCAATACGCTGATCTCCGACCCGCAGGAAACCGGCGAAGACACCTACACCAGCGTGCTGCTGATCGACGATGAATGTGCCGACCTGAGTGACCACGTAACCGGCAAGCACGTGCAGTTCATGGTGTTGCTGGAAGCGGCGCGACAGATGGGAAATGCCGTCACGCAGAAATTCCACTCCACGGCAGCCAAGATGTACCTGGCCGAAAACATCAACGTGGACTTCAAGGCGTTTGCCTATCCGTTCCGGGTGGATCTGGAGTACCGCGTGCTGGAGCGCAACCTGCGCGCAACCGGCGACGGCAAGATGGCCGTGCGGATGGACTTTCACCAGCAAGGCAAGGTGATCGCGCAACTCTCGCTCACCTTTACCGTGCTGGATCGCAAGTTCGTCTCGGCGCTGGAAAGCACGGCGCTCAAGTCGCTGCACAACTGAAGGAAGGCGCTGCCATGACTGCCGCCATCGCTCCCGACTGTGCTGCACCTGAGGTTGACGCTGCGCGTATCTGTGCGGTGTTCGACTTGGACGAAACGCTGATCCGCCCGAAAAGCATGCTCGCCGTGCTGGAGCAGTACCACCGCAGCACGGCCGACTCGCCCGACCAAGCCGAGCGCCGCATCCGTGACGTGCGCGCCAACCTGACGTGGTACGTCGAGCGCAATGCCAACCGCGCCGCGCAGAACCGCTACTTCTACCGACAACTTGCGGGCATTCCGGTGGACGACATGGCACGTGCCGCGCAGCAGTGGTTTGAGGCCAATCGTGCGGCGCTGTACCACGACACGGTGGTCACACGGCTCAACGCGCATCAGCAGGCCGGTGCCGTTGTCATTGTGGTGAGCGGTTCGTTTGCCGAGGCCGTTGCGCCCATCGCGGCCGACCTGTCGATCGAGCACGTGGTGTGCGCGCGCCTGGAGCAGCGCGACGGCCGCTACACCGGCGCCATGCTGGGTGAGCCGACCATTGGCGAGGGCAAGGCCATTGCGCTGCGCCAGTTCCTGCAGGTGCACGGCCTCTCCATGCACGGTGGCTTTGCCTATGGCGACCACGACAGCGACATCCCCATGCTTTCCCTGGCTGACCACCCGGTGGCGGTCGGCTCCAACGCAGCACTGCTGGACCATGCCCGCCGGCACGACTGGCGTATTTCCCCCGCTGTTTCCTGATGATTGAGGTGAACCGATGGACGATCAAAAATTCATTGAAGACTTCGCGGCCCTGCTCGAAGTGTCGCCGGAGCGGATCACCGACGACTTCAACATGGTGGAGGAGGCGGTGTGGGATTCGCTGGCGTTTCTGAGCACCATTGCGCTGATCGACACGCACTACCAAAAGGTGGTCGACCCGATGGCGCTGCAGGAGCTGACTACGTTCCGCGAGTTGCGTGCGCTGGTCCACGGTCAGAGCGTCGAGGCTTGAATGGGCTACCGGCGCTTTCACAACGCGCGCATTGCCGGGGTGTCTGCCGCGGTGCCGGAGCATGTGCGGCGCAACGAAGACATCGCCGGTGATCCGGTGGAGATCGGCCGGACGGCCAAGCTGTGCGGCATCCAGGCCCGGCATGTGGCGCCCGATGGCATGTGCGCGTCCGACCTCTGCTACGTAGCGGCCGAGCGCCTGCTGGAGTCCGTCGGTTGGGAGAAGGATTCCGTCGACGCGCTGATCTTCCTCTCGCAAACGCCTGACTACGTGGTGCCCGCCACGAGCTGCGTGCTGCAGCGCCGGCTGGGGCTGTCGTTCCAGTGCGCGGCGTTTGACATCACGCTGGGCTGCTCGGGTTATGTGTATGGGCTGATGGTGGCCTTCGGGCTGCTGGCCAAGGAGGGCATGCGGCGCGTGCTGCTGCTGGTGGGCGATACACCCAGCAAGCTGATCTCGCCGCACGACATTCCGGCCAACATCCTGTTTGGCGATGCAGGCACGGCCACGGCGATCGAGTATTCGGAAGACGCGGCCGAGAGCTTTTTCTTTGCCGGTACGAACGGCGCGGGCAGCGATTCGCTCATCATCGAAGCCGGTGGCTTTCGGCAGCCGCGCACGGTGGAATCGGCCGAACGCCGCCCGCACCCGCAGGACAAGGTGCTGCGCTCGCAGGAAGAGCTGTACATGGATGGCTCGGCCGTGTTCGGTCTCACGCTCAACCATGTGCCGGAACTGGTGCAGCAGCTCTCCACCATCTCCGGCTGGCCGGTGCAGAGCGTGGACCGCTGGCTCTTCCATCAGGCCAACAAGTTCATGCTCGATTACTTCTCGAAAAAGATCGGCATTGCGCCCGAGAAGATGCCAAGCAACATCGACCGCTTCGGCAACACCAGCCCACCGTCCATCCCGCTGATGATGGTGACCGAGCACGACGCGGACGCCTCGCGCCCAGCCCGTGAGACGCTCGGCATGGTCGGCTTTGGCGTGGGTTTTTCATGGGGTGGGGCGCTGCTGCGGCAGGCCGACCCGGTCATGGTGCCTCTTGTGTATCACCGTCAATAACGCAGTCGCGCAACCACGCACTCACGCGGAGCCCTCTCATGGCGGTACAGATTCAATCGATCAGCTATGCGCTGCCGGATGCGACGCTCAGCAATCAATCCATTGCTGAGCTGAACCCGGATTGGCCTGTCGACAAAATCGCGGGCAAAACCGGCATCCACCTTCGGCATATCTCCGGCGACGACGAATACAGCCTTGAGCTGGCCATCGCCGCCGGACGCCGTCTTCTGGACGAGCACGACATCGCGCCGGAAGACGTGGACTTCATCCTGTTCTGCAGCCAGACGCCCAAGTTCCTGATCCCGACGAGCGCCTGCCTGGTGCAGCATGCGCTGGGTCTGCCCACGCGCAGTGGGGCGCTCGACGTGAATCAGGGTTGCTCGGGTTACGTGTCGTGCCTGATGCTGGCCGAAGGGTTGGTCGACAGCGGCCGCGCCAAGGGCGTGCTGCTCATCACGGCCGACACGTACACCAAGCTGGTGGCACCGGAAGACCGCAGCCTCAAGACCATCATGGGGGATGCGGCCACGGCGTCGTTCATCCGCCGGGCGGACCACGGCATCGGTGTGCGCGATTTCGAATTCGGCACCGACGGCACCGGCGCCGAGGCCATCACCGCGTACACCTCGGGGCTGCATGGTTTGACCAGCGGCGGCGCGTATCAGCCGGATTTCCGCATGAACGGGCCGGGTGTCTTCAACTTCGTGCTGACCAAGGTGCCGGAGGTGATCGACGCACTGCTGGAGAAAAACGGCCTTGAGCAGGAAGACATCGACCTGTTTGTCTTCCATCAGGCCAATGCGCACATGCTGGAGTCGGTTCGCATCAAGATGGGCATTGCGCCGGAACGC
Source organism: Ralstonia flaminis (assembly GCF_958415495.1). Classification (NCBI taxonomy): domain Bacteria; kingdom Pseudomonadati; phylum Pseudomonadota; class Betaproteobacteria; order Burkholderiales; family Burkholderiaceae; genus Ralstonia; species Ralstonia flaminis. The sequence goes on along the minus strand of NZ_CATZLL010000002.1, from coordinate 192,327 downwards.
TTCTTCGTCAGCCTGGCGGATACCGGCAACACGGGGGCCTCCAGCATTCCGCTGGCGCTGGGCGATGCCGTGCGGCAAGGCCGCGTGATGCGCGGTGACAAGGTCGTCCTGATCGGCTTTGGCGCCGGGCTGTCGTGGAGCGCCTGCCTGATCGACTGGTAGGCCGCCAAGCGACGCTTCGCTTTTCAATCAACGCTGTTCCGATGCCCGCTGCGCGGCGGGGCAGGCTCCGTTCGCGCTGCGTTTTGCTACCGCCCCACCTTCGCGAGGTTCGCGTGCAACTCATCACGGCACAAGACAAATACACGGCGCACACGGGGCGCGTGTTCCTGAGCGGCATCGATGCGCTGGTCCGCCTGATGGTGGTGCAGCGCTTGCGTGATCGTGCCGCGGGGCTCAACACGGCGGGCTTTGTGTCGGGCTACCGCGGCTCGCCGCTGGGTGGGCTGGACCAGGCGTTCTGGAAGGCCAGCGACGCGCTGGCCGCGCACGACATCCGCTTCCAACCCGGTGTGAATGAAGACCTGGCCGCCACCGCCGTGTGGGGCACGCAGCAGGTGCACCTGCTGGGTGAATCGAAGCACGACGGTGTGTTTGCACTCTGGTATGCCAAGGGCCCGGGCGTAGACCGCTCGGCCGATGTGCTCAAGCACCTGAACCATGCCGGCACCAGCGCGCACGGCGGCGTGCTGCTGGTGGCGGGCGATGACCACGGTGCGTATTCGTCCACCTTGCCGCATCAGAGCGATCACCTGTTCTGCTCGGCCATGATTCCCGTGCTGTATCCGGCCGATGTGCAGGAGTACATCGAGCTGGGCCTGCATGGCTGGGCCATGTCGCGCTATTCGGGCTGCGCGGTGGGCTTCAAGGCGCTGGCCGATACGGTGGAATCGTCCGCCGGCATCGACGCCGATCCGTTTGCGCTGCAGATTCATTTGCCCACGGACCACGTGCTGCCCGAAGGCGGACTGAATTGTCGCCTCTCGTCAGACCCGCTGGGCCTGACTGCGCGCAAGCAGGAAGCGCTGATGCAGGACCACAAGCTGCCCGCAGTGCTGGCCTATGCGCGCGCCAACCGGCTCAACCGCACCACGCACGATGCGCACACCGCACGCCTTGGCATCATCGCCTCCGGCAAGAGCTACCGCGATGTACGCGAAGCGCTCGCGCTGCTGGAGATCGATACCGATGCGCCCGAGATGGCCAGCCTGCGCCTGCACAAGGTGGCCATGCCGTGGCCGCTGGAGCCACAGGGCATCTGCGATTTCGCCACGGGGCTGGACGAGATTCTCGTCATTGAAGAGAAGCGCCCGGTGGTGGAATCGCAACTACGTCAGTTCCTGTACGACCTGCCGGACAACGCGCGCCCGCGTATCGTCGGCAAGTCCGATGGGGTGGGTGAGCTGGCTGGCCCTGCCGGCAACGGTGTGTTCTCGGCCAAGACGGATCTGTCCGTCGCGCAGATCGCCATGGTGATTGCGGATCGGCTCGCACAGTTTCATCCGCAGGGCCGCATCGCCAAGACGGCGGCATGGCTGCGTGACCGGCAAGCCTTTCTCGACCGAGAGGTGGCAACGCCCGCGCGCTCGGCCTACTACTGCTCGGGGTGCCCGCACAGCACATCCACCAAGGTGCCCGAGGGCAGCCTGGCGCTGGGCGGTATCGGGTGCCACATCATGGCCACCGCCATCTACCCCGAGCACAACAAGACCTTCACGCAGATGGGGGGCGAGGGAGCAACGTGGATCGGGCAGGCGCCGTTTTCGCAGGTGCCGCACGTGTTTGCCAACCTGGGCGACGGCACCTACTTCCATTCGGGCTATCTCGCCATTCGCGCGGCCATTGCCGCCAAGGTGAACATCACCTACAAGCTGCTCTACAACGACGCCGTGGCCATGACCGGCGGCCAGCCGGTGGACGGCAGCGTCACCGTGCCGGCGATTGCGCGGCAACTGGCATCGGAGGGCGTGACGCGCATTGCGCTGGTGTCGGAAGACCCGTCGCGCCATGACGGTCGCGCCGGCTTGCCCGATGGGGTGACCCTCCACCCGCGCGAGGCGCTCGATGCCGTGCAGCGCGAGTTGCGCGACGTGCCGGGCACCAGCGTGCTGATCTATGAGCAGGTGTGCGCGGCGGAGAAACGCCGGCGCAAGAAGAAGCATGCCGTGCAGGCGCCGGCCCGGCATCTCTTCATCAACCCGCTGGTGTGCGAGGGGTGCGGAGACTGCGCCACACAATCGAACTGCTCGTCGATCGTGCCACTGGAAACCGAGTTCGGCCGCAAGCGCGCCGTGCACCAGGGGTCGTGCAATCAGGACACCTCTTGCGTCAAGGGGTTCTGCCCAAGCTTCGTGACCGTGGAGGGAGGCCGCCTGCGCGGCAGCGGACGCAAGCAGCAGAAGGCTGCGTTGCCCGACAACCTGCCGGCCTTGCCGACACCGCAACGCGCCGCGCTCGACACGCCGTTCAACGTGCTCATCTGCGGCATTGGGGGCACGGGCGTGATCACGGTCGGCACCATTCTCGGCATGGCCGCGCATCTGGAAGGCAAGGGTGCCTCGGTGCTGGACATGACCGGTATGTCGCAGAAGAACGGCGCGGTGATGTCGCACGTGCGCATTGCGCAGCGGCAGGATGCGCTGCACTCGCAGCGTATTCCTGCGTGCCAGGCAGATGTGGTGCTCGGCTATGACATCCTCACTGCCGCTGCGCGGGATGCGGTGGACAAGATCAAGCCCGGCCATACGCAGATCGTGTTGAACACGGAGGAGACCCCCCCCGGGCACGCCATCCGACAAGTGGACTGGCAGTTCCCAACCGAGCAGCTGCGCCGCCTGCTGGGGGAGACGGCCGAGGCCAGGCTGGAGTTTGTCGACGCGGGTGCGCTTGCGCAGCATCACCTGGGCGATGCGCTGTACACCAACCTGCTGATGCTCGGTTATGCGTTTCAGCGCGGGCTGTTGCCGCTGTCGGAGGCAGCCATCCTGCGCGCCATCGAAGTCAATGGCGTGGCCGTGGCGGCCAATCAGCGTGCGTTCCAGTGGGGGCGCTACGCCGCGTTCGATGCGGGTATTGGCGCCAGCAGGCCGCTGGCGGAATCCATCATCAAATTGCAGAAACCCGCCAGCCTGGATGCCGTGCTCGCGCATCGCCGCGGCTTCCTGACGGCTTACCAGAACGAAGCCTATGCGCGCCGCTACGTGAACTTTGTCGAGCATGTGCGGCAGGCCGAGCGCACCGCCACCGGCAAGCAGACGTTGGCCACCGCCGTGGCGCACAACCTGTTCAAGCTGATGGCCTACAAGGATGAGTACGAAGTGGCGCGCCTGTTCAGTGGCGAGGACTTTCGCCGCGCGCTGGCCGAGACCTTTGAGGGCGACGTCACGCTGCGCTTTCATCTGGCGCCGCCCATCCTCTCCGCGCTGGAAGGCGGCGCACCGCGCAAGCGTACATTCGGGCCCGGCACGCAGCGTCTGTTTGCCATGCTGGCGCGGTTCAAGTGGCTGCGCGGTACGCGCTTCGACCCGTTCGGCTACACGCATGAGCGCCGGCAGGAGCGCGCGCTGATCGTCGAATATGAGCACGCCATCGACATCGCGCTGGGCAAACTCAACGCACTCACGTACGACACGGTGCTGCAACTGGCCAACCTGCCCAAGCAGATTCGCGGCTATGGCCACGTGAAGGCTGCCAGCATCGCGTCTGCCCGCACCCGCCAGCACGCACTGCTGGCGCAATTGACCGGCCACAGCCCCGCGCAGGAAGCGCAGGCGCCTGCGTGGCCGGCTTTCCCTGGCGCAGATGCCTACGGCCTGCCGCGCGAGGTTTCTTGGTAAGGAGCGCCACTGCCATGTCCCAGCAACGCTATATCGTTCCCGTCGGGCGCACGCCCGTGATTGCGCCACGCCTGCGGTTGTACTGCTTTCACCATGCGGGCGGCAGTGCAGGCAACTTCGCCAAGTGGCCGGCCGGACTGCCGAGCTTCGAGGTGCGGGCCATCCAGTTGCCGCATCGCTTTCTGCCAGCGGGGGTGGCGCGCGCCAGCCATCTCGACGAATTGCTGCCCGGCATGGCCGATGAAGTGGCCGGTGCGCAGGCCGACGCGTTGCCGTTTGCGTTCTATGGGCACAGCCTGGGTGCGCTGGTGGCGTTCGAGTTGACCCGCACCCTGCGTGCGCGTGGCGGGCCGCAGCCGGTGGCGCTGGCCATTTCCGGGCATCGCGCACCGCATCGGCGGTTGGGGCGCCCGCCGATCTGCGAGCTGGAGCAGACCGCCTTCATCGACCGCCTGCGCGGGCTGGGCGGTATGCCCGAATCCGTGCTGACCGACACGCGCACGCTGTCGTACATCCTGCCCACGTTGCGCGCCGACCTGCGGCTGTCAGAGATCTACGACCACCGTGACGAGCCGCCGCTGTTGTTGCCGTTGTTCGGCTTTCGCGGCAAGGAAGATCCGCTGCTGAACGAGGCAGACTTTGGCGCCTGGGCCGACATCACGCGTGGCCCGAGCGTACTGCGTACGCTGCCCGGTCATCACTTTTTTGAGCAGGAAGGGCTGGAGGCGCTGCATGCGCACCTTGCAGCGGACCTCACGCCGCTGGCCAACCGCCCGACCCGCCGCCGGCGCGACCCGGCAGAGGCGCTCTAGCCGACCACGCTCAGGCGGTGACCGATAGCGTTTGCGCGGGCCGCATCGCCTCCAGATAGAAGCCGCTGTCGCTCTGCTTGGCGCGGCGTTTCGCCAGCGCGGCGGCGGTGCCGATGTCGTCGCTGTTGCGCGCGGCGCCTGGGAGCACGTGCAGGGCACCCACCGCCATCGTCACAAAGCGGAAGAAGGCTGGCAGGCCTTTGCGGTCTTCGGCGTGGATGCCCCCGGCGGCACGGTCTGCCGGTGTGTACATGGCCAGCGCGTTGATGTTGAACGCGGCGATGGCGTGCTCGATGCGAGCGCGCCAGTCGGCGCTCTGGAACAGGATCAGGAAATCATCCCCACCCACGTGGCCGAGAAAGTCGCGCGTCGGCTCACATGCCGTGGCCAGCACGGCGGCGGCCATCTTCAGCATCTCGTCGCCTTGCCAGTAGCCGTATTGGTCGTTGAAGGGCTTGAAGTGGTTCAAGTCCACATAGCAGGCGTAGAACTCCGCGCGTGCTTCCAGCAAACGTTCAATGTGCAGGTTCAGCGGAATGTTGCCGGGCAGGAACGTGAGCGGGTTGGCGTAGCGCGCTGCTTCGATGCGGATCTCGGTCACGGTGCGCACCAGTTCTTCGCCGGTGCCCAGGCCCAGGTAGCGGCCATGTTCGGTGATGATGAAACCGTCGGTCAGGTAGCGCTGGTCTTCGCTCATCAGCAGCGCAGACATGTCTTCCAGCGAGGCAGATTTTTCCACCAGCACGGGTTGCCGGTTGGCAAACGTCAGCGCAGATTTCTTGCCGTACAGCTCACGGTGATACGGCATCGCATAGCGATCGATAAAGGCGCGGCGGGCGATGAGCGCCAGCGGTCGTTCATCTTCATCGAGCAGCGCCACGGCGTGCAGATCGGGGTGGCGGTTGAACAGGTGCAGTACGTCGTCGTTGCTGCAGCGCAGGGGCAGGGTGGGTGCCACGCGCAGCAGCTTGCTGGCTGTGATGGCGCGCCAGCCCACGCGCACCGCTTGCGGAAACACCGCAATCTGCGATGACTGCAGCACGCGCGCCGCCTGGCTCGACATGTCACCTGCCGGCGTGTCTTGCGGGCGCCCCAGGAAGAAGCCTTGACCGAAGCGGATGCCCAGATCGCGCACCACGCCCAGTTCGTCTTCCGTTTCCAGCCCTTCGGCAATGATGCTGGTCGCGCTGCCCTTCAGGGTTTGCTGCAATGAGCGCGCGATGTCCAGCTTGGCTGGGTGCTTGGCAATGTCACGCAGGAAATACTTGTCGAGCTTGATGAAGTCGGGTGTCAGTTCAATCAGCAGGTTCAGGTTGGCGTTGCCGGTGCCGAAATCGTCCAGCGCGCATTGCATGCCAAAGTCACGCGCAACGGACAACGCCTGGGCAAAGCTGGTGAGGTCGTCGATGGGCGTCTGTTCGGTCAGCTCGATGACGATGCGCGAGGGATGCAGGTCGTGGTCGGCAATCGCATGCAGCAGGCGGGCATGGTCTTGCAGCAACTGGCGCACGCCAAACGCGCTGAAGTTCAGGAACAGCTTGCCCGGCAGGCGCATGGCCGAGAAGTTGGCGATGGCCAGGCGCGCGGCGGTCGTCTCCAGGGCAATCGCGCCCGCTGTGTCCGACGCCGCGGAAAACAATGCCGCGGGCGATTCCATGGCCGTGCCCGCCGGCCCACGCAGCAGCGCTTCGTAGCCAAGCACCTCGGTGGTGGACAGACGGAAGATCGGTTGGAACACCGTACGCAGCATTTCAGGCGCGATGCCCGCCGGCAGGGAGAGCGGTGAGGAAGTCATGGCGTTGGACGGAAGCTCGGACATTCCGCCTAACGGCCCCCTGAACACAGAGTTAAATGAACTTTTTGTGACGCACGGCGTGGCGCGGGCTGGCGGGTTCGTGTCCCCACCACAGAGGGGGCATGGTTCAGAATGCCGGGTGCGCCTGCGTCTTCATGGCGCGTCATCCATTCACGCCGCGCTTGACCCTCACACTGCGTGAGGTCCTAGCCTGGGTTCAAGCCAAAAGACAGGAGCTGGCCATGTTGCTGAAAGTGGGCGATCTCGCCAAACGCTGCGGTCTGACCGTCCGCATGCTGCATCACTACGACAGCATTGGCCTGCTCACGCCTTCGGCCCGCTCCGATAGCGGCTACCGGCTGTACGACAAGGCCGACATTGCCCGGCTGCACCAGATCCAGGCGTTGCGGCGTTTCGGCATGTCGCTGGCTGACATCGGGGCTTTTCTGGCAAGTCCGGACGTTCCCCTGACCACGATCATGGAACGGCAGATTGCGATGCTGGATCAGCAGATCACGCAGGCCAGCGTGCTGCGTGACCGGCTGACCCGTCTGCACGACCAGCTCATGCGCCAGGAAGAGCCCGAGCTTGCTGAATGGCTCACAACCTTGGAATGGATGACCATGTACGACAAATACCTTTCGCAGGAAGAGCGCGAGCGCGCAGAACGGCTGGATGCGGATGTGGCGCGCAACGAGAAATGGGCGGCGCTGGTGGCAGCCGTGCGCGAAGCGATGGCGCGTAATGTGCCATCACGCAGCAGCGAGGCGCAGGCGCTCTCCAAGCGCTGGATGGCTCTGCTCGCGCAGGATGCGCTGGACCCGATCCTCTCGGCCAAGCTGCACAAGATGCATGTGAACGAGCCGGCGCAGCAGGAGCGCACCGGCATCAGCCTGGAGATGCTCAACTTCATCATGGAAGCGGCCAACGAGACCAAGCTGGCGGTCTACGGAAAGTATCTCTCGGCGCAAGAGCTGCAGCACATGCGTGCCAACTTCGGCAAGCGCGCCAATGAGTGGCCGACCCTCATTGCCGAGGTGCGGCAACACTTGGCCAAGGGCACCGCCCCGCATGCACCGGAGATGCAGCAGCTTGCCCGGCACTGGATCGAGCTGTTCCGCTCGTATGCCGGTGATGATCCGCAAACACAGGCCAAGGTGCGTCTGGCGATGGAGCGTGAGCCGGAGCTCTCGGCCAGCCCGTGGATGGGACCTGACCTGATCGCCTACGTGCGCGAGGCGATGGAAGGCTTGAAGGCAGCGTAAGACCAAAGCAAAAGCGCCCGCTGTTTCCGGCGGGCGCTTTTGCTGTTGGGCGATCAATCGATTGATCGGTCAGTCAGCCGACTTCTGCTGCCGCCGCTTGCGCCGCACGCGTGCAATCAGCACACTCACGATCGACAGCACGATCACCCATGGCAGCAGGTAGGCTACGGCCGAGATCACGCTGGCGCTGGCATGCACCAGCGAGGGCGGGAACTCACGCAGCGCATTGCCGATGGGTGCCCAAAGGCTGCGTGCCGTGGTCTGCCGGGTGCTCAGGTCGATCGACAGCACCTCACGGTTCACCCGGTCCATCAGTTGCGCGCTCTGGCCGGTGGCCGCTTCCAGTTCGGACTGCGTTTCCGACAGCTTTTCTGCGATCAGGATCAGGTCTTCCACCTTGGTCGCCTTGCGCTGCAAATCAAGCAGGCTTGCGCGATAGGTCTTCAACATGTCCAGGCGCTTGCTGACTTCGGCAATTGGCTGGCCCAGGTCATCCACGTGGGTGCCTTGGCTGACCACGCCACCGCTGTCGGCCAAGCGCTTGCGCATGGTGCGCACGCCCTCGGGGCTGGCGCGCAGGTTCAGGTGGGCCGTGCCGCCGCGCTCGTCACGTTCAAGCTGGATGCTGGCATCCATGACCGTGCAGTGCCAGGTGGTCTCATTCACGCAGGCATCCTGCAGCTCGCGGTACAGGCGCTCCAACTGCGGGGCGTCGACTTCCAATGAGACGCGATGTTCATAGGCCAGGAATCGGCGCTCGGCACCCTCGGCCTGCTTGGCGCTGGCTTCGGGGGCAGCGGCCATCATGGCGGCGGGCCCGGCTCCGCCGGCTGCATTGGGTGCTTCTTCTTTTTTGCCGCACGCGCCAAGCGCTAGCGCGATCAGGAGAACGCCGAGGAGTCTTGTCATGAGTTATGTCGGTTCGGGAGAGATCGGAGAAACTGCGCGTGAAGTCTAGCGCACGTTTCTGAGCAATTTCCCGGGCTGTTTGCAGACATAAAAAAACGCCCGCCGGCAAAACCGGTCGGGCGTTTTTCTTTTGTAGCGGCAATGAAGCTTAGATGCCCTGCGGGACGCCGCGCGGTGCGCGCTTGTCGTCGCGAGCCTCACCGTCTTCATGCACGCTGTCCACTTCTTCCAGGTAGCGCGTATGCCAGCCGCTGCTCACACCCCAGTGGTAGAAGCACAGCGAGATCGCAGCCACGATGCCCATGTCCCAGCCGTACGGGATGTAGCCATGGCCGCCGAACTCCTTGCTGCCGCAGTACGACAGCGCAGCGATGGTGGGCAGGTAGGCGATCATCCACCACGCGCCCTTGAGCTCGGTTTTGAAGTCGGGCCAGCCGGCCTTGGCCTGGTAGTAGAAATACACGGGCAGGGCCACCAGCATCAGCACGATGATCTCGCCGGTGAGCGGCCACTTGGCCCAGTACAGGATCAGCGATGCGCACACGAACGCAAACGGTGCCACCAGCGACAGGCCGGGCAGACGCAGCGGGCGGTGCAGCCCCGGCGAGGTCTTGCGCAGCGACATCACGCTGATCGGCCCCGTCAGGTACGAGATGACAGTGGCCACCGAAATGACGGCCGCCAGCGCACCCCAGCCGCGGAAGAAGAACAGGAAGATGAACGACACGCCCAGGTTCAGCCACATGGCCGGACGCGACACGCCAAACACCGGATGCACGCGCCCGAAGATGGCCGGCATGGTGTTGTTGCGTTCCATCGCATAGATCATGCGCGTGGTGGTGGCCATGTACGTGCTGCCGGTGCCTGACGGGCTGACGAACGCATCGATGTACAGCACGATGGCCAGCCAGTTCAGGTTGAGCGCAATCGCCAGCTGGGCAAACGGTGAGTGGAAATCAATGCCATGCCAGCCGTTGACCAGCGATTCCGGCGGCACCGCGCCCAGGAAGGCGATCTGCAGCGCCACGTAAATGACGGCCGCCAGCAGGATCGAGCCGATCACCGCAATGGGCACGTTGCGGCCCGGGTTGCGTGCCTCGCCCGCCAGGTTGATCGGGCTCTGGAACCCGTTGAAAGCGAACACGATGCCGCTGGTGGCAATGGCGGTGAGCACGGCAGACCAGCCGTAGGGTGCGAAGCCCTGTGCTGCGCCATTCGCGCCTTCGGCCATGCCGAAGTTGCTCGGGTGGAAGCCCGCGCCGATCAGCGCCACGGCCGTCGCCGCCGGAATGATGAACTTGAAGATGGTGATGGCGTTGTTGGCCTTGGCAAACACCTTCACGCCCCAGTAGTTCAGCAGGAAGTACACGATGACCAGCACGGCGGAGAGCACCAGCCCCATCGGCGTCAGCTCGCCATGCTGGAATAGCCCCTGCGCCCACGGCCACGGCCATGAGCTCATGTACTGGATGGAGGCCTCGGCCTCAATGGGGATGACAGTGACGATGGCGATCCAGTTGGCCCATGCAGCCACGAACCCCACCAGCGAGCCGTGCGAGTAGCGCGCGTAGCGCACCATGCCACCGGACTCGGGGAACATCGCGCCCAGCTCCGCATATGTCAGGGCGATGGCCAGGATAACGATTGCGCCGATGACCCAGGTAAAGATAGCGGCAGGGCCTGCCACCTGTGCGGCGTGACCCGCACCGAACAGCCAGCCCGAACCGATGATCGAGCCCAGGCCAGTCAACATCAGGGGCCAGGCGCCAAGGTTGCGTTGTACGTTTTTTTCCAAGGGAGTCTCCGCCCCGGCGAGTTCGGACGCTCGACAGGGCATCGCGGTTTGCTTACCAGTCCGCTTAGTTCTACCGAGGCGACGCTGTTTTGGCGTCGCCCACCGTCCTGTATGGTGGGTGTCACCAACGCAGGACATGCGTGTGCGGGATGACGCGCAGCATCAATCGCACCTGCCCGGTCGCGATGAAAGGCTGGGCATGGTGCCTGCCTTCCGGGGGGATTCGCGTATAGTCATCGGCGACGTTGTGCGGGGTGCCGCACTTGTCGCCCGATTGCCGGTACTCGCAATGGGGCGCAATCATAGCGAAATCGCTGGCGGTTGCACCTCTTTTTCATCCGATTTTCACTGTCCCTCCCCAATTTTTTGCCCCATGGAGTCCTCATCGGTCACATCGGTTGCACCTGCATCACCCGTGCAGTGGCACCGGCGCGTGCTGACCCTGGCGTTTCCCATTGTGCTGGCCAACCTGACGCAGCCGATCCTGTCGGCGGTGGATACGGCCGTGGCGGGGCATTTGCCGGGGCCGGAATACATCGGCGGGGTGGCGCTGGGCGGGGTGTTCTTCAACTTCGTGTTCTGGGGCTTCGGCTTTTTGCGCATGGGCACCACGGGGCTGGTGTCGCAGGCGCATGGCGCGGGGGATGCACAGGCGTTGCGGGCGAGCGTGGTGCGTGCGTTGCTGCTGGCGTTGGCCATCGGGGCGGCGTTGCTGATGCTGCAAGGGCCGGCCATCCGCATCACGCTGGCGCTGCTGGGGGCAAGTGACACCGTCACCCGCATGGCCGAGGTGTATTGCCATGCGCGCATCTGGTCGGCGCCGTTTGCGCTGGCCAACTATGTGGTGCTCGGCACCTTGCTCGGGCGCCAGCAAGTGCGGCGCGCGTTGCTGCTGCAGGTGTTCATCAATGCGGTCAACATGGTGGCGGTGCTGGGCCTGGTGCTGGGGGCGGGCATGGGCGTCGGTGGCATCGGCGCGGCGACAGCGCTGGCAGACATCGCTGGTTTTGCGCTGGGCATGCTGCTGCTGTGGCTGCAGCGGCCGCTGGGTTTGCCGCCGCTCACGCGTGCTGAACTGCTCGCGCGCGATGCCTGGCGCCGGCTGATGGGTTTGAACACTGACATCTTCCTGCGCACGCTGTGTTTGTTGGCCACTTTCGGCTGGTTTGCCCACGCGGGCGCCAAGCAGGGCGATGTGGTGCTGGCCGCCAACGCGCTGCTGCTCAACTTCCTGACCTTCATGGCCTACGGGCTGGACGGCTTTGCACATGCAGCCGAAGCACTGGTGGGTGCTGCACTGGGCGGGCGTGATCGCCACGCACTGCGTATGGCGATTCGCGTGTCGACACTCTGGTCAGTGCTGGGGGCGGGGTTGTTTGCAGCCGTCTATGCGCTGGCGGGCTCAGCCATCATCGGCGTGCTGACCGATCAGCCGGCCGTGCGCGAAGCTGCGCGCCACTATCTGGTGTGGGCGGCGCTGCTGCCCATCGTGTCGGTGTGGGGCTTTCAGTTTGACGGCGTGTTCATCGGCGCCACGCGCACGCGTGAACTGCTGGTGACGATGGCCGTGGCGGCGGCTGCGTTCTGGGGGCTGTCGGTCACGCTGCAGCCGCTGTGGGGCAACCACGGGCTATGGGTGTCAATGCTGGGCTTTATGGCGCTGCGCGGGTTGATGCTGGGTGCGTTGCTGCCGCGCGTGTGGCGGGCGCCGCAGGTGCCGGCGGCCTAGGCAACCTGGCGCGCTACAGTGACTGCGCGCACTCCACCACCAGTAACGCTGTCGCCACGGTCTTCCCCGCATTGGAAATCGCGTGCTGCACGTCCGCCGGGTAGCGCGCGGATTCTCCGTGCCGTACCTTTTTCTCGCTTGAACCGGACTGCACCGTCAGCGTGCCGCTGAGCACCGATAGGTGCTCCTTCGTCCCCACCTCATGCGGTTCTGACGCCAGCACACCGCCCGGCTGGATCGCCAGTTCATACCACTCGAAGCGCGCCGCCAAGTCCACCGGCCCAAGAATCTTCAATTCGCACTTGCCATCCGGGCTTTTGATGACTGGGATGGAGTGAGCCGGAATGACGGTCACGGCTGGCGCCGCATCTGCCGCACCTTCGGGTGAGAGGAAATCCGCCAGCCCCACGCCCAGCGCGGTTGCCAAGCGCCACAGCACGGCCACGGTCGGGTTGGCGAGGTTGCGCTCGACTTGCGAGAGCATCGACTTGGACACGCCTGCACGGCGCGAGAGTTCGTCCAGCGACAGCTTGCGTGCCTGACGCAGCACTTGCAGCTTGGCGCCAACGGCCGGTGGGCCTTCGGCAAGCCCTTCATCAAACGGACGGGTGGCAGGGGCTTGTGCCATCGGATGGTATCTTGTAAATTGAACAAATTATTCGATATATCGAACTTGTTCGATTTATCGATCAACGCAGTCTACAGGAGGCGCACCATGGGGACAACGGCAGGCAATGCTTCGACGGGGGCTTCGATCGATGCCTTCTACGCCAATATCCGCCACGAGCTGGAAGCCATTGAAGCGGCCGGTCTGTACAAGACCGAGCGCATCATCACCTCGCCGCAGGGCAGCGTGATCCACACGGCGGATGGCAAGGAGGTCATCAACCTCTGCGCCAACAACTACCTGGGTTTGTCGTCGCACCCCGAGGTGCTGAAGGCCGCGCACGAGGCACTGGATTCGCACGGCTTTGGGCTCAGCTCCGTGCGCTTCATCTGCGGCACGCAGGATCTGCACAAGACGCTGGAAGCGCGGCTGGCGAAGTTTCTCGGCACGGAAGACACCATCCTCTACGGCTCGGCATTCGATGCCAACGGCGGCTTGTTCGAAACGCTGCTTGGGCCGGAGGATGCCGTGATCAGCGACGAGCTGAACCACGCGTCCATCATCGACGGCATCCGCCTGTGCAAGGCACAGCGCTATCGCTACAAGCACAACGATCTGGATGACCTGGGCGAACAACTGAAAGCCGCGGATGCAGCAGGCGCGCGCTTCAAGCTGGTCTTTACCGATGGCGTGTTCTCGATGGACGGCACCATTGCGCGGCTCGATGAAATTCGCGCCATCTGCGATGCGTTTGGTGCGCTGCTGGGCATTGATGAATGCCATGCCACGGGTTTCCTGGGCAAGCGCGGGCGCGGCTCGCACGAGCATCGCGGCGTGTTCGGCAAGGTCGACATCATTACCGGCACGCTGGGCAAGGGCCTGGGCGGTGCATCGGGTGGTTTCACCAGCGCGCGCAAGGAAGTGGTGGCGCTGCTGCGCCAGCGCTCGCGGCCGTATCTGTTCTCGAACACCGTGGCACCGGCCATTGTCGGGGCCAGCATCAAGGTGCTCGACTTGCTGGAAGCCGACACCGCGCTGCGCGACAAGCTGGAAGACAGCGCGCTGTATTTCCGCCGCAAAATCGTCGAGCTGGGTTTTGACATCAAACCGGGCGACCACCCCATCGTGCCGATCATGGTGTACGACGCGCCCAAGGCACAGGCGTTGTCCAAGCGCTTGCTGGAGCTGGGCGTGTATGTGATCGGCTTCTTCTACCCGGTGGTGCCCAAGGGGCAGGCGCGCATTCGCGTGCAGATCAGCGCGGTGCATGAGCGCGCACAGCTGGATGCGGCACTCAAGGCGTTCGAGACCGCCGGCAAGGAACTGGGGATCATCTGATGAGCAACACCAGTACTGTGCCGCGCATTCTCATCATCGGCGCCAATGGGCAATTGGGTACGGAGCTGGCGGCGGCGCTGGCCGAGCGTTACGGCACCGGCAACGTGGTGACCAGCGATATGGTGCCCAAGGGCCGCCATCCGCAGATCCGCCACGAAATGCTCGACGTGACCGATCGCGGCCAGTTGCGCGAGATCATCGAGCGCCACGGCATCACACAGATCTATCACCTGGCGGCGGCGCTTTCGGCTGCCGCCGAGCAATCGCCCACGTGGGGCTGGCAGCTCAACATGAACGGCCTGCTGAACGTACTGGAGGCCGCGCGCCAGCACAACATCGAGCGCATCTTTTGGCCGAGTTCGATTGCGGCATTCGGGCCCACCACGCCGCCCGACAACACGCCGCAGAGCACGATCATGGAGCCCAAGACCGTCTACGGCATCTCCAAGCTTGCCGGGGAGGGCTGGTGCCGTTGGTATTTCGAGCACCACGGTATCGACGTGCGCAGCCTGCGCTACCCGGGGCTGATCTCGTACAAGACCGCGCCGGGCGGCGGCACGACCGATTACGCCATCGACATCTTCCACTCCGCCGTGAAGGGCGAGCGCTACACGTGCTTTCTGGAGCGCGACGAGGCGCTGCCCATGATGTACATGCCCGATGCCGTGCGCGCCACCATCGAGCTGATGGAGGCACCGGCCGAGCACATTACCGAGCGCGGCAGCTACAACCTGGCGGGTGTGAGCTTTACGCCGGCAGAACTGGCGGCGGAAATTCGCCGGCATCACCCCTCGTTTGACGTGGCGTACGCGCCGGATTTTCGTCAGGCGATTGCCGCAAGCTGGCCCAATTCGATTGACGATTCTGTGGCCCGGCGCGACTGGGGCTGGAAACCCGAGTTTGGCGTGGCGGAGATGACGGCCGACATGCTGAAGAATCTCGCGCACCTGGCGCATTGAGCACATGCCTGGCAGTCGGCGGAAATAGGGCCGATGTGCAAGGCTGCTCCCGGTATCGGTCGGACAAGTTGTGTCCAACAATGCAGCATGCCCGCCACTTCCTGCCCCCGCCGCATGCCCTGTCCGACGCCGCGCCATCATGACGACCCGCCGCGCGAGCAGCGCACATGGTGGGTGCCGGTGGCGCGCATGTCCGTGGCGGCGGCAGTGGTGGGTGCGATTCCACACACGTCGATTTCATTGCCGTTTGCAGATGGCGCCTGGATGCTGCACGCGGCTGCAGGCCTCATCTTCATGGTGGGCGCCATCGATAGCCTCTTCCTCTTTGCCATGCGCCGCAAACCCTAAGCGGTTACGCATCGGTCATCTCCGCGCTGCCGGCAACGCATGCCCCATGACCCTGTGGCAAGCGGCGCGCACCTCTCACGCTTGGTAAGTTTTAAAACAGGTTGTAAAAACGTTCAGGTGCCGGCCAACGGCACGCGCGTGCATTTGCCACGTGTCCTGCAGTCGTAACCAGTTGGTTACAGAAACAGTGTGCGTACGCGGCGGTGCAGCAAACCATGCTGTGGGCCCACGAGCCTTTGCCACAGCGGGTCTCGATCGTTCTCCAACCGGTCGGTCCTGTGCCAAGAGTGTAAGCAGATGTTGCGTTGCACTGCTCTGGCCCGATGCTTGCTCAATGTCGTGCGGTCACTCTGCGTGAGC
Source organism: Ralstonia flaminis (assembly GCF_958415495.1). Classification (NCBI taxonomy): domain Bacteria; kingdom Pseudomonadati; phylum Pseudomonadota; class Betaproteobacteria; order Burkholderiales; family Burkholderiaceae; genus Ralstonia; species Ralstonia flaminis. Next base: position 176,574 of record NZ_CATZLL010000002.1, on the reverse strand, counting down.
AGGCGCTTGGCGCTTGACGCACACAACGCTCTTCCCATAAGCGAATCCGGATCAGTAGCAACGGCATTCGCACTTCGCTTCTCCACTGCAGGCTCTCTTGCATTTGCTGGTGGCAGGGCGCCTCTCGGACGATCCCGGGGTTTCAACGGTCGATGACGCGCGCGTGCATACCTGCCGCGGCAGGCTCGGTACGCGCTCGACCGGAATCGCTTCATCAGAAAACGAGGAAACCATGAAAGCAGTCCTGCTGGAGAACCATCCGTTGCTGCGAGCCGGACTTGCGCAATTGCTCGCGCATCCCCCCCTGGGCCTGGAAGTCCTTGCTCCCGCCCTGCCTGTTGGCGAGCCGCGTGTCGTGCATGCCGTTGATATGAATGCCGACCTGCTTGTCGTTGGCCTGGATGAAGCTGAAGCACCTGTCGACGCCGCTCAACTGCGCGAGGCCATCGCCCGCAGTGGGGCCAGCCGCGTCGTGCTGCTCGCCGCGTGCCTGTCGGCTGAAGAAGCACACGTTGCCATGACATGTGGGGTCGATGCCTATGTTGCCAAATCACAGCCGCCCGAAGTGCTGCTGGCCACGTTGCAGTTGGTGCTGGCAGGTGGGCAGTCGTATCCGGCACTGATACCGCGCCCGGCTGCCACGGCCGTGACCATGCTCGCGCTCGATGCGTCGGAAGCCGCGCAGCGGTTGAACGTATCGCTGCGCCAGTACGAAGTGCTGGTGCTGCTGTCGCGCGGGCACTCGGTCAAGGGGGTTGGCCGGCTGCTCGGCATTTCGGAAGCCACGGTCAAAACGCACGCATGCACGCTGTATCGCCGCCTGAACGTGCGCAACAAGAGCGAGGCCGTGTACGCCGCCATGCGCCTGGGCATTCCGCTGGAGCTGCAAGGCAGTGCCATGGCGCTGGGTGAAGCCACTGCCGCCGTGCAGGACGCCGCCGCCGTGTTTGTCCAGACTGCCGCCGGCCCGTCGCGCGCGTCTGCGTCCACCTCGATCTCTGCCACGGATGCCGTGATGACGTCGCCCCGCGTTGCGGCGGCCGACCACGGTGCGGAATCGCGGTGGGCTGCCATGACACGCGCCTTTGGCGGCGGGACACCCGCCAAGCCACCACGCACGCCCATGCGTACCGCCAACGGCGCAGCCCGACTGGGCTGAGGCGCTCTGGTCTGCTGGGTCCGATCCCCACATCACGCGGCCGACGCATGCACGCACGTGCGCGCCGCCTAACGGACACCAAAACAACATGAACACCTACGAGCCAACGCTCTGCGGCCAGCCGTGCGCCAGTACGGCCTCGGCCTGGCACCCGCGCCGGTGCGCGATTGCTGCAGCCACGGTCGTGCTGGTCGGCAGTGCGCCGATGGTCGCGCAGGCTGCAGCCACCACCAGCGAGGCATCGAGCACCGCGACGCGCAATCTGATCGATGCGGAACTCGCTGAGTTGAACGGCAGTACCACGGCAGCTACGGCGCCGACCGGATCGAGCGGCCTGCCGGCTTCGCCCGCCAACGCAAGGCTGGTGGCGCAGGCGCAGCAGCCTGCTCCGGCTGATGCCACCTCCGCGATGCCGGCGGTGCCTGCGCAGGCACCGTCGTTTGCGCCACCGCCGTCGCCCACGGTCATCCTGCCGCCGGGTACACCGTCGCCCGACGCTGCACCGCCCACGCCGGCCATGCCTGCAGGCCCCAGCGCCCAGGGCCCGGGTGCGCTGGAGCCGCTGCAGGTGTCTCCTGAAGCGGCCAACGCTGCGGCCACCCACGCCACCGCCAACCAGCCTGAGAATGCTCCCGCAGGCCCGATGCCGACCGACCGCGAGGCATTCCGCAACGAAGTCCAGCGCGAGTCGCGCGAAGGTGCGGCCACGCTGGCGCAGGAACATTTGCGTGAGCACCCGGACTGGTTCACGGAAGCCGAGTCCTGGCATGTCGATCATGCGGCCGCCGCGCAGCGCATCCGGTGGGGCCGGCAGCAGTTGAAGTCCATCCAGGGGCCCGAGCGCTTCGTCATCATCGACCAGGCGGTGGCCGAGATCGAGGCGCTGATCAAGAAGGTGCCCGATACGAAGGAGAACGCCGAGTTCCGCCAGGAGATCGTCGCTGACGAAGTGGTTGCGCTGGCTTCGCGCGGGCGCATGAAGGATGCCGTCAAGCGCTACGAAGCGATGTCGCAGGCTGGCAAGGTGCCCGCCTACACGCGCGTGGCGGCGGGCGATGCCTATGCCTATCTCGATACGCCGGACAAGGCAGCTGCCGCCTACGCGCAGGCGTTGAAAGACGCCGGCCCCGGTGAGATCGAGACCGGTGACGTGCAGGAAGGCCTGTTCTATGCGCTGCTGGATACGGGGCGCTTTGAAGAGGCCCGTGCACTGCTCGACAAGATGAAGGCCGACAACCCCGAGTACGTGCGCCTGGCACCGGAAGCCGGTACACCCAACCCGGACTACTCGCGCGTCAAGCGCCTGGAAGCGCAATACCTGGTGCTGACCGGCCGCACGCACCAGGGCATTGCCGAGATGGACAAGTGGCGGCACGAGGCACCGTTCTCCGCTTCGCTGGTGAGTGCCCGTGCCGATGGTGCGATGGTGCAGGCCGAGCCCTACCGCTCGCGCGAGATGTACAAGACTGCGCTGGCGGAGCACCCGGACGACCTGAGCGTGGTCTCCGGTTATGGGCGCGCATCGCTTGCGGTGGATGACCTCAAGACCGCCAAGGATGTCGCCAACGGGCTGGGCGAGCGCTTTCCGGAGAACGGCTCGATCAATGCGCTGAACAAGGACCTGGATGTCTACCAGAGCCCGCAGCTCATCATCCAGTCCACGGCCGACAAGGGTAATTCCGTCTTTGCCAACAACGAGTACGGGGTCGATACCAAGATTTACAGCAGCCCGTTTGCCGACCACTACCGCCTGTTCTTCGACAGCTTTGTGGGCAAGGCGCAGTTTGATGGTGCATCGCAAAGCCGCGTGCGCAATGGTGCGGGCGTGCAGTGGTTCGACACCGGCGTCGAGGTGAACGGCGAGGTGCACCAGTCGGTGGGTGCGGCCGGCAAGACGGGCGGCACCCTTGACGCCACCTGGATGCCCAGCGACCACTGGAAGGTATCGGGCCTGGTCACCACCGATGACCTGGAGGTGCCGTACAAGGCGTACCAGGTGGGCGTGACCGGCAAGACCGTGAGCGGCAACGTGCGCTACACCTGGGATGAAACGCGCTACGCATCGTTGACGTACGGCGTGTCGCGCTATTCCGACGACAACTTGCGCCAGCGCTGGGCGGCCAACTTCTATCAGCAGGTGTTCACCTCGCCGCGCCATACCGTGGGCGTGCTGTTTGGGGCCGACACGAGCAGCAGCACGATGACGAACCTGAACTACTTCAGCCCATCGCGCGACTACAGCGGCACGGCCACCGCCATCTGGTCATGGACGCCATGGCGGTATGCCGACAAGTCCTTCACACAGCGTGTGTACCTGACCGGCGGCATGTACAACGAGCAGTCGTTCGGCACCAGCCCCATGTATGAAGCGCGGCTGGAGCACGTCTGGCAGATCAACCGCAAGACGCAGATCTCGTACGGCATCGGTTACGGGCGCCATCGCTATGACGGCCAACCCGAGAACCGCAAGTTCCTGTACCTGAACCTCAACATTCCTCTTTGATGCCCATGCAAGCTCTCCGACAAACGTCATTGCGACGATTCTTCGGCTGGATGGTCTTGGTTGCGGCGATGACGCTGGTCGCTGCCGTCCGTCCGGCCGCCGCCCTGCAGGTGGACTTCCTGCCCAAGCCCGACCCGGACGACGGCAAGACGTTCCGCGTGCTGTGCTTCCACGACATTCGCGACAACCTGCGCGCCAGCTTCGAGACGCTGCCCGATGCGTTTGCCATCGACACCAAGGCGCTCACCAACATGTTCAGCTGGCTGCAGGCCAACGGCTATCACCCGGTGACGCTGGCGCAGATTGACGAGGCACGCAAGGGCGGCAAGCCGTTGCCCAAGCGGCCGGTGCTGCTGACCTTTGATGATGGCTACGAAAGCCACTACGCGAAGGTCTTCCCGCTGCTCAAGCAGTTCCGCTTTCCGGCCGTGTTCGGGCTGGTGACGGAGTGGACCAACGCGCCCCCGGGCGCCAAGATCAAACTGTCGGACAAGCAGATCGTCGACCGCGATTTCTTCATGAACTGGAACCAGATCCGAGAGATGCAGGCCTCAGGCCTGGCGGAATTCGCCACCCACACGCACGACATGCACCACGGCATTCTGGGCAACCCGCAGGGCAACGAATTGCCGGCCGCCAGCACGCACGAATATCTGCCGAAGATGGGCCGGTATGAGACAGACGACGAGTATCGCAAGCGCGTCCGTGATGATCTGCAGCGCAGCGTCGACATCATCCAGAAGAACGTCGGCGCCAGGGTGCAGACCGTGGTGTGGCCGTACGGCGCGCACAACGTGATCCTTGACCAGGAAGCTGCCAACGTGGGCCTGAAATACATGCTCACGCTGGAGCCCGGCCCCAACACGCCGGACGTGCCGCTCACCGCCATCCGCCGCAGCCTGATGGGCTACGACACCGAGACCGGCAACCTGGAGCGCTCGCTGCGCGAGCCGGTGACCCACCACGGCGAGATCAACCCCGTGCAGCGCGTCGTGCAGGTCGACATGGACTACATCTACGACCCCGACCCGAAGCAGCAGGAAGCCAACCTCGGCAAGCTGATCGACCGCATCAAGGATCTGGCGCCGCGCGTGGTCTATCTGCAGGCCTATGCAGATCCGAAGGGCAACGGTGCGGTGGAGTCCGTGTACTTCCCGAACCGCCACATGCCGATGCGTGCCGACCTCTTCTCGCGCGTGTCGTGGCAGTTGAAGACGCGTGCCAAGGTGGAGGTGTATGCCTGGCTGCCGATGCTGTCGTTCAAGCTGCCGGCCAATAACCCGGCCGCCACGCACCTCGTGCAGTCCTTGCCCGGCGCACCGCAGAAGCCGGGAACGGTCAAGCCCCCGCGCCTGTCGCCGTTTGATCCGGAAGCACGCAAGATGATCAGCGACATCTACGAGGACCTGGCCAAGAACGCCATCATCGACGGCATCCTCTTCCACGATGATGGTGTGCTCGACGACTACGAAGACGCCAGCCCGGCTGCACTCAAGGCCTACCAGGCCATGGGGCTGCCGGGGGACATCAACCAGATCCGCCAGTCGCCGGAGCTGATGCAGAAGTGGACGCGCGGCAAGACCGCTGCGCTCATTGCCTTCTCGCACGAGTTGATCTCCACGGTGCAGGGCTATCAGAACGGCCGCGACATGCTGACCGCGCGCAATATCTTCGCCGGCCCCGTGCTTGATCCGAAGGCCGAGGCCTGGACGGCACAGAACTATGACGACTTCCTGCAGGCCTACGACTACGTTGCGCTGGAAGCCATGCCCTACATGGAGGAGGTCCGCGACCCGAAGGACTGGATGAAGCGGCTGACGGCGGCCGTGGCCAAGCACAAGGATGGCTTGCGCAAGACCATCTTCGAGCTGCAGGCCGTGGACTGGCGCAACAAGGACAAGCCGATTCCGGCTGCCGAGCTGCGCGACCAGATGAGCCGTCTGCGCGCTGCCGGCGCCCTCAACTACGGTTACTACCCGGACGACTTCATTGCCGGGCGGCCCGACACCGAGGTGCTGCGTGATGTGATGTCGCTCAAGAGCTATATCGAAACGCGCAGCGCGCCGCCCAGCGTCGAGAAGATCAACGGTGCGTTGCCGAAGACGCAGCCACCGCGTGCCCAGGCCACACCGGCCGCGCCGGCGCCCAAGAACCCGGTCGCGACCGAAGCGGTGGCAGAAGGCGCGGCATCGGTCAATCGCGCAGCCAGCAACAAGGCGGGAGGCTGACATGGTGGACTTGCTGATCGCCAAGCGCTGGGTATCCGGCTTCGTCTTCTACTACCCGTTCTTCATGTCGTACTTCTGGATGATCGGGGGGCTGCTGCATTACTTCCTGCTGGAACGCGGCACCGCGCGCGTGCAGCATCCACTGGCGCTGCTGGGCGTGAAGCGCTACCCCAAGGTGTCGATCATCGTGCCCTGCTACAACGAGGAGGCCAACGTGCGCGAGGTGATCAGCCACCTCGCCCGCATGCGGTATCCGAATTTCGACATCATCGCCGTCAACGATGGCAGCTCCGACCGCACCGGCGAGCGCCTGAACGAACTCGCCGCGCAGTACCCGCAGTTGTTGGTGATTCACCAGGCATCCAACCAGGGCAAGGCGATTGGCCTCACCACCGCCACGCAGGTGACAGATGCCGAGTACCTGATGTGCATCGACGGCGACTCCATCCTCGACGTGGACGCCATTGCCTGGATGATCCGCCACCTGCTGGAGAACCCGACCATCGGGGCGGTGACGGGCAACCCGCGCATCCGCACGCGCTCCACGCTGCTGGGGCGCATGCAGGTGGGCGAGTTCTCGTCGATCGTGGGGCTCATCAAGCGCACGCAGCAGATCTATGGGCGCTTGCTGACGGTGTCGGGCGTGGTCGTGATGTTCCGCAAGCACGCGCTGGAAGAGGTCGGCTACTGGAGCAACGACATGCTCACGGAAGACATCGACATCAGCTGGAAGCTGCAGGTGGGTGGATGGATCATCCGCTACGAGCCGCGCGCGCTGTCGTGGATTCTGATGCCCGAGACCTTTCGCGGCCTATACAAGCAGCGGCTGCGCTGGGCCAAGGGCGGCATCCAGGCGCTCATCAAGTACGCGCCGGCCATGCTGAGCCTGCGGCAATCGATGATGTGGCCGATCTTCGTTGAATACGCGCTGTCGGTCGTGTGGGCGTACAACATGCTGATTGTCATCTCGTGGTCGGTGCTGGGCTTCTTTGTCGACATGCCGCCCGAATGGCGCATGGAAGCCTTCCCCCGCTGGCACGGCACGCTGCTGTTCATCACGTGCGTGCTGCAGTTGCTGGTCGGCTGCTTTATCGACCGCCGCTACGACGACGGCATCCTGCGCTACTTCATCGATACCGTGTGGTATCCGGTGGCGTTCTGGATTCTCAACCTCATCACCACGGTGGTCGGCTTTCCGGCCGTCGCCTTCCAGCGCACACGTGCTCGCGCACGCTGGACCAGCCCCGACCGGGGCGTACAACAACAGGGGAATTCGCCATGACCGCACTCGTCATCGACGTCTCTCGCAATTCGATCCGGCAGTCATTCTCGGACAGGGGGATCGTCGGCACGTTGCACCACGTGCTGTGGTTCCGCATCTTGCGGCCGATTCTTGTGATCTCGATCTGGGCACTGCTGGGGCTGTATGTGGGCTACTCCATCAGCAGCGTGGGGCCAAGCGGCCTGCCGTTCGAGCAACTGCGCATGTATGGCCACATCATTGCCGGCATGGGCGCGGTGCTGGTGGTGTGGATGGTCCTCTCGCGGCTGGACCGCGCCATCCGCCGCAAGATGGCGCGTACGCAAGCTGCAACGCCAGCGTCCGCCGCGGCTGTCAGCGCCTCTCGTGCGGCTGCATTGCACGCCAAGCAGACCGCCTGGCAGCGCCCGCGCAACACGCGTCTGCTGGTGGTTGACCATGACGACGACGGCGACATCACCCACGTGCGCTCATGGCAGGAGTGGACTGGCCGCCCGGCACCTGCAGGTACGGCCACGCCAGCCGTGCTGTTCACGCGCAGCCCCGAATACGACCCGGACGAGCCGGTGCTCCCGGCCGGCCCGGTGATCGTCACGGACCGCGCCGATCGTGCCGAGCCCTCCCTGGCCGGCGTTGCCGAAGTCGCATCGCATGCGCCAGCACCGCAGCAGCGCGACGTGGTGAGGGCCGCCGACATCGTCACCGCGGAAGCCGCTGGTTTTCATCGCTTCGGATATCGCGGAAAACTGGGTCGCAACGATTGGGTGGAGCCGCCCGAGCCGGCATCGTTTGCGATGCGTCCGGGCATGGCACACCACTACGGCGGCGTGACGGCGGTGGTGCATGGCCGTGCGCGCCCGGCCGCGCATGCGTCAGACCGTATTTCGGAGCGCGCATTGGAGCACTACCGGAGCCTGCACGCCTTCGGCGCACATGCGCAACTGGAAGACCCGTATGCGGCACTGGACCGCGTTGAGCGTGTCGACGTGCTGCATGGCTTCGGGCGACGCGGCAACATCATTGCGGACGAAGGCTGATCGCCTGAACTGGGAACAGGTCATCCGCCATGAGCGCGCCCTCCCTTGGAAGGCGCGCTTTTTTTATCACGTGTCAGTCACGCCTGTTGGGGCTGGGTGCTCTGAGGTGGATACGCCTCTTCCAGCGCAATGGCGCCCGTCTCCAGCAATGACTTCAGGTTGGAGAGAATCTTCGGCCAGCCGCCCGACACGGCGTCGATCAGCTTCGACGGCGTACGCTCAATGGTGTGCGTGAGTGTGAGCTTGACCGCTGTGCTGCTGGGTTCCAGTTCCATCGTGCAGAGCGACGGGCCCTCGGCCTTGAGTTCCGGTTTGGTCTGGTGCTGCCAGCGGATCACCAGACGACGGGGCGGCACGGCCTCGACGATCTCACCGTCGTCGAAGACCACACCATCGCCGGATACCAGCGCCCACGAAGCGCCCGCCGTCCATTGGCTTTCGCAGCGCATGCCGAACCAGTACTGCTTCATGGCGTCGGCATTGGTCAGGGCATGCCACAGCTTCTCAGGCGTGGTGCGGATATAGATGACGTAGGTAAAGGTGGACTGCGGCATGGGCGTTCTCTCCCGTTGTTGTTTCAGCATAGAACGCGTGATCGGGCACGAAAACAGGGCGTGGCCTATTGCGTCGCCTACTTCGGGTATTCCAGTTTAATGGAATGAAAATCCAGTATGATGGAAATCATCGAACCGCTGCACCGGAGCTTGAATGTCTTCCCCCGCACTCCATGACGATATCCGCCTGATCGACTGCACCGAGGCCGAGCATGCGTCTGCCATTCTTGAAATCCTGAACGAGGCCATCGTCAATTCCACAGCGCTGTACGACTACGTGCCGCGCCCGCCGCAGGCCATGGAGACCTGGTTTGCCGCCAAGCGCGCCGGCGGCTTTCCGGTGGTGGGTGCGGTCGATGCCTCGGGCAAGCTGCTGGGCTTTGCGAGCTGGGGCACGTTCCGCGCATTTCCCGCCTACAAGTACACGGTGGAGCACAGCGTGTACGTGCACCACGCATACCGTGGCCGCAAGCTTGGCGAGCAGTTGCTGCGCGAGCTAATTCGCCGCGCAAAAGAGAAGCAGGTGCACGTGCTGGTGGGCTGCATTGATGCGGCCAACGGGGCGAGCATCGGCCTGCACACCCGCCTGGGGTTCGTGCACGCGGGCACCGTCAAAGAGGCCGGCTTCAAGTTCGGCCGCTGGCTGGATGCCGCGTTCTATCAACTGAATCTGCAAATGCCTGAGCAACCGGTCGACGGTTGATTGCTGCAGCAGCAACAAGGCACAGATCCACCTTCAGATGCCCTAGCGCAAAAAGACTAGGGCGCACACATCAAGCCAGCGCAATCGTTGTCACCCGGTCGCGAATTTTGAGGGCAAACGTATGTCGCCCAGCAAGGCGCGTAAACGTGTGAACGATCGTGCAGCGCATCACGCAGACGTGGCGAGCAGGCGCCTTGCTTGGTCAATCGCGCACGCCTATGCTTGGTTCTCCTGCAGGCCGGCCAGCACACTCTCTCATTGTCATCGGCGCTTGCAGTGCTCATGGTGTCCGTAGATCAATATCGTCACGGCGGCCCGTCCGTGACCGACAACCACGATGGAGTCGACTGTGCTGAGTCCCCATGAATTTGCCGTTCTGCTTCTCGTCAACGATGGCGCCGAGTCCAATGAACTGGATCGCGCCGATGTCGAAGCGCTGATCGAGCGGCAACTCGTCACGCTGGAGCATCGTGGCCCCGACCGTTGCTACGCTCGGGTGACTCTCCAGGGCTATGTCTTTCTCAAGGCCTCAGGCCATGTTCGCGCCAGCGGACGAAGGTTGGCCACCGCAACTGCGCATTGAGGGTAGAGCTCCGCGCACGAACGTTTCCTCATTCCTGATGTGCAGACATCGCTGCGTCCGCTCGTGACGGTTGACGTTTTCAGCTTCTCTCATGCGCGGTGCGCGGATCACCATCGTTCATAGGCCACGTACGCGAACTGCGCGAGCGCCGTGAACGTGAGGCGCGTGAACGAGAAATGCATGAGCACATGGAGCATAAATCCACTAACGCGATGACAACCCCAAGCGGCCCATGCGATGCATCTGCATGGGCCTTTTTGCTGTGCTGAGGTGGGCGAATGTGGGTTGGGATGGCGACCGTATCGGTGCAACAATGCAGCAGTCGGTGTCCATCGCGCGGAGGCGGTCTTAAGCCTCCACTTCCGCCAGCGCCTTGAGCCCCACCGACAACATGGCCAGATCGGCCTGCCCCGCGGCCACCTGATCGGCAATCACGCGGTTGTAGCGTGCCAGTGCTTCCTGCCGGGCGGCTTTCCATGCATCGACCAGCGCTTCTGCTCCCGCACCGGCGGGCGCATCACGCAGCACCGAGCCGGTCAGCCTGCGGCGCAGTTGCCCCAGCTCTTCGAGCAGCGTTGCACGTGCCAACATCTGCCAGTGGGTTTGCGTGGGCAGGTTGAGGATGCCGCTTTGCAGCCAGCCATAACCAAGCGGCTGGTCGAGTGCAAAGTACACCCGCGCGGCGAGCTTGGCGTCGCAACCGCTGGCGGTGGCCACTTCGGCAATATCGAGCAGCGACACCCGTGCCGGCACACCTGCCGCAATGCGTGCCAGCGCTTCGGGTACGCCCTCGTCAGCCAACGCCTGCTGCTGTTGTGCCGACGCGCGCGCGGAGTCTTCCGTCTGCAAGCCATCCACTTGTGGCGCCAGCACATCCACCGCATCACGAAAGCGCTCCACCGTGGCAGGCACATCCGACATGCGCCGCCGCAGGAACCACAGCGCGGCGCGCTCGTGCAGCTGTGCAAATGCGGTGAACAGCGCCGTCTGCGTTTCGTGCGGCACCTGCGCATCGAGCCCGTCGACTTGCGCCCAGAGCGGGTCCATCCGATAGACCGCGCGCGCCACCAGGCTGGCCCACACGACGGCCCGCGGTTCTGCGCCAGTTTCTTCGGCAAGGCGGTGCACGAACGTCACACCCGCGCGGTTGATGAGTGCATTGGCGTGCATGGTCGCCAGGATCTCGCGCCGCAGCGGGTGCCGCGGCATGGTCGGGCCGCAACGTGCCTGCAGCGGGTGCGGAAAGTAGCCGGGCAGGCCATCGGCCACGAAGGGCTGGTCGGGCAAGTCACTGGCCAGCAGCGCGTCGTACAGCCACATCTTGCTGTAGGCCATCAGCACCGCGCGTTCCGGTGTCGTGAGGCCACCGCCGGCAGCCCGCCGGGCATCGATTTCCTCATCCGGCGGCAGAAATTCAATGACCCGGTTCAAGCGCCCGGTGCGTTCCAGATAACGCATCAGCCGTGCTTCGGCATCCAGCCACTGTGCCGTGCGCGTGCGTGCTAGAGAGAGCGCTTGCGTCTGGAAGTAGTTGTCGCGCAGCACCAGCTCGCCCACCTCGTCGGTCATCTCGGCGAGCAGCGTGTTGCGCTGCTTGAGCGTCATCTCGCCTTCGGCCACTACCAAGCCGAGCAGGATCTTGATGTTGACCTCGTGGTCGGAGCAATCGACACCGGCTGAATTGTCGATGGCATCGGTATTGATGCGCCCGCCGTGTAATGCATATTCGATGCGGCCGAGTTGCGTGCAGCCCAGGTTGCCGCCCTCGGCCACGACCTTGCAGCGTAGCTCCGCCCCATTCACGCGCAGCCCGTCGTTGGCGCGGTCACCCACCTGGGCATGCGTTTCGCTGCTGGCCTTGACGTAGGTGCCGATGCCCCCGTTGTAGAGCAGGTCCACTGGCGCCTTGAGGATGGCGTGCAGCAGATCATTTGGCGTCATCTCGGTTGCAGTGACATCCAGCATGGCGCGCACTTCGGGCGATAGCGGAATTGCCTTGGCCGTGCGCGGGAAGATGCCGCCCCCCGGGCTGATCAGCGTCTTGTCATAGTCAGCCCAGCTTGAGCGCGGCAGGTTGAACATGCGTTCGCGCTCGGCAAAGCTGGCGGCCGCATCGGGTGACGGATCGAGAAAGACATGGCGATGATCGAACGCCGCCAGCAAACGGATATGGCGCGAGAGCAGCATGCCATTGCCAAACACGTCGCCTGACATGTCGCCCACACCCACCACGGTGAAGTCCTGCGATTGCGTATCGACACCCATCTCGCTGAAGTGCCGCTTGACCGATTCCCACGCGCCGCGTGCGGTGATGGCCATCTTTTTGTGGTCATAACCCACCGAGCCGCCTGAGGCAAACGCGTCGCCCAGCCAGAAGCCGTATTCGGCAGAGATGGCGTTGGCGTAGTCCGAGAAGGTGGCCGTGCCCTTGTCGGCGGCCACCACCAGGTAGGGGTCGTCCTCGTCGTAGCGCACCACGTCACGCGGTGGCACGAGGTGGCCGTCGACGTAGTTGTCAGTCAGGTCGAGCAGGCCGCGCAGGAAGGTCTGATAGCACGCCACGCCTTCTGCCAGATATGCGTCACGATCACTGGCCGGTGGCGGTTGCTTGACGATGAAGCCGCCTTTGGAGCCCACCGGCACGATGACGGTGTTCTTGACCATCTGCGCCTTGACCAGCCCCAGCACCTCGGTGCGGAAATCTTCGCGCCGGTCAGACCAGCGCAGCCCACCGCGCGCAACCTTGCCGCCACGCAGGTGCACGCCCTCGACACGCGGCGAATACACCCAGATCTCGAACATCGGTTTGGGCTCGGGCAGGCCCGGCACGCGTGCGGGGTCGAACTTGAACGACAGGTAGGGTTTGGATTGCGCAGCCTGCCCATCGTCTGCCGCACGCTGGAAGTAATTGGTGCGCAGCGTGGCCTCCAGCACGCCCAGGAATTGACGCAGGATGCGGTCTTCATCCAGGTTCGGCACCTCCTCCAACGCTTCGGCAATCTGTGCGCGCAGCTTGTCGGCATCGCGGGTGCGTTCGGCCTCGTTGAGTGACGGATCAAAGCGCACCAGGAACAGGCGGACCAATGCCCGGGCAATGGACGGATTGCCCGTCAGCGCGCTTTCCATGTAGGCGTTGCTGAAGGTCGAGCCGATCTGACGGATGTAGCGTGCATACGCTCGCAGGATGCGTACCTCGCGCCAGGTCAGGCCAGCCTGCAGCACGAGACGGTTCAGATCGTCGTTCTCGACCTCGCCCGTCCAGATGCGTGCGAAAGTGTCTTCAAAGCGCCCACGTGCTTCGTCCAGGTCGACCTCGCTGCCGTCGATGGTCTCCATGCCGAAGTCGTGCATCCAGATGGGGGCAGTATCGGCGGGTTCGACACAGTAGGGGCGCTCTTCGTTGACGCGCACGCCAAGGTGCTCAAGCATCGGCAGGCTGCGCGACAGCGAGGTCGGCTCGCCTGCACGGTAGATCTTGAAGCGCAGTGCGCCGGTGGGGGCTTCCAGTGGCCGGTAGAGCTGCATCGTGAGCGTGCCGGCGGCAGCGGCTTGCGGTGCCGATGGTGCGCCCGCCAGCAATGGCTCCATCAGCTCGATGTCGCGCACGGCAAGCCGGGCGGGGTAGTCCTCCCGAAAGCCGGCGGGGAAGGCATCCCCATAGCGGCGCAGCAGGCGGTTGCCGCGCTCCTCACCACCGCGTTCGAGCAAGGCATCGGCCAGGTCGTCTTGCCAGCGCCGTGCGGCCTGCACGATGCGCTCTTCCAGTTCAGCCACATCCACCTCGGGCACGTTGCCCGGCTGTGTGCGCACAGTGATGTGGATGCGCGCGAGCATCGATTCCGACAGCAGCGGTGTGAACTCAACCCCCGTACCGTGATAGGCGTCTTGCAGCAGCTTTTGAATGCGCACGCGCAAGTCTGTGTTGAACTTCTCGCGCGGCACGAATACAAGGCACGACACGAAGCGATCAAAGCGGTCACGCCGTACGAACAGCCGTGTGCGTTGCCGCTCTTGCAGTCGCAGGATGCCGAGCGCGATGTCGTGCAGCTCTTCCCCCTCGATCTGAAAGAGCTCATCGCGCGGATACTGCTCAAGAATCGTGATGAGGGTCTTGGCAAGATGCCCGTTCGGCAGGAAACCGGTGCGCGCAATGACGCTGGCAACCTTGCGCCGCGCCAGCGGAATGCTCTCCGCCGGCACCATGTAGACGGTGGAGGTGTAGAGCCCCAGGAAACGTCGCTCGCCGCATGCGTGCCCGTTGGCATCGAAGCGCTTGACGCCCACGTAGTCGAGATAGCCAGGCCGGTGCACGGTGGCGCGCGAGTTGGCTTTCGTGATGAAAATGGGCGCGGGCGCATTGATGATCTTCACCGCGCCGGGAGCGAGCCGCGACAGATCCGAGCGGCCGGCATCGCGCAACGCCTCGCGCAGCACGCCAAGGCCCGTTCCCGGCAAACCTTGCAGGTAATGGCCGTCTTCCTTGACGACGAGCTCGTAGTCTCGATACCCAAGGAAGGTGAAGTGCCGCGCCAGCATCCAGTCGAGGAAGGCCTGTGCCTCGGCAATTTCCGCGCGCTCTGTCTCATCGGCAGAGGGTTGCGCGGCGCGGGCGCTCAACGCGTCGATGGCGGATTGGGCTGCGGCCTGCATCGGCTTCCAGTCTTCCACGGCTGCGCGCACGTCACGCAGCACGCGCACCAGGCCGTCATGCAGTGCCTGTATCCGCTGTGGCTCTGAGAAACGATCGACCTCGATGTGGATGTAGGACTCGTAGCGGGCGCTTTCGCCGTTCTTGTCGCTTTCGCCGGGGGTCTCGTCATCGGCATCGGCGGGGGTGTCGCCCGCGAGTGCCGCCGGCCGCAGCACGCCGCCAGCTTCCACTGCCAGACGGGTGCCGGCCGCATCGCGCCGCATGCGATAGACCGGGTGGCAAGCAGAATGCAGCGCGAGACCCTGCCGGTTGATCTCCATCGTCACGGAGTCGAACAGGAACGGCATGTCGTCGTTGACGATCTCGACCACCGTATGGCCGCTGTACCAGCCGTGCTGCTCAAGGCTTGGGTTGTAGACCCGTACGCGTGGCTGCCCTGACACGAACTTCTGGCCAAGCTGCCAATGGGCCATTGCCGCTCCGTAGAGATCGGCCACGCTGCGCAAGACGACGTCTTCGGGGTCGGCCAGTCCGTAGTAGTGCCGCATGAATGGCTCGAACAGTGCGGCGATCTCTGGCGCTCGTCCGCGTGCAAGGGCCACTGCATCCGCCATGTGCTGACGGACTTTTTCTTCGTGCTGGGCAGACATGGGCGATCTCCCGAAAAGCGCGGAAAAACAGCTTTTCCATGCTACGCCGCGTGCCCTTGGGCCGCAACGTGCAACCCGTGTCAACTGAAAAGGGGGCGTGGGTCAGGCGCGCCTTTTTGTGCGGCGCGTCTGTAGATCGGCCGACGGTGCCTTTGCGGCGCCTTGCGTGATCTTGTCCAGCACGCGCTTGGTCCGCCCTGCGCAGCTCTCGTTTTCAGTGCGGTTGTTGATGTCGCTCACGAGCGCGAGCAGGTGGTGCTTGCTCTGTGCCAGGCGCTGCTCCAGCAATTCGATCTCGCTGATTTTGCGGTGCAGCGCTTCCAGCAGTTCCTGATGCGGCCACTTGTCGAGATCGGGCGGCAGGATGGCGCGGATTTCCTCCAGCGAGAACCCCGCCCCCTGCGCACACAGGATGATCTCCAGCCGGGTCAGCGTGTCGGGCGTGTACTCGCGGTAACCGTTGGCCTGCCGCTGTGCGGGCTGCAGCAGGCCGCTGGCTTCGTAAAAGCGGATGCGCGAGGCGGCTACGCCACTCTGCTCCGCCAGTTCGCCGATTTTCATACGCATGCTCCGGGGCTTGACATTAAAGTCAACTTTAAGCTTAAGGTTAGGGCGTCGTCAAACCGGGATGCCCCTCATGAAGCTGTTCACGCCCCTCACGTTGCCCAATGGCGCGGTGATTACCAACCGCCTTGCCAAGGCCGCCATGGAAGAGAACATGGCTGATGCGGACCACGCGCCATCCGATGCATTGGTACGCCTGTATAAAGCCTGGGCCGAAGGCAACGTTGGCCTGATGCTCACGGGCAACGTCATGGTGGACCACCGCGCCATGACCGGGCCCAACGGCGTGGTGCTGGAAGACGATGCCCACCTCGACCGCTTCCGGCGCTGGGCGCAAACCGCACGCGCCCACGGCGCGCATGTCTGGATGCAGATCAACCACCCGGGCCGCCAGATGCCTGCTGCACTTGGCCAGACCACGCTGGCGCCGTCTGCCGTGGCGATGGACCTGGGTGCGCTGTCCAAGCAGTTTCCGGTGCCTCGGGAGATGAACGCCGCCGACATTGCGGACGTGCAGCAACGCTTCACGCACGCAGCGGTGCTGGCCGAGCAGAGTGGCTTTACAGGCGTGCAGATTCACGCGGCGCATGGCTATCTGCTGAGCCAGTTTCTTTCCCCGATCACGAACAAACGGCAGGACCAATGGGGCGGCCCGATCGAGAACCGCGCGCGCCTGCTCCTCGACATCGTGCGTTCGGTGCGCGGCGCGGTGTCGCCGCAGTTTGTGGTGGCGGTCAAGCTGAACTCGGCGGACTTCCAGCGCGGCGGCTTCAGCCCGGACGATGCCAAGCGTGTGGTCGAACTGCTCAACCCGCTGGGCGTTGATCTGGTGGAGCTGTCCGGCGGCAGCTACGAAGCACCGGCCATGCAAGGGCAAGCCCGCGACGGCCGCACGCTTGCCCGCGAGGCCTACTTTCTGGAATTCGCGCGCGACATCGTTGGCATTGCGCAGATGCCGTTGATGGTCACGGGCGGTATCCGCCGCCGTGCGGTGGCAGAACAGGTGGTCAACAGCGGTATCGCCATGGTTGGCATTGCGACCGCGCTGTCGATTGATCCGAACCTGCCGCGCGATTGGCGGGCGGGCAAGAACACTGCACCGGTGCTGCGCCCGATTACCTGGAAGAACAAGGTGCTCGGCTCACTGGCCAACATGGCCGTGGTCAAATTCCAGCTGCAACGGCTGAGCCAGGGGCGCGGGACGAACCCGCGTGTTTCGCCGTTCAGGGCACTGGTGGTGCAGCAGCTGGCTAATGCCTGCCAGACACGGCGGTACAAGCGCTGGACGGCGCAGCGCGCCTTACATTGACCGTTGACGTGGGCGCTAGTGCAGGAGGGTGGCTTGGGCAATGCCCGCAACTGCGCAGAGGGCCACCACGGCAAGCGGCGGCAGCTTCCACCGCGTCAGCAGGCAGAACCCGACGGCGGCAATCGCAAAATCCAGCGGGGCATGCACCGCGCTGGTCCAAACCGGCGAGTACAGCGCGGCGGCCAGCACGCCAACCACGGCGGCATTCACCCCTGCCAACAGCGCCGCCATGGACTCGCGCGCACGCAATGCCTGCCAGTACGGCAACGCGGCAACAACCAGCAGCAGCCCTGGCAGGAAGATGCCCACCGTGGCGAGCACGGCACCGCCCAGGTGATTGGGCACGCCGCGCATCATCCAGCCGAGAAACGCGGCGAACGTAAACAGTGGCCCCGGTACGGCCTGCGCGGCACCGTATCCGGCAAGAAAATCGCTGGACGTCACCCACCCCGTGGCGACCGTCTGCTCTTGCAGCAACGGAAGCACGACGTGGCCGCCGCCAAACACCAGCGCGCCCGAGCGGTAGAACGCGTCGAACACACGCACAGCATCGCCTGCGCCGGCTTGCGATAGCGCCGGCAACCCGAGCAACAACACACCAAAGAGCGCCAGCGCAATGGCGCCAGCGCTGCGGGAAATGCGGAACCCCGTGTGTTGCCCGGGCGCAGCGATGACGCCGGTCGCGGATGTGCCTCTGCACAGCGCAAGGCCAAGTACTGCGCCGAGCGCAATGGCGATGAGCTGCGCATAGACGGAAGCCGTCAGGCTTAGTAGCACGATGGCTGCCAGCGCGATGCCGGCCCGACGCAAATCGGGGCACAAGCGCCGCGCCATGTCCCACACGGCTTGCGCAACCACGGCAACGGCCACCAGCTTCAACCCGTGGATCAATCCGTCGCCAAAGGGGCCGCCGAGCGTTGGCGCCAGCATGGCAAAGGCAATCAGCAGCACGACGGACGGCAGCGTGAACCCGCACCACGCTGCCAGGCCGCCAAGCCACCCGGCGCGCAGCAAACCGATCGAAAAGCCTACCTGACTGCTGGCCGGCCCCGGCAGGAACTGACACAAACCAACCAGATCGGTGAACGTTGCGTCGTCAAGCCAGCGCCGCCGCTCGACAAACTCACGGCGGAAGTACCCGATGTGTGCCACCGGGCCGCCAAACGACGTCAGCCCCAGCTTGAGGAAGACGGCAAGCACGCCCAGCGCATTGGTTGCCTGTGCGGGCCGTGATGCATCCATGTTGGTATCCATGGCGCGCTGCGTGAGGGTTAACGGATGTCTTTTGCCGCGTCCCACAGGTCGCGTGTGCCGAGGGTTGCATGCCAGGCTTCAAAGCGGGATCGCCATTGCTCAAAGGGCTCGCCCAGCGGGTGCCTGGGGTCGTCGCTCAACGCATAGGCCATGCCCTCGATCAGCCATCCGGGGCGGGTGGCCACCGCATAGTTGCCCAGCACTTCTGCTTGCCGGAAATGGATCAACTCGTGTGTCACGTAATAGGTTTTCCACCCGCGTGGCGCAATGACCAGGCCCAGGTTGCCCACGGCTTCTGCCGCACGGCGCCCAATGCCGAACGTATCGGCGCAAGTCGATGTCGTGCAGAACACCATGCGCGGCGCCCGCTGAAACGGCCCGACAGCGTTCGCGGCGTGGGTGTAGCCATCCTGGTACAGCTGTTGTGCTTCGCTCAGGCTGGCAACGTTGTCGGTGCAGATGTTGGGCAACGGGCAGGACACCCCCGGCATGAGCGATGGAGCAACAACCCGCAGCGGCTTGACGAAGGCAAGCGCCACAGCGGGCAGTGCGACCAACAGGGCGGCACTGGCGGCCAGCAGGATCCGGGTGGGCTTCATGAGTTGGCGGTCGAGAGGTAGGCGGTGGCGAACATTATCAGGTATCCGCGCTGCCTGAGCGGTGCCGCCGCCCTGTCAGTCGTACAGGATCTGCACTGTCACCACGGCTGTGAATGGCCCGATCTTCGGCGCGCCGAGCGGTTTGAGCGTGGCGCTCATGGGCACGTCGATGTGAGTGTCGGTGGCACCAAAATTCGCCAGCGGAAACGGCTCGCCGATCGGCAACTGCTGTCCGTGCTGATCCTGGATGCTGATGCCGAAGTTGCTGTCGGCCGTGGGCAGGATCAGGTTGTTCTGCACCGGATTGGCGGTTTCAAAGTAGCCGTTGATGTTGACCCCTGTTGTGCACTGCGTCTTGTTCAGCGCCAGACTGAACGGCTTGGCGGGGGCGGTCGGTGAGAACCCCGTGGGTGTGGCCTGCACTTGCCCGAAGTCGACAATGCCGGGCTCAGGTGTGACGGTTACATCAACGATGCACGGCGTGGGTTTCAGGTTGTCCAGCCCGCTCAGGATGTACCGGAAACTCGTGTTGCAGCAGTTGATGCCATTCAGACCATCGAACTGGAATGCTGGATAGGTGTCTTGCGGCACACCCACCCAGGTACCACGCTTGCGTACCACCACCTGATAGCTGATGCTGACCGGAACCTTCGGGCAGAGGCCCGCAGAATAGTCGCTGCTTGAGCAGGGCGGCACCACATAGCCTGTTGGCACGCCCGTGCCGGGCAGATTGCCCGCACCAAAGTAGTCGACGCCGTTGTAACGGATACCGATTTCCAGCCCCCATGCAGCTGGGTCCATCTTGGCCGGGTTGGCATAGAAGGAGATCGGATCGTCGTAGGTCAAGGACCCGCCGCCCAGATCCTTGTAGCAGACACCCGTGGTAGTGCGGGTGGGCGAGATCCAGATGACGTAACCATCGGGAGCGTTGACCGGATAGGTTTGGACCGAGCCGATGGGTTCGATGAATTGATCAGCACCGCCCGAGGTGAGGCAGCGCACTGCCAGTGCCGAATGCGAGCCCAAGAGAAAAGCCAGGCCAAGCAGTGCTTGCAGTACCGCCCGCCGCAAGAAGCCGCAATGCGTTGTCATGGCTGCACGCTCCGGCAAAGGGTGGCGTCACACGCATACTTGACAGCGTTCTGCCCGCCCCAATCGTTCATGTGCGACACATAGAGCGTGCTGGGCAACGTGCCGGTGAAGTCCACTTCGGCATTGGCCTTGGGCTCGATCATCACAGCGTCGAACTTGAGCGTCTTCTTCTCTTCACCGGCGGCCAACTCAACCACGGTGACGTGATAAGGCGTCGGGTTATCGAACACCAGCTTGTGATGTGCAGCATCCAGCCGCAGCGTCATCGCCAGAGACACATCTTCATCCTGCTTGGGCTGTACACCCTTGGGCCGATAGAACAGCTTGATCTTGGAGTGCAGGGCGATCTGGATCGCGTTCTGCGCGTCGGTCTTGGGTGGGATCTCGCGTACGTTCAGGTAGAACACCGATTCGCGGTCGGTGGGCAGCGCATCGCCCGGCAGTTTCACGATACGCAGGACGTTGCGCTCGTTTGGCTCGATGCGCTGCAGTGGCGGCAGCACCATGAATGGCGATGTGATGCGTTTGCCAGCGCTGTCTTCAATCCATGACTGCACGACGTAGGGGTAGGTCGTGCTCTTGTTGGCGATGGTCAGGCTTTCCGATTGCGCATCGGCGTTATAGATGACTCGGGTGCGATCCGGCACCACGGCAGCCTGAGCGGCTGCGGCACACAGTTGCAGCGTGAGGGCAATACCGGCTAGCCGGTAGAAATGGGTAGGAAAGCGTCGCTTCATGATGAGGGTGTCGGAGTGGGGGGGGCCGACGCCACGCAGGACATCGGGATGGGGTCTGGCGTCAGGTGGAGCGTTTGCTTGACGGGGCCGACTTCACAGACGGCATGGTCCGCCTGCCGGACGGACAGCACGGTGTCCGCTCGAACGCCTGCGAGATACACGACGCCATGTTCGCCAACGATGCCCAACTCCTTGCCGCTGGTCAGGTCGATGACGGAAGCCCCAAACGGCACTTCTTTGCCCGATGGCAGTGTCAGTGCCACCAAGGCGTTGCTTCCGTGCGTGGCGTCAAAGCGCAGGAAGCCGATGGCGCCATCCGTCAGGACGACGCGCTGTACAGGATTGGCCACCGTGGTCTCCAGTGACATGGCGTTGGTATTGACGCGAGCGTCATACGGGTTGAACGGCGCCACCGAGCCGATCACGGCATAGCCGCGGGCGTCCGTCCTGGCCTGCGAGCCGGAGAAGGCCACATCCGGCACGCCGTCAGACGAAACAAGGAGACGCGTATCACCATTGGTGCCGACCGCGTGCGGCTCGATCCCGTATTGCGTTGCCACCAAGGAGCCATCCAACTCAAGCGAGGCTGCGCTGTAGGCATTGCCGGTGGCCGAGGCCTGCGCATTGACTTGCACCGCGCTGGTCTGCTTGCGCACGTTGGCGCTGAACGATGCACGACCGTCGTTGGTGCCGGCGTAGGCGGCATAGCTCAGTCCATGGTCGTCACCGCCGGAGTAGCCCGTGCTGATGTTGGTGCCGCCCGTGCTGGAGGATGTGACGCTGGTCGACACCACTTGGCGGTTGCCCAGCGGAATCGTCATCGCCAGGAAGACCTGATTGCCGTTGCCCGTCACGCCGCGCGTGCGGTACGCCGACACGTTGAGCGAGATGTTGCGTACCGAGCCGATCGACACCGTGCGCGTCAGCGTCAACCCAAGGCGATCATCCGGCGAGCGGTTCCAATAGCTGGTGTGGTCCAACGACAAGAAGGCTGAGACATCGCCCAGTCGTTTGGCCAATGACAAGGAAACCCGTTGGCGGCTGCCAGCCAGGCCGGCAGCGGTCGGGTCGCCAAAGAATTGCGGGAAGCTGGTGTAGGTGCGATCAGAAAAGCGGTAACCGAAAAAGCGCAGGTCCGAATCGAGCGTGTCGAAATGCTTGGCGTAGTTGAAGCGATACGAGCGGCCCGTTTGCGTATCGCCGTTCCACCATAGGCGGGCACGGGCGAAGGTCACGTCTGCAGAGATAGCGCCCAGTTTGCCCAGGTTCTTACCCATGCCAGACGCTACCGATGCATAGCCGTCTGCCCCGATGGCACCGCCGTAGACCGTCAGCTCGTGAGGAAGGCCATAAGCGGCTTCAACAAAACCGAAGGTGGGCGAGATGCCATTCCCACCAAACAAGCGCGGCTGGCCCGCGGCGGCCTTGTAGCGCAATTCTCCCTCGCGTGCGAGGAAAGGCACCGCAGCGGTGGTGACGGTGAAGTGCTGCTCCGACCCATCTTCTTCCTGCACGGTGACGTCCAGCGTGCCTTGCACGTTGGCGGAAAAATCCTGCAACGCAAACGCACCGGGGGGCACGCGCGTGGCATACAGCACGCGCCCCTGCTGCGATACCGTCACCATGGCGTATGTGCGTGCCACGCCGGTGATTGGCGCGGCGTATCCGCGCATGCCGGGCGGCAACATGCGGTCGTCGCTCTGGATGGCTGCACCGTCCAGTGCGAACGTGTCAAAGATGTCGGAGCTCAGGTACGTCTGCCCGAGCGAGATCGTCGACTGAATGCTGGGCAGCGCGCGATAGGCGTACAGGCGATTGAACTGGAACGCGCTGCTTGAGCCGCCAAAGTTGGCCGCCGAGCCAGAGGATGTCTGCGCTTGATAGTCGCCCCGCAGGCGCCAGCCGCCCGCATTTGCGCCGACTGTGCCGTAGGCTTGCAGCGTATTGGTGGTTCCGCCGGGTGCATTCTGTGTGGTGCCGATGACGCGATAGTCGAGCATCGCGCCCGGAATGCCATCACTCCAACGCTGCGGCGGAATGTAGTTCGGGTCTGCATATTCCAGTGCCACCTGCGGCACTGTGATCTGGAGCTGCCCCTTGCCCTTGTTGTGCCGGACAGAGGCGCCTTCAATGGTGCCGAGGTCGACACAGTTGCTCTCCTGCGTAGTGGGCAATGCGTTTCGAATGGCTGCTTTCAAGCCAAACTGATCCACCAGGGCTGCCGGCAGGCAGGCTTGGCTGATGCCGGGATCTGACGATGACGGCACGAACACGATGCTCTCGCGTTGCAGCAGCTGACCGTTGAGTACCACGTCCAGCAGGTAGGTGCCCGGTGGTGTGTAGTCTGCGCGCGCGAACTGCGAGAGGTCCACGTCGTTTGCCCCATCGATGCTGAGGAACGATGAATTGAATTCGGTCGCCCGAGCATGTGCTGCTAGACCGAGGGCGGCAAGGCTGGCGCAGAGCACGCGTAGCTTGAGGTTCACGTCGATGAGGCCGGGGGGGCACTTCCGGCAGGCGAGGCGGAGAAAAGGAAGAAAAAAGGGGGCTCGCGCCCCCCAAAAGTGCACCCGATGTGTCGGGCGCACGTAGCACTGTCTTTACTGGTAACGCACGGTGAAGTTGGCCACCGAGTTGGCCAGGCCCGGCGTGACCGTTGCGGCGGTCGCTTCGTACATGGCAGCGAACTGAACGGTGTTGTTGCCGTTGGACAGCACAACCGGGGCCTTCTGTTCGGTGCCGTTGTCCAGGTATTCGCCGGCGGCACTTTGCAGGCGCACACCCACGTTGCTGGCGCTGCCGGTGGTGGCGAACAGGCCCGGGGTGACCGTGTCGGCCGTGCCGGTGAACGTGAAGAACGCGTTCTTGGCGGTGGTCGTGTCGCAGTCGGTCAGCTGGATGTTGAACGGCGTGGCTTGCGAACGGTCCCCCAGCTTGGCGAACGTGTTGGCCGGAACCTGGCCCAGCGAGACGGTCTGGTCCAGCGTGTCGCCGCTGATGCCGCAGGCGCCTGCAACGATTTCACCGTTGAACGTGATGGTGCCCGGGTTGCCGGTGCCGGCAGCAAGGGCGGATGCGGACAGGGCTGCAAGTGCAGCGGCTGCGAGAGCTTTTTTCATGGGATTTCAGTTCAAAGAAGTTGTTAGATGCGATGCGGTGTTTGTGCACGCGATGCGATTATTGGCAGTACGCCGTCAGTCCGAAATCGGACGCGTTCGAAATGCACTGCGAGGTGCACGCTGACAACGAAACCGGGAGGACGTGCGTGTCAGGACCGCGGATGGGCATCCGGCAGTGCTGCCGATGAAGAGACCAATCCCACCTCGATGGCATAGCGGAACAGGTCTGCTTCGCGCTCAATGCCGAGCTTTCGCATGGCCATCATCTTCTGCGTGCTGACGGTCTGCTTGCCTCTTTGCAGGCGCTGCGCGATCTCACCAATCGACAAGCCCGACACGAACAGGCGGACAACCTCGGTCTCTCGGCGGCTCAGGGGGCGCATGCCGGGGCCTTGCAACTCGCGCGTTGTGTTGAAGATCGCTTGCATGGTTGGCGAGAAGTACGTCTTCCCCCCCATCGCGGAGCGCACCCCAAGCACGATGTGTTCGACATCGTCGGATTTGCTCAGCACGCCCTGTACACCTGTGGCGATGATTCCCGACAGGATTGCCGGGTTGTCCAGCATCGTCAGCACGACAATGGGCAAGGCCGGGTAGCGACGCATGAGGAATGAGAGCAACGGAACACCGTCGCCGTAATCCCCGCCGGGCATGGCGTAGTCGGTCAGCAGCACGTCGCACGGCTGGCGATCCAGGAGTGCGACCACCTCGGTGGAGCTACAGGCCGTATCGATGATGCTGATGTCGCTGATTGGCTCGATCGCCGCGCGCACGCCGGCGATGACGGCGGGGTGATCGTCAGCCAGCAACAGTCGAATGGGAGTTTTCATTGGATTCAACACACGTCCGGATCGGTGGCGAGAAAACGGCCCCCAAAGACGGGGGCCGTTCTGTGCCGATCGATCGATTGATTGACTGCGTTACCACTGATACGACGCGCCTGCGCCGTAGGTGGTGCCTGCACCGCTCACACTCGCGCCCATCTTGACCTTGATGCGATCGTTCAGGCGCGCGCTCACCCCGATGGCAGATGCTGCATAGCCCTGATACGAGCCCACGCCTACGCCCACCGCAATCGTCTTGCCCTGATCCACATCCGGGATCATGGTGAGCGCCGTGGCACCGGCAATGCCGGAGTAGGCCTTGCGCGAGACATCTCCCAGTGCTTGCTGCACCATGCCGATCTGCTGGTCGGTGTAGCTCTTGGCGCCTGCCACTGCTGTATCCATCGTGCGCTTGTTGACGGCATCGGTGCTCATCACGGCATCTGCCACGTTGGTGATGGCGCGCTCGCTGCCGGCCGAGCCGACCGAGACCGTGTTGTCACGATCTGTGGTCGAGCCCGCGCCCAGCGCCACGCTGTTCGTGTTCGATGCCGAGGCGCCGGCACCAATTGCCACCGCGTCGCCGCCGGTTGCCGAGGCCGCGTTGGCTTGATCGCCGCTGGTGGCAACGTGTGCGTTGGACTCACCCGTGGAGATCACTTTCTCAACCGTGGTGATGCGGTCGCCGGTCTGGCCAATCTGCGTTGCCAACCCGCTCAAGGCATCACCCACGTTGTTGTAGGTCACGTCGTTGAAGGTATAGCTCGGCGCGATGTATGCACCGTCTGCACCGATCCCGGCTCCGCCGCCCAGCCCGCTGGCCAGGCCACGCAACTGGCCGACATTGGCCGCGTCCGTATCCGCCATGCCGGCTTGCACGTTCGACAGCAGCACCGGTGCCCCCGCATTGCCGAAGGTGACCTGCGTGCGGTTTGAACCTGCGTCGTAGGTCACGGCGTCCAGCGTGTTGCCGTTGTTGTCGACCAGGCCGGCTTGCTTGAGTTGGCGCAGGTTCACGGCGTCGGTTTCTGCCGTGCCATCTGCGACGTTATGGAGCTGCACCGGGCCTGCTGCATTCTGGCCGCCAAGCGTCACGCTGCTGTAGTTGACCGAACCGTCTGTGTTCACGTCATACGTCACGGCTGCCAGCGCATTGCCGTTGTTGTCGATCAAACCGCTCTGCTTGAGCTGGCTCACATTCACTGCATCGTGATCGTCCGAGCCGTTCGCCACCCCCGTCAGCTTGCGTGCGCCCGCCGTGCCGGTCAAATCCACCACGCTTCCGTCGGTGCCAGCGGCCACGGTGATGTTGCGGGTGGTCGTGTCTTGTTGCACCAGGCCCACCGAACCATCGCCAATCTGCTTCTGCAGGTTGGTGATGTTGGTTTCGTTGGTCGTCACGCGGCCATCAAGGGCGGTTACGTTGGAGTTGATCGTGGTGATGTCTCCCGTGTTCTTGGCCACTTGCTGGTTGGTTGCGTACAGCTGCGAGCCATTCACCGCGTCGGTGCTGCCGTCGGTCACCGTGCCGTCGGCCACGCCGGTCAGTTGGCGTGCACCTGCCGTGCCGGTGAAGTCCACCACGCCCCCATCGGTGCCAGCCGCCACCGTGATGTTGCGGGTGGTCGCGTCTTGTTGCACCAGGCCCACCGAACCGTCGCCAATCTGCTTCTGCAGGTTGGTGATATTGGTTTCGTTGTTCGTGACACGGCCATCCAGATTGACGATGTCTCCTTGCGCAGTCGTCAGTCCGGTGTCGAGTGCGTCAAGTGCCGTGCCAACGTCGTTCTGCGTGCCACCCTGCACGTTGTACGTCGGGCCGGTGACGACGCCCGTGTTCGCGTCAATCTTGGCGCCGCCGCCAAGGCCTGCAATGACCGGCTTGAGTTGCTGCACATTCACTGCGTCGGTGTTCTCGTTGCCATTGGCCACGTTGATGATCTGGCGCGTGCCGTTGCCGCCCATGCCCCAGCCCACCGAGACCACGTTGTCACGATCGGCAACGGAGTCCGCACCCAGGGCAACGGAGTTCTCGCCGGTTGCATTGGCATTGGCGCCAATCGCCACGCCCCGGGAGCCAGCGGCAACCTTGGCAACGTCTGCCTTGTTGCTCCAGCCGTCTGCCTGGAAGTAGGCCATGTCGCTTGCGCTGGCGTTGGCCAGTTCAGTACGCAGTTGCTGAACGTTCACCGCATCGGTGGCGGCAGTGCCCGCGCTGACGTTCGCCAGCGTTCGGGTTGCGCCGCTCCTGTCGGCAAAGTTCACGCGTGCGCCGTCGGTGCCGGCGCCGACGGTCAGGTCAGCGCCGGCTGCAGCTTGCTGTACCAGGCCTACTTGACCGGACGAGATCTGGTCGCCCAGCTTGGTCACATTGTTGTTCACGGTCGTGATCTGGTCGCCAAGCTGCGTGGCCGTCGTGTTGAGTTGGCCAACGTTCACGGCGTCGGTGTCGGCAATACCATCGCTGACGTTGGCCAGTGTGCGGGTGTTGCCATCCTTGTCGGCGAAGTTCACGCGTGTGCCGTCCGTGCCGGCACCTACCGTGAGGTCCGCACCGGCAGCTGCCTGCAGCACCAGCCCGATTTGGCCGGCGGTGATCTGATCCCCGAGCGTGGTCAGGTTGTTGTTCACCGTCGTGATTTGATCGCCAAGCTGGGTGGTTGCCGCGCTGAGCTGGTTGACGTTGACTGCGTCGGTATCAGCCGTGCCTGCAGCGACGTTGGTGACTTGGCGCTCGTTTCCGGTCGAGCCCATTGAAACGGTGTTGCTGCGCGTATTGGTGCTGCTCGCGCCCAGCGCAACAGCAGATGTCACGTTTGCTGCCACGGTGGCACCGTAGCCCAGCGCGGTTGAACTGCTTGCGCTCGCGTTTACTTTGGCATTGGCACCCATTGCAACGCTACCCTGCGCTGCCGCGGCGGAGCTCGTACCGATGGCAAAGGCGTTTCCGCCGGATGCGTTGGAGCCATAGCCGATTGCTGTTGCGTTGTTTCCGCCTGCTGATGCGCTATTGCCAACAGCGGTGGCACCGTTGTTGGTTGCTCTGGCGCTGGAACCGAACGCGTTGGCGGCGTTTCCACTGGCCACTGCGCTTTGTCCCACGGCGAGCGAGTTCGGTCCTACAGGCGCAGATGCCGCCGTACCCGTGTTCTGGAACGCGGCAATGAATCGGCTGCCGTTCGCCATGTTCTCGATGGCCGTGGTGTTTTGTGCGACCTGCGCGTTGGTCGCGTTGAGCTGCGACATGTTCACCGCGTCCAGATCAGCGACACCTGGCGCCACGTTGTGTAGTGCCACCGGGCCAGACGCAAGGCCATTGCCCAGCGTCACACTGTTGTAGTTGGTACTGCCGTCGCCATTCTTGTCGTAAGCAACGCGGTCGTTGACACCGTCATTCAATGCGTCGAGCGCTGCCCCAACGTTGTCTTGCGTACCGCCCTGCACCTTGTAGGTTGGGCCCGTCACCACGCCGGTGGCCGGGTCAATGGATGCGCCGCCACCCAGTCCGGTAAGCACCGGCTTGAGCTGGGAGACGTTCACCGCGTCGGTATCGGCAACACCGGCGGCCATGTTCACCACTTGGCGTTCGCTGCCTTGCGCGCCGACCGAGATGGTATTGGCACGGTCGGCCACGCTGGCGGAGCCCAAGGCGACGGAGTCATTGGCAGTTGTTTTTGCTCCCATCCCCAGCGCCACGGCGTTGACGCCAGCGGACGTTACGCTTGTGCCAAAAGCCATGGAACCCTGCGCGGTGGCATTGGCATTCCAACCCATCGCAAAGCTATCTTGCTGCGTGGCGTGCGCGCCGCTGCCAAGCGCCGTCGCGCCGTTGCCGAGCGCCGTGGAGTTGGTGCCGATTGCGGTTGTGTTGGTGGCGGTCGCCTGAGCGCTTTGGCCAATGGCCGTGGCCCAGCCACCCGTGGCTGCCGCGCCAGCTCCAATGGCTTGGGACCATTGTGCAGCACTGGCGTACGCGCCGATCGCGGTGGAGTTGGAACCCGTTGCGGAGGCGTGGTCACCGATGACCGTGGTCGCTCCAGCCGTTGAAGAGGCGCTGTTACCGATGATCGTGCTGCATGCAGAGCCGGGCAGGTAGGTGCTGTTGCAGCCTGCTGCGCTACCGTTGGCGTTATCGCCAATGACGGTGTTGTTGGCATTGCCCTGTTGCGCGCCCGTACCGGCAACGTAAGCGAAGGACTGCGTAGCGCCAAGGCTCAGCGTTACGGCGGCGAGTACAACCGAAACGCGTGCCAGCGTGCGCTGACCACCGGACTTCCTGCGGCTCTTGGCGGTTTCCGAGGCGGCCACCCAGGTGCCGGTGGCCGTGTTGAAGATGCTGCGATAGGTCTTGTTCATGGTGACTCCTGAGATGGATTGATCTGACGGGAGTCACTGTATTTTTCAGACGATTCTTAAACTATCTGACGAGTACTAAAACGACTGCACCTCGTACTGAGTCGTCTTGATTTCGTACTCGTACGAAGCGGGGGGAGGGGTTGGGCGCAGCCGAGGAGGATCGTGCCTCAGTACAGGCGCTGCAGCGGCGAGCGGTATTCACCAGGGCCGAACTCTGTGTGTAGAGATGCGCAATGCATTTCGTTGTCGTCCGATTACGGGCGGGCGGGGTTCATCCGACAATCGATCCCATCAGGCAACGATGTTTGATCGGCCCTCAAGATGCTTAGACGATGCCCCTGACTTCCCTGCCTCTCGCACACCTTCTTCTTGGCTTTGCCCGGCTTTCTGCTGCGGAGCAGAGGGCATTTCTTACTCAACTGAATCAGTTCATGCTTGCGTCGCCGCATCAACGGCGATCGCAAATGCACGAATGGGAGCATGCAGAATGCGCCAGCCTGGAGCCGCTTGTTGCGGGCGCCGGCAAAGCCACGTGAACTTCAAATCTTGGCGTCGGGCTGCGTGGTTGTTGCGGCAGAAACCAGGCCGGTCTCAATCGCATAGCGGAACAGGTCGGCTTCACGTTCCAGGCCCAGCTTGCGCATGGCGGAGTTCTTCTGTGTGCTGACGGTCTGCTTGCTGCGGTGCAGCCGCTCGGCAATCTCCCCAACCGACAGCCCCGACACGAACAGTCGCACCACCTCGCTTTCGCGGCGCGTCAGGGTTTGTGTGCCCGGGCCTTGTGTCTCTTTGGACGTATCCAGAATGGTCCGTGCCGTTGGCGAGAAGTACGACTGCCCCAGCATGGCGGCATGCACGGCCGGCACGATGTGCGTGAGGTCGTCGGATTTGCTCAGAACACCCTGCACACCCGTCGCGGCAATCGCCGAGAGCACGGCGGGGTTGTCCATCATGGTTAGCACGAGCACGCGCACCCCGGGGTAGCGGCGCAGGATGAAGGAAAGCAGCGGGATACCGTCGCCATAGTTGCCGCCAGGCATGGCGTAGTCGGTCACCAGCACGTCGCACGGGTTTCGATCCAGGAACGCGACCATCTCGGTCGAGCTTGGTGACGTCCCGATGATCTCGATGCCTTCTGCATTGCCGACAGCAAATTTCACCCCTGCAATGATGGCTGGATGATCGTCCGCCAGCAGCAGCCGAACAGGATCCTTCATGGTGATGTGATTCCCCGGTTTGACGCGATGGTGCGATTGTTGTTGTCGCGCAGCGATGTACTTACTGGTGCTCTGCCAGCCCGTTTCGTCCTTACAGGATGGATTCCCGTCGATCCTGGAGGGGGACACGTAAGACCATATTCAAATGCAGTATAGAGCGCTTTTCTTTGCCGCTGAAAGGCGCCCGGGCTCCAGAAGGGTCTGTGTTGACAGGGGTGTGATCGCCCAATCAACGACGTAGGCGTAACCGATCTGACTGGCATATTCGGACAGTGAACGCACAATATTGCGCAGTGCATTGTCGGTCTCCCGGCCCGTTCGCATAATAGGACAAGATCGAAAGGCTCAAGATGCGTCGTACAAGTACGAAAAAGCACGGCGCAGACGCACAGGGCCGCAACGGCGCAATACAGTAGCGCTTTGTCAAATTCACCAAGAACACCATGTTGACCCAACCCCCGCATTGGCTGCGCCGTGTGCCCGGATTCAAGGAGCTGGGCGCCTTCGGCAAGATGCAACGCGGCATGCTGTTTGGCGGTGCGGCCGTGCTGTCGCTGGTGGTTCTCGTTGTGGCTGGAATCGGGGCCTACGTAAAGATCTCGAACTACATTGCCGACGGGCGAGAAACCTTCATTACCCACAAGGCGTTGCTGCTGATTGATGTAGAGACCAAGCAGGCCGCGCTTCAGCGCGGAGTCATCAATGCGGAATTCCTCTGGGGTGAACATCGCCCCGCCCGCGCTGCCCTGCTGCGTGATTTCAAGATGCAGGGGGGGCGTGCTTACCTTCGGGCCAACCCCAGCCTTGAACCCCAGCTTGCATTGGGAGACCTGGGAGCCAAAGCGCCGGAGGCCTATTCCAATTACCTTGCATTCAGCGAGGAACAGGCCTTTACCGCCAGTGCCAGTGCCCGCCAACGGGGTCAACTGCTGACCGGCTATTACTACTCGCCCGACGAGAAGTTCGTATCGATCATGCCGCCGCCAAGAACGGGCGATCCGCTGCAGGCCGTGAAAGCGCATTCACTGGCCGAGCTCATCCATGCGTTGGCCAAGGATATTGGAGATCTGAATGACCCTGAGGTTGACCGCAAGCTGCTGGAGAGCCGCAAGGTCATGTGGATACCGCCGCATACCGATCCGTTTACGGGCGACAACGTGTTCAAGCTCGTGCAGCCGGCGTTTGACGGTGACAAGCCGTTCATCGTGTTTGTGAGCGATCTGCCGGTCCGGGTGCTTTCCAATCGGCTCGATCAGGCGCCGTATGACGGCAACATGCTGCTGCTGTCCAAGAGCGGTGATGTGCTGCTCGAAGGTTTCGGCAGTCAGGAGACGTCGCCAGAGCGTGCTCACGCGCTGACGATGAAGGTGGTGCAGGACGGCATGTGGAAGCGCGGGCTCACGCAAACCGACAGCAGCTATCACGACGGCGTGTTCACGATCAGCGAGCCCCTTTCCGAAACCGGTTGGGTGCTGGTCTACACCTATTCGTGGCGAACGATCCTGAGCGCACTGCAGGATTCTCTGTGGGCGTATGTGGCCGCAGTACTGGTCATGTTGGTCCTGATCTGGACCTTTGTACTGCTGTTCCACTATCGCGTGTTCCGGCCTGCATACCTTCAGTCGCTGCGAGTGTACGAAAGCGAGAACCTGAGCCGCACCATTATCGGGACGGCGCCTGTGGGTCTGAGCCTGATTGCGTTTGGGTCGGGCGAACTACTGCTGCAGAACGAGGTGGCTGGCCACTACCACACCCAGGGCCACCCACTGCACCGGAGGCTGCTGGGCGCGTATCGTGAAGACCACCACGCACCAGGCGCCGCAGTCAGCCGCGAGATCGAAGTCGATGGGCCGGGCGGGCGAATCGCCGAACTGCATGTCGATCTTGTCCCCACCAAGTATCAGGGCGAAGACGCGCTGCTCTGCAGCTTTATCGACATCACATCACGCAAGCAGACCGAGCGCGCGCTCAACGACGCCCGCACTGCTGCGGAAGAGGCCAACCGCGCCAAGTCCTCGTTTCTCGCCACGATGAGTCATGAGATTCGCACGCCGTTGAATGCCATTCTCGGTAATCTCGAGCTCATCCAGCACGCGCAAACGCTGCACGGTGTGGAGCGCGATCGGCTGGAAGTGGTCTCTACCTCGTCGCATACGCTGGTTGCACTGATCGACGATATTCTCGATTTCTCCAAGATCGAAGCCGGCCAGATGCACCTGGAGTCGATCCCGTTTGATGTGGTGGAGGTGGTGGAGTCGGTCATCGCCGTCTTCCTGCCAGTGGCTGAGGCCAAGGACCTGACGCTGCATTACCGAATTGCGCCCACCCTCGCGCAACGCTACCTGGGCGATCCGACACGCTTGCGGCAGATTCTCAACAACCTGCTGAGCAACGCCATCAAGTTCACACAGGCGGGTAGCGTATGCATTGCGGTAGAGCCGCTCAGCGGGCACGGCGAGCAGGCGCGGCTGGCGTTCAAGGTGGCGGACACGGGCATCGGTATTGCCGAAGACAAGCAGAGCGCGTTGTTCCAAGCCTTCACGCAGGCCGACACTTCCATCACGCGCAAGTTTGGTGGTACCGGACTGGGCCTCGCGCTGTGCCGTCGGTTGGCCGAATTGATGCATGGGGCTGTGCGGGTGCAAAGCACACCGGGGCGTGGTTCGACGTTTACTGTTGAGCTGGTGCTGGGAGTGGCGAGCGGGGCTGATGCTGTGTCCCAGCCATCCCAGCCGTTGCAGAGCGTCGCCATCGCGTTCCTGTGCGGCGACGAGGTCTGGGCGCAGGCGCTGGTGCCACATCTGCAGTCGCGCGGTGCACGTGTGCAGGTGAGTGCATCCCCGGCGGCGTTGCCCACCGGGTGCGATGTGCTGCTGGTGCATGGCAGCTCACGCAACTGGCCGCTGGCGGAGGAGGACGCATTGGTGGCACGCGCCCGACGTGTCATCGACGTGATCGACGACGGGCCGCGCAAGCCAACCCGCCATGCCGGACGCATGGTCATCTCCAGCTACAGCTTGCGCAGCTTGATGCAGTTGCTGGGCGGCGCCCGCGAGTTTGCTGTACCCACACAGAACGATGTGCCGGGTCCAGCGCAGGCGCACGGGGCTGTGCTGCGTGTGCTGGTGGCAGAAGACAACCCGGTGAACCGCTTGCTGCTGCGTGATCAGCTGACGCTGCTTGGCCACGATGTCACGCTCGCCGCGGGCGGCAGCGAAGCACTGGAGCACTTCAATGCAAGCCAGTACGACGTGGTGCTGACTGATCTGAGCATGCCTGGCATGGATGGTTTTGCGCTGTGCCGCGCCCTGCGCAACCAGGGGGCGACGTTACCTGTTCTGGCCGTGACCGCGCATGCCAGCGTGGAAGAGCGTGCCGCGTGTGAGGCCGCCGGCATGACGGACATGTTGGTCAAGCCGCTTTCGATTGACGCCCTGGTGCAGGCGCTGCAGCCCATTGCCGAGCGCAAGAGCCAAGTCGCGCAGCATCTGAACAAGGCGCAGGCCAATGTGAGCAGCCTGGAGAACGGCGGCCCGCTGTCGCACGAGATCTGGTCAGCGCTGACCACATCGTTCCGCACATCAATGCACGAGGCGCGTACCGCCGTGGTGGAATCCGACTTCCACAAGGCGGCCAAGTCCATGCACTTCATCAAGGGCGGTTTTGCTGTGGTGCGTGAGGTGGCACTGGTGGAGGCATCACAACAGCTGGAAGGCCTGCTGCTGCGAGGCGGGGCCGGCAACGAAATCCTGCGGCAGTTGGATGCGTTGGCCGAGCATGCTGAGCATATGTTCGAGCAGCGTGCACCGGTTGACCTCACGAACTGAGGCGGCGGCAGACTCAATTTCGTACGCGTCCAATATCCGGCTGGGTTTCGGGTCTTTAAAGTCTGTAACGATGACGCCCCCCGAGGGCGCCTTAAGTTCAGACGATAGAGGGATCGCCATGCATGTCGCACTTGTTCATTCCGGCACGATCGAAGGGGACTGGGTGGAATGCGCGTTGGGGCAGCTCAGGCACGACGTGGTTCGTTTTTTCAGCCTGGATGCGCTGCTGCGCACCGTTCACCAGACCTCATACGATCTGGTCGTGCTGCACAACGGTTTGAGCCGCGCACATAGCCTGGACGCGCTTGCAGTGTTGCGCGCCCGGCAGCAGCACAGCGTGCCTTTGCTGGTGTATGGCAGCACGCTCGACTCCGGCGAGATTGCCAAGCTGCTCAACGGCGGCGCGGATGACTACGTGGATATTCCCACCGGGGCGGCGGTGTTTGCAGCGCGCGTGACCGCGCTTCTGCGGCGCGTGTATCCGGCGAGCTTTCAGCAGACCAGCTTCACCATCGGCAACTTTGAGATCAGCCCGTTCCGGCGCGTCGTCGAGGTTTGTGGCGAGCAGGCTGACCTGACGGATACGGAAACCCGCCTGGTGCTGCTGCTGTTCACCAACATGGACCGCACGCTGTCGCGCAACCACATCTTCGCGCTGGTTTGGGGGCGCACGACGCTGCAGATGACGCGCACGATCGATACGCATATCTCACGCTTGCGGCTCAAGCTCGGGTTGCATGAAGAGAATGGTGTGCGGCTGCGCGCGGTCTACAACGTGGGCTATCGCCTTGAGCGCGTCGCACACCAGGGGATCGATCAGTTGACCGATCCTATGCTGTCGCTCGCGCTGCAAGCCTGAGCACGCAGCGCGAGAGAAGCCGTCAGGCGCGGGCGATGATGTTGATCTGCAGCGCCTCACCGCCGGCGGCGATGGCGAGCAGGCGATCAACATTTGGGTGGGCGCCGGGGCGGTTGCGTGCATCCACCGTGTGCTCGGCAAACACGGCCAGGCCATGCTCGGCAGCCTTGGCGTCGAGCTGGCCGAAGGCCTGCTGCAGATAGTGATACACCGCCAGCGAGCCTTGCTTGCCGGGCTTGTTCTCGATGTCGGCCACCACGGCGCCCTTGCCATCGACTAGGTCGATGCGCTCAATGCCGTCAATGGCGGGCAGTTGGGTGAGGTTGTCCTTGAATACGTTGCTTGGCTGAATCACAGGGAATGCTCCGTTGGTTGGCCAGGGTTCGGCCCTGGATGGGGCCGTATGTTAACTGCTCTGGCACAGCCAACGTGAACCGCGAACCTCAGCGCCGTGCGGTGGACGTGTTCAGCGCAGCAGCGGCCCGGATGAGTGCCTTCAGCGCTTTCTCGTTTACTTTGTCGCCTTCGCGAAAATCAATCGCGCGCCGGGTGTTGCCATCCAGGCTTGAGTTGAAGAGGCCTGCAGGGTCCGGTACGGCAGCGCCCCTGGCAAACGTCATCTTTACCGTCTGCTTGTAGGTCTCGCCAGTGCAGAGGATGCCGTCGTGCGACCAGACAGGCACGCTCCACTTCCATTCTTCAACCACCTCAGGGTCGGCGGCCAGGATCAGCGCGCGCAGCTTGGCGAGCATCTCGCCGCGCCAATCATCCAGCTCAGCGATCTTCGCGTCGATCAGTTCAGATGCAGGTGCCGCGTTCTCCGGTGCGCTTTTCTTCATGGGGTCTGCCTCCTGGTGGGATCAGCAGATCATTCTGGCAGGAACGCGGGGCGGTCGCCAATCGGCAACGCTGTGCGGGTATGGCCGCAGATATTCAGTGGAAAGCTTAGAAACGCCTTTTTTCCGAAATCCGGGTTGATTTTGGAAAAATGAATCTGAAAATAAAAAGATAATAAAGCGGCGTTCATTTAACGGCGAGATTACTCAGAACTTGAGCCTTTTCCGTTAATTCCCCACTTGAGTAGGGTGCGCGGCCATTTCAGCCAGAACCCAAGCGGGATGCGGGTGTGCAGTCCGATGCTCGCACGCAGCGGCGCGATGTTGCAATGCCCTGATTTCTGCTGTGGCAGTCATCGATTGGTCATCTTTCGACTCCAATAATTGCGCCTCCGAAGTTCGGTAACGCATAAGGATGCCCCCCACTTTTGAAGGGGGTGTCGATTGGACCGAGAGAATTTCAAATGACTATTCGTCATCGTATTACTTTGCTGATCGTGCTGATGTTTGTCGCCTTGGCGGCCATTGGCGGTTATGCGGTCTACCAGACTCGCAGCAGTGCGTCCGAGGTCAAGCAGGTGACAGAGGGCGTAGTGCCGAGCGCGCTGGCGTCGGCCGACCTGGTGTCGCTCGTCAAGGATGTGCAACTGGCGACAATGGTGTTGGTGTATGCGCCCGACGACAACATCGTCAGCCAGGCCAAGGAAGACCTGAAGACCAAGGAAGCCGCGCTGCGTGCCGCGCTGGACGTGCAGGCCAAGCGCGCCAACAGTCACGCGCAGGAGGGGCTGGTTACGCAGGCCAAGGAAACCGTCGACAGCTATTTTGAGGCCATCCAGCAGACCACCGACATGAAGGTGCAAGGCAAGAACGAGCTTGCGCAGGCCTTCCTGTTTGCCAATGTGGCCAGCTATCGCGATGTGCTGGAGAAGATTGTTGAGACGCTGCGCATTGAGAAGAACCGCGAGAAGGACGACGCCATCGCCGGCCTCAACGGCAAGCTCGCCAGCACGGCCACCACCATTGGTGTGGTGAGCGGTGTGGCCATCGTGCTGCTGACCGCCATCGGCATGCTGTTGTATCGCCAGATCACCCGGCCGCTGACGCGCATGCAGGGCGAAATGAGCGAAATCGCCACCAGCCAGGATTTCACGCGCCGCGTGCCGGTCGGCCGCATGGACGAGATCGGTCATTCGGTAGTGGCGTTCAACCAGATGATCGAGAAAATCCAGGAGAACCAGGCGCTACTCAAACAGAAGACGGCCGACATTCAGGCGATGCTGCAGAACATGCAGCAGGGCATTCTGACGGTGGTCGATGGCGGGGTGGTGCACGAGGAGTACTCGATCTACCTGGAGTCGATTTTCGAGACGCAGGAGATTGCAGGCCGCAAGCTGATGGACCTGATCTTTGCCGATACCAGCCTGGGCGCCGATGCGCTGTCGCAGGTGGACGCAGCGGTGGATGCATGCCTGGGGCAGGACGTCATCAATTTCGCCTTCAACCAGCACTTGCTGGCGAGCGAAGTGGAAAAGCGCATGCCGGATGGCCGCGTGAAGACGCTGGACCTGTCGTGGTCGGCCATTACGGATGAGAGCGACACCATCCTGCGCCTGATGCTGTGTGTGCGTGATGTGACCGAGCTGCGCAAGCTGGCGGCTGAAGCCAGCGAGCAGCGTCGCAACCTGGAGATGATTGGCGAGATCCTGGCAGTGAGCCAGGAGAAATTCCAGCACTTCATCGACAGCTCCACCAGCTTCGTGCACGAGAACGAACGCATCATCCGCCAGTACTCGCAGGCCGACAGTGCGGCCATTGCGGCATTGTTCCGCAACATGCACACCATCAAAGGCAATGCGCGTACATACAACCTGCAGCACTTGACCAACGTGGTGCATGAGACCGAGCAGACCTACCATGCCCTGCGCGAGCCCGGCAGCGAGCACACGTGGGACCAGGACTGGCTGATGCAAGAGCTGACCCGCGTGCGCGAGGCCATCGAGAACTACGCGCGCATCAACGAAAACAAGCTGGGCCGCAAGGGTGGTGCAGCCCAGGGCAGTGCGGTGCAGGTGGTGCCGGACGCCATGGCGCGTATTCAGGAAAGCCTGCGCCTGCTGGAGTCGGCCAACCCCGGCAGCCTGTACGAGCTGGTCTCGATGCGCGATTCCGTTTATCACCTGCTGCGCCTGCTGGGCAGCGAAACGGTGGATGAGATGTTGTCGGGCGTGCTGCAATCGCTGCCGTCGCTGGCGCGCGAGCTGGGCAAGGAGCCGGCCGCAGTGCGCATCGACGACAACGGCTACCGCGTGCGCACGGAGGCCGGCGGCATCCTGCAGAACGTATTCACGCATCTGCTGCGCAACTCCATCGACCACGGCATCGAAACAGCTGATGTGCGCACGGCGCAGGGCAAATCGGCTGCCGGCACGATCGACCTTGAGGTTGGTGTCGACCAAGGCATGTTGCAGATCACGCTGTGCGATGACGGACGCGGCCTGGCGCTCGACCGTATCCGCAACATCGCTGTGGAGCGCGGCTGGATTGGCGCGCAAGAGCGCCCGAGCGATGAGGACATCGCGCAGTTCATCTTCCGACCGGGTTTTTCAACCGCCGAGACCGTGACGGAAGTGTCTGGCCGGGGCGTTGGCATGGATGCCGTGCTGGAGTTCCTCAAGCGCGAGCAGGGGCGCATCGAGCTGCGTTTTACCGATGACCACAAGGGCGCCGCGTTTCGCCAGTTCCAGACCGTGGTCTGCCTGCCCGAGCGCTTTGCGGTGGACAGCGTGAATGCGGCACTCGGTGGCCAGCCGGATATGCATCTGGATATGGACAAGGAAGCGTCGTGATGGGATCGATTGTTCTGGCCGCGCTGGCCGGCGGCTTGGTGCTGGGTGTGATGGTATGGCTGGCGCAGCAGCGCCGCGTGAACGCGGTTGCCCGCATGCTGGGGGACGCCGAACACCGCATCGCCGCACTGTCGAGTGACTTGGCGAAACAAGCCGGGCAAGTGGAGGCCGGCACGCGTGATGTGCAGAGGCTGGAAGCCACCGTCGCGCAGATGCAGAGCGCTGCATCCGACCAGGCAGAACTTGTCGAGCAGTTGCGCACCGAGCTGCAGTCGGCTGCGGAGGCCAAGGAACAATGGGCCAGCCGCGCCCGGCAGATTACTGACGAGGCTGCACGCCTGCGTGGCCTGGCACTGACTTTTGAGCGCTGGCACGAGCAGATGATCTCGCTCATGGAACAGAACCACGACATGCACGCCAAGAACCAGGAGTTGCAGTCGATCGTGCGCCATGTGGTGATCGTTTCGCTCAATGCATCCATTGAGGCAGCGCGTGCAGGTACCGCGGGGCGTGGCTTTGCCGTGGTCGCCAGCGAGGTGCGTTCGCTTGCAGCGCGGTCGGAAGAGTTGTCCAAGAGCTATCGCAACAGCCTGCACCTCAATGATCTGACCACCACCGCCACGTTCCAGGACATTCAGGCAGGCGGGAAGATGATCACGGCGTCGTTGTCGAGCGTTGAGGCGCTGGCCAACCAGTTTCAAACCCAGCTTCACTAGGCAGATACGACGTGATCAGCAGTAACGCGCAAGACAGCTTCGACCGCATCTTCCGCAAGGCCGCGCGCTCCAGGCTCGCACTGCATGCGGAAGATACCTGCGATGTGGCCACCGCAGCGCAGGGCGATGCCGTTGGCGGTGAGCAGGCCATGATCCTGACCATCTCGTCCATCGCATTCCGTCTGTTGCTGGTGCTGCGCTTTGATGAAGACGAGGCGACGCGTGCGTACTTCACCGGAGAAGGCGCGGGCCGTTCGTTTGAGGAAGCGCTGCTGGAGATCGGCAACCTGTGCTGCGGGGCGGTGAATCAGGAACTGCTGCAAGTGTTTCCGGACCTGGGCATGTCGACGCCCTATATGGTGAGCGCGCGCTGCCTGGCGTACCTGGATGCGCTCAAGCCGGGGTACATGGCCGCCTATACGGTCACGATCAATGACGCCGTGCGGGCGGCCGCCACGGTGTGTGTGTGCACCCATGCACCGCTGAACTTCGTGGCCGACGTGCGTGACGAAGTCGAGTCCAGCGGTGAACTGGAATTGTTTTGATTCAGATTGAGAAAGAGGAAAACCCCATGAGCAAGATTCTGGTGGTCGACGATTCGAGCACGGTACGCGACGAGGTGGCCGGCTTCCTGAAGAAGAACGGCCTGGCGGTGGATACCGCCGTGGATGGCAAGGACGGCCTGGCAAAGATCAAGGCCAACCCGGGCCTCAAACTGGTCATCAGCGACGTGAACATGCCCAACATGGACGGCCTGACGATGGTTGAGAAGGTGCGCGGCGAGCTGGGCAACAAGACAGTCAACGTCATCATGCTCACCACGGAAAGCAGCCCGGCCATGAAGGACCGCGGCAAGGCGGCTGGTGTGAAGGGCTGGATCGTCAAACCCTTCAAGGGGGAGGCTGTGCTGGAGACGTTCAAGAAGCTGGCGAGTTGAGCCCCGCACCGTAGCGCCATACTGGTTTTGGGGCGAAACTAGGCATCTTCGAATATCGAGCGTACCCAGACGCCATGGCTGCTTTGGCCGATGCCGTGCTCGTGCTGCATGCGGTGCTCGTCCTGTTTATCGTGGGCGGGCTGGTCGCAGTTTGGGTAGGCGCCGCGCTCAGGCGCAGTTGGGCGCGCGATCGCGTTTTCCGCTTTGTCCATCTCGCGGCCATCAGCATCGTTGCCGGGCTGGCGGTGCTTGATGTGCCGTGCCCGCTGACGGTGCTGGAGGATTGGCTGCGCACCGGTTCGGCCGGTTCAAGCGGCTTCATCCAGCGCTGGGTGAGCGCGCTGCTCTACTACGACTTGCCGCTGTGGGTGTTTGCCGTGAGCTATGCCGTGTTTCTGCTGGCAGTGGTGCTCACGTGGTGGCGCGTTCCGCCACACCCCAAGGCGTCATCCCCCTTGGGGTGATGGCGTCAACGCGTGGGTTGTGCCGGCTTGCGTTCTGCCAGCAGCTTCTGGATGGCGGCTTCCGTTTCTGCATAGCGCCCTTCGCCAAAGTGCTGATAGACGATGCGGCCATCGGCGTCGATCAGGTACTGGGCGGGCCAGTACTGGTTGTGGAAGGCCGTCCACGTGGCGTAGCTGTTGTCCTGCGCCACCGGATAGCGGATGTCGAAGCGCTTGAGCGCGGCCTGTACATTCGCGGTCGACTTCTCGAACGGGTACTCGGGCGTGTGTACGCCCACCACAACGAGCCCTTGATCCTTGTGCTTCTCGTGCAACTGCTTCACGTACGGCAGCGTGTTGATGCAGTTGATGCACGAGTACGTCCAGAAATCGACCAGCACCACCTTGCCGCGCAGGCTGCTCATGGTGAGCGGTGGGGAATTCAGCCATTGGCCGATGCCGGTGAACTCTGGGGCAGCACTTCCGCTGGCCGCAGGTGCGCTGAATGGGCTGTAGGCGCGTGCGCCGGTGGTGGCAAAGTAGGCCGCACCAATGGCAATCGCCACCAGGACGGCGCGTAAGTCGATGCGCATGATCTCTAGCCTGTAGAAAGTTGAGGGGGGCGCCAGCCCAATCAAACCAGGCTGGCTGTGAGTGGCGTCAGACCAGATTCAGTTCGACATGGATGTTGCCGCGCATGGCCTTCGAGTACGGGCAGAGCTGGTGGGCAGCTTCCACCACGGCTTGCGCGACCTCGCGGTCCAGACCCGGCAGGCTGACGTTCAGGCGGGCCTGCAAGAAGTACGCATCGTCGGTGGTGCCCAGGTCCACTTCGGTATCCAGTGCCAGGTCTGCCGGCAGCCTGATCTTCATCTGGCTGGCAGCACGGCCCATCGCGCCGATGAAGCAGGCTGACCACCCTGCAGCAAACAACTGTTCGGGGTTTGTGCCGCGGCCGCTGCTGCCCGGGGGCGAGAGCTTCAGGTTCAGGCGGTCGTCATTGCTCTGGGCTTGGCCGTCGCGGCCACCCGTGACGTGGACGTTGGCGGTGTACAGCACGTTCTCGATGCGGGTCATGATCGTGTTCCTTGGAGAGAGGGTTTGCGTTGGGATTGCGCGGCCGGAGATCGCTTTGCTTGCGTTCGGCGCCGGGCCACGAGACGCATTTAAGACGGCGGACGTATCACGCACGTAGCGCCCGGGCCCCCTTTCTGTCAGGGCACGTATCGAGGTGGGTGACAGATACAAACGCATACAAAAACCGTGCGAAGTGGCAGGGAAGCGGCATGGAGAGCGTTCGCACCGCCGTGGTGCGAGCCGGCACTTCGTCATTTCGAAGCAGGCAATCTGGTCGACGCCGGGTATACGATCCGTATGCTCCGCAGATCGTGGTGGCATACGTAGAGGCTGGAGGCGTGATGAACCTGATGCGTGGCTGGATGCTGGTGGTGGCCCTGCTGTGTGCGAGCGAGGGTTGGGCGCAGACAACGCCTTCTCCTTGTCAGGCTGGGGCGGATGCGAAACCGTGTGACGCCCAGGTGGGGCGTGTCATCCATATCGTGGCCTTTGGCGGCAGCAACACGTATGGCAAGAACCTGCCGCGCGGCGACGCGTATCCGGCGCAGCTGGAAAGATTGCTCCGCAGCGATGGCTTTGATGTGGAAGTCAGGAACGAGGGCACCAACGGCCAGACCACGGCCGAAGCGCTGTCACGCGTGGATGCTGCCGTGCCGGAGGGCACCGACATCGTGATCTTTCAACCGGGCGGCAATGACACGCGCTACAACGCGCGGCGTCCGCTGGCCAGCCGCGGCAATACGGAAGACAACATCGTTGCCGTTGTTCAACGGCTGCAGGCACGCAAGATCGGTGTGATCGTGAGCGGCAATGCTGCCAAGCAGCAGGCGGTCGCGCCGCTAGGTGTACCGACCGTGGATGAACTCAGCCACCTTGCCCCGCTAGAGGAATACCAGGTCGACGGCCAGCACCTGACGCCCAAGGGGTATGGCGTTGTGGCGCAAGCGCTGCGCCCGATAGTCGAGCAGTTGATACGGCAGCGCCTTGCTGCACCGTAATGGAGCAGGATGTTGAATCGGCTTCAAATACGCTGATTCCTTGATACGCTGGATTGAATCGGTTCCGTGCAGTTGGAGGAGGTGAAGGAGTCATCATGCAAGAGCTGGCTTTTTGCACCCTGCTGTATCGCTACTTCTTCTTCGGCTGGCTGTTCAAGGATGCCAGCCACGGCAACCTGTTCGAACGCTCCGCAGCGTGGCGTTTCAACAAGGCGCACGCGCACTGGTTGCTCGCCTACATGCGACGATGGATCTGGTGCGGGCTGCTCTGCTATGCCATGGGCGGGCTGATTGAACTGGGGCTCAAGACGCCCGGCTTGTCTGCGCTGTTCTATGTGCCAAGCGTGCTTAGCGTGCCCATCAATGTCGTCATTGGTGTGCTGTGGATCGGGCTGAAAGCG
This sequence comes from Ralstonia flaminis, assembly GCF_958415495.1. Taxonomy (NCBI): domain Bacteria; kingdom Pseudomonadati; phylum Pseudomonadota; class Betaproteobacteria; order Burkholderiales; family Burkholderiaceae; genus Ralstonia; species Ralstonia flaminis. The sequence continues at coordinate 133,231 of NZ_CATZLL010000002.1, read as the reverse complement.
TTGCCTGGGCCTGTTCGAGAGCGATGACTGTATGACTCGTTAGACCGTAGCGACCAGCAGTTCCTCGGCATTGTTCGGTGGGCGAAAGCCGTCGGTTCGGTTGGCAAAGTAGCGCTCAGTCAGTTCGGCGGCGGAGATGTGTTGCGCCTTGCTGAAACCGGCTTCTCGGGCCAGCGCAAGGATCTGCGCTGGCGTGAAGAAGCTGATGAAGGGCGTGCCGCTGGCGCGTGCGCCTTTCTCGGCCATTTCCAGCCCGGGGCGCACGTCGGGGTCTGCCATTTCGAGCGGGAGCAGGAACGTCATCGCCAACATCGACCCCGGCGCCAGCGTCGCCACTTCGCGCAGCGTGGCCGCATTCGCCTCTTTGGTGAGATACATGCTCACACCCGTGGACACCACGACGGCTGGCTTGTTCGCATCAAAGCCCGCTGCCGCAAGACCCGCCTGCCAGGACCCGCCCGCTTCGAAATCAACCGGCACAAAGCGCAGCCAATCGGGCACGCCAAAGCCAAGTTCGATCAGGCGCTGGCGTTTCCATGCCTGCGGGTTGGGCTGGTCAACCTCGAACACCTTGAGGTGCGACGCAACGTCCGGCCTGCGTTGCGCAAAGCTGTCGAGCCCCGCCCCGAGGATGACGTACTGGCTCAGCCCCCGCGCCGCCTGCTCCACGACCAGGTCTTCAATGAAGCGTGCACGCGCCACGATGGAGGCGCGAAAGGGGCGCGTGAACTGCGGATGCATGTCGCCGCGCTGCTGCCAGCCGGGCTCGGGCGCGAGCAGCTTCAAGCCGACGTTGTCTTCCAGCACATGCGGTGGCGCGTCGACTTCAACATGCAGGGCACGCCACAAGGCGACGCGTGCTGCGGTGCTGTCAGGTGCCAGATCCTGCATGTTGTGCGTGCTCATGAATGCCTCCGCGTTGGTGTATCAGGTGACCGGTTGAAACTCGGGAAACACGGCAACGGCTTGCACAGGCTGTTTGGTCATGCAGACCTCGAACAGGCGGCTGCTCAACCAACCCGCCAGCCATGCCTGCAGCGCGGGCATGGGCTGCGCTGCAAACCAGTCCGGCTCCACCGCCGCAAATTGCCGCACGAACGGAAAGATCGCCAGATCCGTCGCGCACGGCGTTGCGCCGCCAAGATACCGCTGTGCCTGTAGCCTTGTTTCGAGTGGGGTCAGCAGTGTGGTCACCGCCTGCGCGCGCACGGCCTCGCGCGATTGCCCATCTTCCGGATAGCGGTCGGGGTATTTGTAGCGGTCGAGCAGGCGTTTGAAGTCGCCATCGTTGGTGCGCAGCAGGTTCAGGTTGTCGTCAGTCTGGGCGCGGCTCCACCAGCCTTGGGGGTCGGGCGATTCGAGCGCCCAGCGCATGATGTCCAGGCTCTCTTCCAGCACGCCGCCATCGGGCAGATGCAGCACCGGCACCGTCCCCTTGGGCGACAGCGCGAGCAGCGCGGCGGGCTTGTCGCGCATCACGATTTCAAACGTCTGGAAGCGCCGGTTGGCCTGCAGCATCGCCAGGCGCGCACGCATGGCGTACGGGCAGCGGCGGTAGCTGTAGAGCAAGGGCAGGGCGTGGTCGGTGGACATAGGGGCAAGCAAGAGGCGTTGATGCTGAGCGCGCTAGGGTAACGGGTTTGTCGTGGTCGACACGTTTTACGCGGCCAGTCGTGACCGGTCCGAGCGGCCACCACGCCGCACGGATTGCGGAGGTTGCCCGAACACACGGATGAACGCACGCCGCATGCGCTCCGGATCGGCAAAGCCAACGGCGCGGGCCACTTGCTCCAAGGATTCATCACCAGATTCCACGCGAGGGCGGGCGGCTTCCGCACGCAGTCTCTCGACAGCTTTGGCGGGCGTCTGGCCGGTCTCGGCCGCGAAGGCGCGATCGAACTGCCGGCGGCTCAGGTGCGCCACTTCCGCCAGGCGATCCACATCGAGCGCTTCGTGCAGGTGCTCGCGCGCATAGCTCAACGCACGTGCGATGCGGCTCGATGCCGGGTCCAGCTCCAGCAGCGCTGAAAACTGGGACTGCCCACCCGGCCGCCGGTGATACACCACCAGTTCACGAGCCACCGCGCGGGAAACATCAACGCCCAGGTCTTCTTCGATGAGCGCGAGCGCCAGGTCAATGCCCGACGAGATGCCGGCAGATGTCCACACCGGGCCGTCGTGGATGAAGATGTGATCGCTTTGCACCTGAACGTGCGGATAGCGCCGCTGCAACTGCGCGGCCATGCGCCAGTGCGTGGTGGCGCGGCGGCCGTCCAGCAACCCTGCGGCAGCCAGCGCAAACGCGCCGGAGCACACACTCGTCATACGCCGCGAATGCTGCGCGGCTTCCTGCACGAAGGCGATCAGCGCGGCGGAAAACGTGTCCTCACGCGGGCCGTTGCCGCCCGAAATGACGAGCGTGTCGAAGGCCGGGTCGTCCAGCTTCTGCGTCTGCATGACCAGGCCTGGCGCGCTCTGCACCTGTGCGCCGTTTTCGGATAGCACGTCAATCCGGTAGGCCGGCTGGGGCGCCAGGCGGTTGGCCACGTCAAAGGCCGTCAGCGGGCCTGTGAAATCGAGCAGGCTGCAGCCCGGAAATACCAGAAAGCCGATTCTGCGCATGATGTCTTGAAATGAGGGAATAACGTCATTTAGGCCTGATCTTCCTCCGCCAGACTGCACCTGTCAAATGCACTGCTGGAGAGTCGATCATGACTGCCGTCGCACTTTCGCACGCTGGTTTCGCCCACGCTTCACGCCATCACCGCTGGAAGGTGCTGGGAGTGGGCGTGGCCGCCAATGCCAGTTTTTCTGCCGCGTTTTCGGGCATCCCGACCACGGCGGTGTTCATCCGCTCGGCTTACCACCTGGGCAATGCCGAGCTGGGCATCGCGCTTGGGCTGCTGGGGTTGGGCATCGCCATCAGTGAGCTGCCGTGGGGCCTGCTGACCGACCGCTGGGGCGACCGTGCCGTCCTGCTGGCGGGCCTTGGGGCGACGGCGCTGGCGTTGCTGGTGATGGCGTGCTTCGTGGCGCCCATGCATGGCAGTGTGCCGCCGCTGACGTGGCTGGCGGCCGGCATGCTGAGCGTGGGTCTGCTGGGTGGCAGCGTGAATGGGTCCAGCGGCCGCGCGGTCATGGGCTGGTTCCGTGAGGGCGAGCGCGGCCTTGCCATGAGCATCCGTCAGACCGCTGTGCCGCTGGGCGGCGGCATTGGGGCGCTGGTGTTGCCGAGCCTGGCTGCACACGCCGGGTTTGCCGTGGTGTATGGCGTGCTGGCGGCGGCCTGCATGTTGACGGCGGTGCTGACGTGGTTGTGGGTGCATGAGGCGCCGGACGTCGTGACCACCATCGCCAAGACCGCCGCCGACGCCGGACGTGGCCCACTCCGCGATCCAATGCTCTGGCGCATGGCGCTGGCCATCGGCCTGCTCTGCGTGCCGCAAGGTGCGGTTGTTGCCTTCGCGACCGTTTTCCTGCGTGACTTTGCGCACGCTAACGTGCTGACGCTCAGCCTGACGATGGCTGCGGTGCAGGGCGGTGCAGCAGTCATGCGCGTGTGGAGCGGCCGCTGGACGGATCGCCACGGCAATCGCCGCGCTTACCTGCTGGCCTGTGCCCGGCTGAGTGTGGTGTTGTTTGTCGTGTTGGCTGGCGTCGCCTGGGCGACGGCTGCGCTGCCGATCGATCTGTCGATCATGCGTGCGGCACTGGTGGCGGCCATCGTCGTTGCCGGCATCAGCGTGTCGGCATGGCATGGGGTGGGTTTTACCGAGATGGCGACGATGGCTGGCGTGCAGCGCGCCGGCACGGCATTGGGCCTGGGCAATACTGGCGCCTTTACCGCGCTCGGGGTGACGTCGCTGTGCCTGCCGCATGTCCTGGCGTGGTCGTCGTGGCCAGTGGTGTGGCTGGTGACGGCGGGCAGTGCGCTGATTGCGTTGCGCGTGCTGCCAGCGGTACAGAAGTAGGCTCTAGCGCGGCGCCAGTCCCCTTCGTTTCTTCCTATAGTGAGCCGCAGGTCGCCCTGGCCTTGATATGGCGGCCACTGCACAACGAGACGAGGGGGCCATCATGCCAGGCTTGAGCGTCATTCAGCACGTGGTCGTGCTGATGCTGGAGAACCGGTCATTCGACAACCTGTTCGGCACGCTCTACCCCAAGAGCGCCGAGTTTGACGGGCTCTCCGGCACCGAGACCAACCCCGACGGCAGCGGTGAACCCATCCGCGTGTGGACCACGCCGGCGCCACCCAACGTGATGACGCTGCCCAGCCCCGACCCGGGCGAGCTGTTCACCGACATCAACCAGCAACTCTTTGGCGCGCAGACTCCGCTGGGGCAGACGCCCACCATGCAGGGTTTCACCACCAACTACGCCAAGAACGGCGGTGACCCGCGCGACATCATGCATTTCTTCACGTCGGACCAGGTGCCGGCACTGTCCACGCTGGCACGCAACTACGCCGTGAGTGACGCGTGGTTTGCCGCCGCGCCGTGCCAGACGTGGCCCAACCGCTTCTTCGTGCACACCGGCACGGCGCACGGTTATCCGAACAACTCGCCGGTGCACTTTCCGTATCTGATGCCGACGCTGTTCAACGCGCTTGACGGCGTGGTGCCGGACGATTGGGGCGTCTATTACCACGACTTTGCGCAGTCGCTCACGCTCACGCGCTTGTGGATGCATCTAGACCACTTCCACCTGTTCGACGATTTTCTGGACGATGCCTCCAACGGCAGGCTGCCCTCTTACAGCTTTATCGAGCCGCGCTACTTTGCCGATCTCGATTGGCCGAATGACATGCACCCGCCGCACGATGTCGGCTATGGCGACGCGCTGGTCGCCCAGGTGTATAACGCGCTGCGCAACTCGCCACAGTGGCACCAGACCCTGCTTGTCGTCACCTTTGACGAACATGGCGGCTGCTATGACCACGTGCCGCCGCCGTCTGCCGTGCCGCCCAGCCCGCCGCAGCCGGGGCAGCTCTTCGCGTTTGACCGGCTGGGTGTGCGCGTGCCGGCGGTGGTGGTGTCGCCGTGGATTCCCAGGGGCACCGTCTTTCGCTCGACTGTGGCGCAGCCGTACGACCACACCGCCATCATCAAGACGCTGCGCAACCGCTACAACATCCAGACACCGCTCACCGCCCGCGATGCGAGCGCGCCGGACCTCGCTCAAGTGCTGGAGTTGACCGCACCGGATGACAACCGGGACCCGATCGTCGCCCGCACCATGGTTGCTGACCCGGTCGGCCTGCAGGCTGCGCGCAATGCACCACTCAACGATTTCCAGTGGGCCATGCACGAATCGGCAGCGATGTTGGCGCCGCTGGGCACGGGCATCAGCATTGATGATCACGTGCGCAATCTGTCGACCGATCAGCAACCACCCGTGCCGGCTGCCCAGAATGCTCAGCAGGCGGCGCAGCACATCAAGGACGTGTTAGCGTCGATGGATTTGCCGTATGCAGGTCAATGAGCATGAACACACCGTTGCAGCATCGCCCCACGCTGATCCGCGCCTTTGAACCCGGCGACGAGCTCGCCCTGCACGCCATCTTCCACTCTGCCGTGCATGAAATCGCCGCCGGGCGCTACAGCCCGGAGCAAATCGAAGCCTGGGCCCCCGTTGACTACGACACCGCGCAGTGGGCCGAACGCATCCGCCGTATCGAGCCCTTCGTGGCCGAGATCGATGGGCAACCCGTGGGCTACGCCGATCTACAGGTGAACGGCTACATCGACCACTTCTTCGTGGCGGCGGCGCACGCACGGCAAGGTGTGGGGCAGCGCCTGATGAATCACATTCTTAATCTGGCCGCGCAGCGTCGCCAGCCGCGCGTGCAGGCCCACGTGAGTTTGTGCGCCGAAGCCTTCTTTGCCCGCAACGGGTTTGCGGTGATGGCACGCCAGACCGTCATGGTGCGCGGTGTGCCGCTGGCCAATGCATTGATGATCCGGATGCAGTTCTGATTTGCGCTTTCATTACATTGAACGCGTGCAAAGCTTTGCGTCGCGCTGATGTTGTGACCGCGTCTTACAGTGATTAAAGATCGCTGAGTATCTGTCGTTAGCTTGGTTGAAGTCGGTGCAGCCCGAGGCACCCCACAAAAGCATTCTCCCCAAGCAATCGACCGCAGATATGAAGACGCTCTCCATCAAAGCCCGGCTGGCGCTGGTGCTGTTTGTTCTGGCTGTATTCCTGGCGGGCGTCGGTGCGCTCGGTTTGTACGGCAATCTGCGCTCCAATGCGGCGCTCAAGGAAACCTATGGCAATCAGCTCGCATCGGCGCGGGCGGTGAGCCAGGCCATTGCGCGAGTGGGGCAGGCACGCACCGCACTCGATCGTGCCATCTATGAAACGGACGACGCCAAGATTGCACCGCTGGTGAGTGCCGCCCAGGATCGTTACAAGGAAGGCTTGGCAGCCTGGAAGGCCTACAACGATCTGCCGTTCGCCACGGCTGAAGAAGAGCGCACCGCCGGCGAGGCGAAGGTTGCGCTCGAGGCGTTCATGAAGCAAGGCATGGAGCCGACGTTCGAGGCCTTCAAGCGTCATGACCTGGAGGCCGCCAAGCCGCTCGTGCTGGACAAGCTCTTTGAACTCTCCACACCGTACCTGACCAAGCTGGAACGCCTCGATGCCATCCAGACCGAGGTCTCGGCTGCGGCGTACAAGGATGCGCAGTCCTTCTTCACCCAGTTGGTGTGGGAATTCCTGATCGTGATCGGGCTGGGTGTGGCGCTGGCAATCGGCTGCTATGTCGTGCTCTCGCGAGCCATCTCGCGCCCGCTGGAAGAGATGCTGGTGCACTTCCGCGAGATTGCCGCCGGCAATTTGACGACCGAGGTGCGCATTCACTCGCGTGACGAGATGGGCGTGCTGATGGAAGGTCTGCAGCAGATGCAGGGCAAGCTGAAGGAGACCGTGGTCACGGTGCGCCGTGGCAGCGAGTCGATTGCTTCGGCCACGCAGCAGATTGCCGCCGGCAACACCAACCTGTCGCAACGTACGGAAGAGCAGGCCAGCTCGCTGGAAGAAACCGCTTCCAGCATGGAAGAGCTGACCAGCATCGTAAAGCAGAACGCCGACAACGCCCGTCAGGCCAGCGCGCTGGCGGTGAGTGCCTCCGAGATCGCTGTGCAGGGCGGTGCCGTGGTGCAGGACGTGGTGGCAACGATGGGCGAGATCAGCGAATCGTCGCGCAAGATCACCGACATCATCGCGGTGATTGAAGGCATCGCCTTCCAGACCAACATCCTGGCGCTGAATGCCGCAGTGGAAGCTGCACGTGCGGGTGAACAAGGCCGCGGCTTTGCCGTGGTGGCTGGTGAAGTTCGCACGCTGGCACAGCGCAGTGCGGGTGCTGCCAAGGAAATCAAATCGCTGATCGAGGATTCCGCCACGCGTGTGGATTCGGGTTCGAACCTGGTGGCACGTGCTGGCAAGACGATGGAAGAGATCGTCGTGGCGGTGAAGCGCGTGACCGACATCATGGGTGAGATCAGTGCGGGCTCGGCCGAGCAGAGCAGTGGCATTGAGCAGATCAACGAAGCCGTCACGCAGATGGACGACGTGACGCAGCAGAACGCTGCATTGGTCGAGCAAGCTGCCGCTGCCGCACAGGCTCTGGAAGAGCAGGCTGACGAGCTGCGCCGTGCGGTGGCGGTGTTCCGCGTGGCGATGTAACACACCATTTCCCGATGGTTTGCCCCGGCAGCAATCTGGCTGCTGCGGCGCTACACTGCGGGGTCGACCTTCGGGTCGGCCCCGCTTTTTTTATGCGGTGCACTCATAACGATTATTCGGAGGTGTCATGCGTTTCCAGTGTCGTCGTGTTTCTGTTCGTGCCCTTGTGTCTGCCGCCGTACTGGCATGCAGCGCCGGGGCGATCGCCCAGACCATCCCCGCCAGCAAGCCTGCGCCCACCACGCTCACGCCCGAGCAGCAGCGCTATCACGACATCTACAAAGAGCTGGTCGAGATCAACACGACGCATTCGGTGGGTGACACCACCAAGGCCGCACGTGCCATGGAAAAGCGCCTGGCCGACGCGGGCTTTGCTGCTTCTGACATGCAAGTGATCGAGCCCTTCCCGAAGAAGGGCAACCTGGTGCTGCGCTACAAGGGCACCGGTGCGAAGCAGCCGATTCTGCTGCTGGCCCATATCGACGTGGTGGAAGCCAAGCGTGAGGATTGGAAGACCGATCCGTTCAAGCTGCAGGAGACCGACGGCTACTTCACTGCGCGCGGTTCGATTGACGACAAGGCGATGGCGTCTGCGTTTGTCTCTGTGCTGGGGCAGCTCAAGCAGGAGGGCTTCAAGCCCTCGCGCGACATCATCCTCGCGCTGACCACCGACGAAGAACGTGGCGATGTGCCGAGCAACGGCGCGTACTGGATCGTCAATAACAAGCCCGAGCTGGTGAAGGCCGAATTCGGCATCAACGAAGGCGGCGGTGGCGAGTTGCGCGGCGGCAAACCGGTGCTCCACCGCATTCAGGTGGCAGAAAAGATGTACACCACCTACGAACTGGAGGTGCGTGACGTGGGCGGCCACAGCTCGGTGCCGACCAAGACGAATCCGGTGTACGCGCTGTCGGCGGCGCTGGACCGGCTGGGGGCGTATCAGTTTCCCGTCAAGCTGGCGGACGTGACGCAGACTTACTTCGCGCGCAGCGCGCCGTTGGCCACGGGGCAACTGGCGGACGACATGCGCTCGGTCGGTACGGGCAAGCCGGATCAGGCGGCGATTGATCGCTTGTCGGCTATCCCGTTCTACAACGCGCAGTTGCGCACCACGTGTGTTGCCACCATGGTCAACGCCGGGCATGCCGAGAATGCGCTGCCGCAGTCGGCCAAGGCAACCGTCAATTGCCGCATCCTGCCGCATGATGATCCGGCCGACATTGATCGTCAGCTCAAACAGGTGATCGGTAACGACAAGATTGCCGTGCGCTACATCAACAAGCCGCTCGCGAGCCCGGCGTCGCCGCTCAACGGCGATCTGGTGAAGACGGTCGATACGCTTACGCAGCAGATGTGGAATGTGCCGGTCATCCCGGCGATGAGCACGGGCGCTACCGATAGCCGCTTCATGCGCAATGCTGGTATTCCGATGTATGGCGTGTCGGGTTTGTTCACTGAGCCGGCTGACCTGCGTACGCACGGTCTGGATGAGCGTATTGAGATCGCGCGGTTGTATGACGGGCGGGAGTTCCTCTACCGCCTGGTTAAGCAACTGGCTGAGTAAATGCGGGTGCCGCGCCTGCGTTTTGTGGGCGCGGATTGAGGCTTACTGGCGGTGGTGGTGCGCAGCGGTTTCGTCCCCTGCCGGGGCCGACTCACTTTCTTTGTCTTGCCAAAGAAAGTAAGCAAAGAAAGGCGCGCCCGATGCGGCGACCCACTCCTTGAATTTCCGTGACCGGGCGGAGAAGGAGGCAAACTCGCTGCGCTCAGACAGCCTCCTTCTTTTTTCCGCCCGCTCACAAAAATTCAAGGCGCCGCATAGGGCAGGGTACGGCCAAACCGTCTGGGTGCACGTGCCAGAGGCATGGCCGTTTCAGTGGGCTTCTTAGATGAAGCCGCCGTCCGTCTTGAGTGTGCGGCCGGTGACCCAGCGTGCGTCGTCTGAGGCGAGGAAGGCGATGGCGTCTGCAATGTCCTCGGGCTCGGCCAGGCGGCCCAGCGGGGTCGATTCGCGCATGCGGTCTTTCACTTCGTCGGGAATTGGCGCGGTCATGTCGGTGCGTGTGAGCGCCGGTGCCACCGCGTTGACGGTGATGTTGCGCGGCCCCAGCTCGACGGCAAAGGCATGCGTGAGTCCGTCGACAGCCGCCTTGCTTGCGGCATACACCGCCAGCCCCGCCCGCGGTCGATACACCAGGCTCGACGACACGTTCACGATGTGCCCACCGCGTGCCGGCACGTGTGGAAGCACCGCCTGGGTGACAAGGATGACCGAGAAGGCGTTGGTGCGGAACTGCGCGTCGAACGACGTCTGATCGATCTCGCCCACCGGCTGGCCCTCCAGGATGCCTGCATTGTTGATGAGGATGTCGATGGCGCCAAAGGCTTCGCGCACTGTGGTGACCATCGTGTTGACGGAGGCTGCATCGGCTACATCGGCCTGTACTGCGATGGCTTCTGCGCCCGTCTTGCGGATGGACTCGACGACCGCATTGGCTTCGTTGCTGTTGCTGCGATAGACCACGGCCACGCGTGCGCCATCGGCGGCCAGTCGACGTGCAACGGCTGCGCCGATACCGCGCGAACCGCCGGTGACGATGGCCGTGCGGCCGGCCAGGCGCGGTGCGGAGGGGGATTGGGTTTGCGACATGGTGTTCTCCTGAAAGAGGGCAATGTTTCGGGAGAACAGATTACGAAGCTGCCGACCCGCGCGCAGCCAGCGTGGCGGCGACGCGGCGTTCCAGCGTTGGAACGACCGGGTGGCGTGAGTCAGCCTTGCTGGCGCTTGCGGTACTCCGCCACTTTGTGCCGGTTGCCGCAGACCGCCATGCTGCACCAGCGGCGCTTGTGCGACTTGGTGCGGTCGTAGAACCACAGCGTGCATTCCGGGTGTTCGCACATGCGCACGAGCTGGAAGTCGCCTTCCGCCAGCAGGTGGGCGGCGGCTTCGGCCAGCGGGGCGAGGCGCTGTTCGACGGAATCGGTTGGGCGCAGACGGTCTACCCGTGGGATGTCGCCATCCCATACCAGCACAGGGTGGCTGGGTGCCTGTCGCAGGAAGACGTTGAGCGCATCCGCGCTGGCAGGCTGACCGGCCTTGCGCGCCTCCACCAGCGTACGGATCACCTCACGCAGATGCCGCGCCACGGCAAGCAGCACGCCGGGCGGGTAGCCGCCGGCCAGTGGTTCCGTCAACCAGCCGGCACGCACAAGCCAGTCAGAGACATCCTCATCGGTTTGCCAGAAGTCGCGCCGCTGCCCATCGACGTTGGCGACGGTGTTGAGCATGTCGAGCACCGGGTGGTCGGCGATCAGCATGGGTGAGTCAGGCGATGCGGCGGCGGGCTGGGGCATGGAATGAGCTTCGGCTTCAATGTCGCAATTGTAACCGTATATGTAAATTATTCCAGTTACATCGTGGAATGGGCCTCCGCGACCGGAATCGCGCACAAAGGCAGCCGCATTACCATGTCTCCATCCAAGACCCTTGCTGGAGAAGATCATGAGCGCATGGCCTGATGCCCGCGTGCTGGCGTTGTTCAACATCGATGTGCCGATCGTGCTTGGACCGATGGCTGGCGTGGGGGGCGCCGAGCTGGCGATTGCCGTGTCGCGCGCGGGAGGGCTCGGTTCAATCGCCTGCGCGATGCTGAGCGCAGACCAGATCCGTCAGCAGGTCGAGCAGTTTCGTGCGGCCGTGCGCGGCCCGATCAACCTGAATTTCTTTTGCCACACGCCGCCGCAGCCTGACCCGGAGCGTGAGGCCAAGTGGCGTGCGCATCTGGCGCCGTACTACGCGGAGTTCGGCATCGACCTGAACACGCAGGCGCCGGCCGTGAACCGTGCACCGTTTGACGAAGCGACCTGTGCGCTGGTTGAAGAGATCCAGCCCGAAGTCGTGAGTTTCCACTTCGGCCTGCCGGCGCCCGAACTGCAGGCGCGCGTGAAGGCCACCGGCGCGAAGGTCATGGCTGCCGCCACGACGGTGGAAGAAGCACGCTGGCTGGAAGCCCGCGGTGTGGACGCCATTATCGCCATGGGCAACGAGGCCGGTGGGCACCGCGGCATGTTTCTCACGACGGCCATCGAATCGCAGGTTGGCACGTTTGCGCTGGTGCCACAGGTGGTTGATGCGGTGCGCGTGCCGGTGATCGCGGCGGGCGGCATTGGCGATGCGCGGGGCGTGGTGGCGGCGTTTGCCCTGGGGGCGTCGGCGGCACAGATCGGCACGGCTTACATGCTCTCGCCCGAGGCGAAGACGTCGGCCATCCATCGCGCCGCACTCAAGCGAGCGACGGATGCGGATACTGCACTCACCAACCTGTTCACTGGTCGCCCGGCGCGCGGCATCGTTAACCGGTTGATGCGTGAGATTGGTCCGATGAGTGCGTTTGCGCCGGCCTTCCCGACGGCCGGTGGCTCGTTGGCACCGCTGCGCGCCAAAACCGAGCCGATCGGCTCGGGCGACTTCATCAACCTGTGGTCGGGCCAGGGCGCTCAACTGGCCACGGAAGACTCCGCCGAGGTCATCACACGCCGCATCGCCACCCAGGCACTTGAGCGGCTCACCTGAGTTTTCCTGCTGCAGGACTCCCCACGCGGGCACGCCATACGGCGTGCCCGTTTTGTTTTGCATCACAGATCGGAATGCGACCAATGGGAAAATTTCATGTAACTTGAAAAATATAATTTCACTGGTTACATTGGCTTCGGTGCTGTTCCTCAAAATCTCACCAGGAGCCCTGTCATGAACGCCCCAGTCCACCCGGCCGATCTCGTTGCTGATGCCTATGCCCCCACCGCCGTCCGCCATCGCACGGCAGACGTTGCGGGTGTGCACGTGTTCTATCGCGAGGCCGGCCCGGCCGATGCGCCCACCGTGCTGTTGTTGCACGGCTTCCCGAGTGCCTCGCACATGTTCCGAGACCTGATTCCGCAATTGGCCGAGCGCTATCACGTGGTTGCACCGGATCTGCCGGGCTTTGGTTTGACGCAGGTGCCGGAGGGTTTCCGCTATACCTTCGACAACCTTGCGCACGTGGTGGATGGCTTCACGCAAGCGCTTGGCTTGTCGCGCTATGCGATCTACGTGTTCGACTACGGTGCGCCGACTGGCTGGCGCCTGGCGATGGCACATCCGGAACGCATCACGGCCATCGTCACGCAAAACGGCAACGGCTACGAAGAAGGCCTGGGTGAGGGCCCATGGGCGCCAATCAAGGCCTACTGGGCCAATCCGGACGAAGCGCATCGCCGGGAGCTGCACGCGCTGGTCTCCGATGAGATGACGCAATGGCAATACCTGAACGGCGTGCCCGATCCGACGCGCTTAGCACCGGATGGCTATCTGCTGGATCAGTACTTCCTGGGCCGCGCGGGCCAGCGCGACATCCAGATGGACTTGTTCCTGGACTACGCAAGTAACGTGGCGTTGTATCCAGCGCTGCACGCGTACTTCCGCTCGCATCGTCCGCCGTTGCTGGCGGTATGGGGCCGCAATGACGCCATCTTCATTCCGCCCGGCGCGGAGGCGTTCAAGCGCGACCTGCCGGATGCGGAAGTGCACTTTGTCGACAGCGGCCACTTTGCGCTGGAGACGCACTACGAGGAAATCGGTGCGCGCATGCTCGACTTTTTCGGCAGGGTGGTGAGGTAAGTGGCCGGCCTCAGTTGATCGGTTGCATGGTGGCTTCCTTGGCAAAGCGCTCCCGCAGGAATGCCACCAGCGCCTTCACCGAAGGCGGCACACCCGCGCGCGATGGGTACAGCGCATGCAGGTCGGCCGGCTCAGGCGTCCAGCTCGGCAGCACAGTCTGCAAGCGGCCATCAACAAGCGCCTCATAGCAGCAGTGCTGAGGCAAGATGGCAAGGCCCAGTCCGGCGATGGCCGCTTCGCGCAACGTGATGATGTTGTCGGCGGCAAAGCGCGGCCGGATGGGCAGTGCCAGCCGATGGCCGCGCGTATCCTGCAGAACCCAGTCACGGCTGCGCGCAAGTGTGCCCTGACCAAGGCACGGCAGGTTGTCGAGATCCGCTGGCGTGCTTGGCGCTTCCACGCGGGCAAGCAACGTGGGACTGCCCACCAGCACACGCGGCGAGGCCGCCAGATGGCGTGCCACCACGTCGCGCGACGGCAGTGGCCCGGTGGCCGCGCGAATGGCAACGTCGATGCGTTGTTCGATCAGGTCGACATAGGTGTTGGAGAGGTCCAGTTCGATGCGCAGCTTTGGGTGGGCATCGGCAAACTCGGCCAGCCAGCCGGCGAGCAAGGTCTCGGCCAGCAGCGGCGACGTGCCCACGCGCAACACCCCGGCAGGTTCGCTGCGCGCTGCGCCCGCCAGTGCTTCGATGGCAGCAGATGCATCAGCCATGTCGCGTGCATGCCGATACACCGCCTCGCCCACCGGCGTGACCGATACGCGATGGCTGGAACGCTGCAGCAGCCGCGTGCCCAGCTGCGTTTCCAGTTCGGCAATGCGCCGGCTCAGGCGTGACTTGGGGATGCCCGTGGCGCGCTCGGCGGCGGAAAAGCCACCGGCCTCCACCACGCGCGTGAAGAGGTACAGGTCGTCGAAGCGCTTCATGTGGGTGCAGTGTTGCAGTCGAACTGCATTGAAGCACAGGAAAGCGATTGCGACCGGCTTGTCACCGGAGTGGGGGGGCGCATTGCCTGCGCTGTCGGTGCCATCCACACCGTCATGGGGCTGAAGACGCGATCTTGCGCCCACACCTGGAGAGCATGCCAGCGGTTTCATGGAACGCTTCCAGACACGTCCCCCTGCGCTGAGCGGCAAGAAGACGACGAGGTTCGACAGCCGACCTCGTCGCCGCCTGGTCGTCACACGTCGAACCGGACGCCCTGCGCCAGCGGCAGCGCGCCGCTGTAGTTGATGGTGTTGGTGGCGCGGCGCATGTAGCCCTTCCACGCGTCCGAGCCGGACTCACGGCCGCCGCCGGTTTCCTTCTCGCCGCCAAACGCGCTGCCGATCTCGGCGCCCGAAGTGCCAATGTTGACGTTGGCTATGCCGCAGTCGCTGCCTGCCGACGACATGAAGCGCTCGGCATCGGTCAGGCTGCCCGTGAAGATGGCCGACGACAGGCCTTGCGGCACACCGTTCTGGATCGCGATGGCCTCGTCGGTGTCGCCGTCGTACACCACCACGTACAGGATGGGCGCGAAGGTCTCGCTTTGCATCACGTTGGTCGGCTTGGGCATTTTGACCAGCGCGGGGCGCACGTACCAGGCATCGGCACCGAGTTCTTCACGCACGCGTTCGCCGCCGAGCACTGTGCCACCTTCGGTGCGTGCCTGTGCCAATGCCTGTTGCATGCCATCGAAAGCGGCCTGGTCGATCAGCGGGCCAACCAGCGTGCCGTTGGCCAGCGGGTCGCCAATGGCAATGCTCTGGTAGATCTTTTCCAGGCGTGCCAGCAGCGTGTCGGCCACCGAGCGGTGCACGATCAGGCGGCGCAATGAGGTGCAGCGCTGGCCTGCCGTGCCCACGGCGGCAAAGGTGATCGCGCGGGCCGCCAGTTCCAGATCGGCCGAGGGCGTGACGATCATCGCGTTGTTGCCGCCCAGCTCCAGAATCGAACGACCAAAGCGCTCCGCCACCTTCACGCCAACTTGACGGCCCATGCGGGTCGAGCCCGTGGCGCTGACCACCGGCACAAGGTGGCTGGCCACCAGCGCCTCGCCCACGTCGCGCCCGCCGATCAGCAACTGGCTCAGCCCTGCAGGAATGGCGTCTGGTTTCTCCTGATTGAACGCATCCACCACCTGTTGCATCAGGTGCTGGCACGCAATGGCGGTCAGCGGTGTCTTCTCTGACGGTTTCCAGACGATGGCATTGCCGCATACCAGGGCGAGCGCCGCGTTCCACGACCACACCGCCACCGGGAAGTTGAACGCCGAGATGATGCCCACCACGCCCATCGGGTGCCAGGTCTCCATCATGCGGTGCCCGGGCCGCTCGCTGGCGATGGTCAAGCCGTGCAGTTGCCGCGACAGGCCGACCGCGAAATCGCAGATGTCGATCATCTCCTGTACTTCGCCCAGGCCTTCGGAGGCGATCTTGCCTGCCTCCAGTGATACGAGTTCGCCCAGGGCTGCCTTGTGCGTGCGAAGCGCCTCGCCCAGGCGGCGCACCAGCTCACCGCGCACCGGAGCGGGTACGGCACGCCACGTCAGATACGCCGTGTGTGCGCTCTGGATGGCGGTCTGCGCCTGCTCGGCGGTGTGCGACTTGACGCCGGCCAATACGGAACCGTCACGTGGGGCGCGGCTCGTCCAGTCCGTGCCTTCGTAGGTCTTCAAGTCCAGGCCCAGGGCGTTCAGTACTGTTTGCAATCGTGTGCGGGAATCTGCCATACATCCATCCTTACTGTTCTTTCGTGTTCAACTGATCAGTGTGCGCTTGCCGGGCGATCAACGCTCGACCACGCGGTTCCAGCGCTTGCTCCACTCTGGGCGCTCAGCGTTGATGACGTCCCAGTCCAAGGCCACGGCGGTCTTGAGAATGCCGTTCATCTTGTTTTGCTCTTCCGCAGCCTTGCCCTTGAGCGGTGCCTTCGGATTGACTGGGTTGTAGGAACCGTTTTCCATGGCGAGGGCCTGCGCCTCGGGGCTGATCAGGTAGTCCGCCAGCTTCTGTGCGAGATCGGCATCCGGGTTGTTGGCCAGCACGCACTGCGCAGTCAGCAGAACGACGGCGCCTTCCTTGGGCGCGACGAACTCCATCGGAATGCCCTTGGACTTCATCAGCTCAACCTGCGTGAGCGTGTAGGGGAACAGCGCCGCATCGCCTGCCTGCATCATCTCCACCACTTTCGACGAGTTGGGGATGTACTCGATCACGTTCGGGCCGATGGTGGTGGGCCATGCCTTGAATGCCGGGTCGACGTTCTTTTCCGTGCCGCCCTTGAGCCGGTTGAACATCAGGAAAGCGTCCAGCCCAAACGACGATGCCGGCATGGACTGCACGACCACCTTGCCCTTGTATTTCGGGTCAGCCAGGTCGCCCCACGAGGTGGGCGGGGTCCAGCCCTTGTCGGCAAAGATCTTGGTGCTGTAGGCGAGACCCGTCAGGCCCATCGATAGGCCCACTGCGTAATCGCCCTTGAGGTGGGCAATGGCGGGCACGGCTGACAGGTTGGCCGAGGGCTTGAGCTTCTCGCACAGCCCCATGCCGATCGCGCGGAACATGACGCCGTCATCCAGCGTCATCACGTGCATCTGCGCTTTGCCCTTGGTGGCCTGGGCCTTGGCGAGGATGTCGGTCGAGGTGCCGGGCACGACGACCACCTTGACGTTGTTGGCCTTCTCGAACGGCGGGAACACGAACTGCGTGTAGGTGCGCTCCATGTTGCCGCCATTCATGCCGATGTACAGCGTCTTGGTTTCGGCATGGGCAGCGCCGGCGGCGAGCAGGGCAGCACCGGCCGCCGCGGCAATGATGGACGTGATTGACGTGTGTGCGTGTTTCACAAGCATGGTGGTCTCCAGGGGCATCAAGTGCTTCAACTTCATCAAGCGGCGGGTGGCAGAAAACGGTGGATGGAAAAGGGCTCGATCGGCGTGGTGGTGTGGCCTTCGGCAATCAACTCGGCCATGACATCGCCCACACCGGGGCCGAGCTGGAAGCCGGCACCGGCAAAGCCAAAGGCATGGAACAGACCAGGGCGACGGGCGCTGGCGCCGATCACGGGTTGGTCATCCGGTAGGTTGCCTTCCGTGCCACTCCAGGTGCGGATGATGTGCGCGTCCTTGAGCTGTGGCAGCAGCGTGGCCAGTTGCGGCAACTGGCGCAGGATCGCCACGTGCGATGACCGTGCGCGTTGATCGTCCAGCAGGTAGCCGCGCCCGCCACCGAACACCACGTTGCCGCGCCGCACCTGGCGGCAGTAGATGCCACCGCCTTCCACGCCGAGGCTCCACGGTAGGAAGAAGGGTAAGGGCTCGGTCACGCCCATCGTGGGCGGGATGGTGAACATGGGTACCGGCTCGCCCCACTGCGCAGCAAACTGTGCTGCCCAGGCGCCGGCACAGTTGACCAGAACGGGGGCCTTGATCTCCAGGTCCCGATCATGCTGCCGCGCATGTACGACGAAGCGTGTGCCGTTGTGCTCGACCGACAGCACCGGCGCATGCTCGCGCACATCGGCGCCGGCAGCCTGCGCGGCGCGGGCAAATGCGGGAGACAGCAGGCGCGGATTGGCCTGCCCGTCCTCCGGGCACAGCGAGCCGCCGACAATCTGATCGCCCCCCATCGGGAAGTATTTTTGCAGCGCGGCGCGGCCCTCGATCAACTGCAGGCCTAGGCCGAAACCCGCGCTGCGCTCGGCATAGCCGGCCAGCGATTCCATATCAGCGACGCAGCGGGCGATCTTGAAGTGCCCGCTGCGCTCGTACTCCGCCTCGGTGCCGATCAGCTCGGTGAGACGCCCCCAGATCTGGTGTGAGCGCTGCGCGAGCGGCAACTGCTCGACGGCGCGGCCCTGGCGCCGCACGCCGCCGAAGTTGACGCCGCTGGAGCGCGAGCCGCACAGGTCACGCTCCAGCAGTGCGACCGTCAGCCCACGCTGGCGCAGGAACAGGGCAGTGGCGCTGCCCATGATGCCGCCACCGATGATGGCTACGTCGCATGCCAGTTGCTCATGCATGCTCGTCCTCCCCGGCGGTGACATCCAGCGGTAGCGGTTTGATTGGCGCCTGACCGCGCAGGCGGCCCACCTGTGCCAGCGGTACGGAGCGTACGTGCGCCAGAATCTCTGCTGCCGCAGCACCACACATACGGCCTTGGCAACGGCCCATGCCCACGCGGCATAGCGCCTTGAGGCGGTTCAGTTCGTGTGCTCCACACTCGGTGGCCGTCTGGCGCAGCGTGCCAGCGGTGACGTTCTCGCAGCGGCATACGACCAGATCGTCGCTGGCGTGCGCAGCCCACGCGTCTGGAAACGGAAACGCCGTTTCCAGCGCGTGGCGGAATCGCTCGATTTTCTGCAGGTGCGCACGCAGGCGGCGTACGCGGTCGGTATCGATCGAGATCTGTCGATCCTGCAGTAGCGCGAGCGCCGCCAGCTCGCCTGAGGACTCGGCGGCATCGGCGCCCATGATGCCGGCGCCATCGCCCGCCAGGTACACGCCCGTCACCGAGCTGCGCCGCATCGCATCGATGCGGGGCACATGACAGCGGTGCAGCGTGGAGAACTCGAACGCGCAGCCCAGCAGATCAGCCAGTTGGGTTTCGGGGCGCAAGGCGTAACCCATGCCCACGGCGGAACACGCGGTGCGCTGTTCGCGGCCGGCGCTGTCTTGCCACACCAAATGTTCAACCGCCGCATCGCCCTCGGCACGCAGCAACCGCACCCCGTGGCGCATGGGAATGCCGTGCAGCTTGAGCCAGGCGACCAGCGCCATGCCCTTGGCCATGACGGCAGGCTGGCCCAGCATGGCCGGCGCGGCCTTGTAGCGCGCGGCAGCCGGTGCCGTGTCGAGCACCGCCACCACGTTCGCCCCTGCCTTGGCGTATTGGCTGGCCACCAGGTACAGCAGGGGGCCGGTGCCGGCAAACACCACGGCATCGCCAATCGCGCAGCCTTGATACTTGAGCGCGACCTGTGCGCCGCCCAGCGTGTAGACCCCCGGCAGCGTCCAACCCGGGATGGGCAGTACGCGATCGGTGGCGCCGGTGGCCACGATCACGTCGCGCCAGGCGAGGCTGCTGATGCCGCGCGTGGGTACGTGCAGCAGGTCGAGCAGATCGGGCTGTGCATTCCACACCAAGGTCTGCGGGCGATAGTCGATCTGCGTGCGGAGTCGGTCGAAGGTTGCATGCACGGCCTGCGCCCGCGCGGCCTCGGTGCCGTACAGCTCCGCAGCAGAGCGGCCAAAGCCATCGGGTTGGCGACGGTAGATCTGGCCGCCCGCGCGTGGCGCTTCGTCCAGCACGATGGGTTTGAGGCCGTGCGCCAGCAAGGTTTCGGCCGCGCGCACGCCTGCGGGCCCGGCACCGATGATGACGGGCGGCAAATCGTGCTGGCTCTGACGCTGCAACGTGGGCGCAACGGGCACAGTCATCGTCACCATTGCGCAGTTCCCTCGCTGGCGGCCAACTGCGTGCAGATATGCATGCCCGGCTCGATCATGGTCTGGCAGGCGCGCAGTGATCGGCCATCGGCCAGGCGCACCCAGCAGTCCTGGCAGGCGCCCATCAGACAGAAGCCGGCACGCGGTTGCTGGCTGAATTCGTTGATGCGCAATTGGCGTGTTTGCGTGAGCACCGCCGTCAGTACGGTGTCGCCGGCCAGTGCTTCAGCGGGCTGACCATCCAGCACGAAAGCCACCGTGGGGCGGTTGCGTTCCTTGAGGCGCTGGAGTTGCGCAACTGCTATCGGGCTTGCAGGAGCATTCATTGCGGTCTCTGTCTCAATGCTTGCCGATCAGGATGCGGTCCAGGCCGTAGACCCTATCCAGCAGCAACATCAGCGCCAGCGTGAGGAAGACGATCAGCGCCGAGACGGCGGCCATCATCGGGTCGAGCGATTCGGTGGCGTACATGTACATGCGTACCGGCAGCGTGACGGTGGCGGGCGACACCACAAAGATGGACATCGTCAGTTCATCAAAGCTGTTGATGAACGCCAGCAGCCACCCACCGGTGATGCCCGGCAGGATCATCGGCAGCGTCATGCGGCGGAACACCGTAAAGCCGCTGGCGCCCAGTGAGTAGGCCGCATGTTCCACCGAGTGATCGAAGCCCACGAGCGCGGCCATCACCAGCCGCATTGTGTAAGGCGTGACGATGAGTGCGTGCGCGAAGATCAGCCAGCCGAAGCTGCCTTGCCCGCCCACCAGCGAAAACATCCGCAGCAGCGCCACGCCCAGCACGAGGTGCGGAATGATCAGCGGCGACAAAAACAACCCCTGCAGAAACTGCAGCCCCGGCGCCCGCGAGCGGACGATGGCCATGGCCGCCGGCACCGCCAACGCAGTGGAGAGGGTGGCAGCCGCCACACCCAGCCACAGGCTGTTCCAGAACGACTGCACAAAATCTGGGTGATGCAGCACCTGGTCAAACCAGCGCAGCGAGACATGGCTGGTCGGCAGCGTGAGCGTTTCTTCCGGGGTGAAGGCGACGATGCACACGATCACCAGCGGCGCCAGCATGAAGGTGATGACGAGCGCGTTGAAAGCGAGCGCGAGGGGTCCGTTCTTTTGCATGTGCGCCCCCTCAGCCCAGCGTTTTCTTGTAGCGGCTTTCGATCATGCGGTTCCACCCCAGCATGATGATCAGATTGGCCGCCAGCAGAATCAGCGCAATGGCCGCACCCAGCGGCCAGTTGAGCTCGTTCAGGTACTCGTCATAGATGAGTGTGGCCACCATCTTCACGCGGCGCCCACCCAGCAGACCCGGAATGGCGAATGAACTGGCCGACAGACCAAACACGATCAGGCTGCCCGAGAGAATGCCCGGCATGACCTGAGGCAGCACCACACGGCGCAAGGTGGTGAAGTGCGATGCGGACAGCGAGAGCGCGGCGTTCTCCACCCACGGGTCGAGCTTCTGCAGCGACGTCCACACGGGGATCACCATGAAGGGCAACATCACGTGCACCAGCGCAATCACGATGGCTGTCTCGTTGTACAGCAGCTTGACCGGGCCGATACCGATAGCCTTGAGCAAGCTGTTGATCAGTCCTTCAGGGCCGAGCAGCATGCTCCAGCCGAACGCACGCACTACTACCGAAATCAGCAGCGGCGCCAGGATGACGAGCAGAAAGATCGAGCGCCAGGGTTTGCCCATCCGGCTCAGGATGTAGGCCTCTGGCGCGCCGACCAGAATGCACACCACCGTCACCAGTGCGGAGATGCGCAGCGTGCGCCAGAAGATTTCGTAGTAGTACGGGTCCTGCACCACGTGCAGGTAATGCGCAAACGTGAAGGTGCCCGCGATAGGCCCCTTATCGGCATCAAAGGCGTTGAAGGACAGCACCGCGCTCAACGCCAGCGGTACCAACAGCATCACGGTGAACAGCGCCAGCGCAGGGCCCGTCATGCTCCATGGCACCCAATTGAATCGACGGGTCATACTGCGACCTCCGCGCCAATCACGCGAACATAGCGGTCCTGCCAATCCACGCCCACGGTCTGGCCGACATCGCACGGCGCATCGCCATCGTTGACGGCCGACACCAGCAACGCACCCAGCGGCGTGTCGACGGTGTACATCCACTGATTGCCGAGGAAGAAGCGTTCGGTCACGCGGCCTTCGCATCGGCCGGTGCCGTCGGCGGTACAGGTCATCTTTTCGGGGCGCAGCGCCAGTACGACCGAGTTGCCCGAATTGCCGGTCAGGGTGCCCGGCGGCAGCGCCACCTGTACCGACCCCACGGCGGCGTGCATCTCACCATTGTTGCCCGATACCACCGAGGCATGCAGCAGATTGGCCTTGCCGACAAAGGTGGAGATGAACGCATTGCGCGGATGCTCATATACCGTGAGCGGTGTATCCACTTGCGTGATGCGTCCGGCCTCCATGACGACCACGCGGTCGCTGATCGACATGGCCTCGGCCTGATCGTGCGTGACCATGATGGTGGTCGTACCCACCTTGCGCTGGATTTCGCGCAGCTCGAACTGCATCTCTTCACGCAGCTTGGCGTCCAGGTTGGACAACGGCTCATCCAGCAGCAGTACCGGCGGCTTGATGACCAGCGCCCGTGCCAGGGCAACACGCTGGCGCTGGCCGCCGGAGAGCTCGCGCGGATAGCGGTCGACGTGCTTGTCCAGATGCACCAGCGCCAGCGTCTGCATGGCGCGCTCGCGGCGTTCGGCCGGCGGGCACTTGCGCATCTCCAGACCGAATTCCACGTTCTCGCGCACCGTCATGTGCGGGAACAGCGCGTAGGTCTGGAACACGATCCCCAGGCCGCGCGCGTTGGCCTTGGCACGGGTGATGTTCTTGCCGTCCAGCTCGATCGTGCCGGCAGACACCTCTGCAAAGCCCGCGATCATCTGCAGGGTCGTGGTCTTGCCGCAGCCCGAGGGGCCGAGCAGCGAGACGAACTCGCCCTTGTGCACCTCCAGGTTGAAGTCTTGAACCACACGGAGGTCGCCGTACTGCTTGGAGACATGGTTGAGGCGCAGAAAACTCATCGGTCATCCTTTGCGACGGGGCCTTAGTTCTGGGTCCTAAGCGCCGCACTTCTCTGTCTGAAGAATATGGATATGCTATTGCAATGCACGTGCCAGGTCGTTGAATTTTCCTAGGTGTATACGCTGTAAACGGAATATTTCTCCAAGTTATTCCGTTTAACGGAATACAATCGATCCACCAAATTCGCTCCATTCCAGCTTCATGGCTTCTGATTTCGAAGACGACGCGCATCAGCGCAGCGCCATGCACCGCACCTTCCAGATCCTGCGCACCATGGCGGAGCAGCAGCACCAAGGTGTGCGTGTCACCTACCTGGCCAAGACGCTGGGCATGACCCCTGCCACGACGCACCGTCTGCTGCAGGGCCTGACGCAGGAAGGCATGGTCGAGCAGGATCAACAGAACAAGCTGTACCGGCTGAGCCTGGATCTGTTCTGCCTGGCGGCCCAGGCAGGCACGGTGAACGATCTGCGCACAGTGGCCAGGCCGGCCCTGCTGCGCCTGAATGCCAGCCTGGGCGACACGGTGCTGCTGCTGGTGCGTTCGGGTTTCGACGCGGTTTGCCTTGATCGCGTAGAAGGCCAGTACCCGATCCGCACCTTCACGGGCGATGTGGGCGGCCGCGTGGAACTGGGCGTGGGCCAGGGCGCGATGGTGATCCTCGCGCACCTGCCGGAAGCCGAGCAGGAAGAGGTGCTGCGCTACAACCTGCCGCGCATCCGGCACTACAGCGTGTACGACGAGGTCTACCTGCGCTCTGAAGTCAGAAAGGCCCGCGAACGCGGCTACAGCGCCAAGACCGACGGGTTGCTCGAGGGCATGGCCGGTATTGCGGTGCCAGTGTTCGATCGCAACGGCAACGTGGTTGCCGCGCTGTCGGTCGGCACGCTGGTCAACCGCCTGAGCGCCGAACGTCTGCCCATCGTGGTTGACATGCTGCTGCGCGAAGCCAACCGGCTGACCACGCAGATCAACCCGTTTGATCCGACGCTGCGTCGGCCCATGCATTCCATGGCGGTGAGCGACGCGTATCGTGCGATTTGAGGGGCAATCTGATTCGGCTCACTGAGTGGGTTCTGCGGCCAGCACCCGGCCCGGATTCAGCAAGCACTGCGGGTCCAGCGCCTGCTTGATGGTGCGCATCAGTTGCAGGGCCACAGGCGTCTTGTAGTGCGGAAGCTTGTCGCGCTTGAGCGCACCAATGCCGTGCTCTGCCGAGATCGAGCCGCCAAACCGGTGAACGGCCTGATAGACCGCATCGCTGATCGCCGCCTCATGCGCCGCGATGAACGCGGCCGCATCTGCACCAGCCGGCGCCTGCATGTTGTAGTGCAGGTTCCCATCGCCCAGGTGCCCGAAGTTGATCAGCCGCACGCCCGGCGCCAGTGCTTGGAGTTGTGCATCGGTTTGCGCCACGAACTCGGGAATGCGTGAGATCGGCACAGACACATCGTGCTTGATGTTGAGGCCCTCGGCCGCCTGCGCCAACGTGATGCTCTCGCGGATGTGCCACAGATCATGCGCCTGGCGGATGTTCTCGGCGATGATCGCGTCGGTCACGATGTCGTCTTCCATCGCTGTTTGCAGCAGGTGTTCAAACCGCGCTCTGGCGTGTGCTTCGGATTCGCTGTCGGACGCTTCCAGCAAGACGCACCACATCGTCTCGCGCCACATCGGCACGCGTAGATGGGGGTAGTGCGCGTCAACGAGCTTGAGCGCTCCCTGGTTCATCACTTCAAAGCCCGTGAGTGCGGAAGACAGATGCCGGTGCGACAAGGCCAGCAACGCCGTGGCCGCCTCCAGCGAGGGCACGGCTGCCCACGCTGTCAGCTGCGCTGCGGGTTGCGGATACAGCCGCAGCGTGGCCGCCGTGATGATGCCCAGCGTGCCTTCGCTGCCGATGAACAGGTTGCGCAGGTCATAGCCGGTGTTGTCCTTGCGCAGGCCCTGCAGGCCTTCCCAGACTTGCCCGTCAGCCAGCACCACTTCCAGCCCCAGGCATAGCTCGCGCGCGTTGCCGTAGCGCACCACCTGCGTGCCGCCCGCGTTGGTCGCCAGGTTGCCGCCGATGGTGCAACTGCCCTCTGCACCCAGGCTCAGCGGAAACAGCAACCCCGCCTCGTGCACCGCCTCCTGCAGAGACTGGAGCACGCAGCCCGCTTCCACCGTGACCGTCATGTTGGCGAGGTCGATGGCGCGTACGGCCTGCATGCGGCGCAGGCTCAGGATGATCTGCTCGCCGTCGGCATTGGGCACCGAGCCTTCGACGAGGCCGGTGTTGCCACCCTGCGGCACGATCGAGACGCCGGCCTGGGCGCATGCACGCATCACCTTGGCCACTTCTGCGGTACAGGCGGGTCGTACTACGCAGTACGCCTTGCCGCGCACACGCTGGCGCCAATCGGTTTCGAATTCGATGCACGCATCGCCGGTCAGAACATGGGCGGCCCCCACGATGTCGCGCAAGGCAGGGATCAGGTTGTCGGGTGTCATGGCAACGGCGATGAGGGTTGTCAGTCGAGGGGGCTGTCAGTGCAGGAGTTCAGTCACGGCCGCAGCGAGCCGCTGCACGGCTTGCTCGATCTGCGGCACGTCGGGCGCGGCGAAGGACAGGCGCATGGTGTGGTGCGGCGCGCTGTCGGGGTAGAACGCCTTGCCGGGTACATACAGCACCTGCTGGGCGACAGCGGCATCGAACAGCGCCTGTGGGGCGATCGACTGTGCAAACGTGGCCCAGACGAACATGCCGCCCGCTGGCGGCGCGCAATGCACGCAGCCGTTCAAGCTGGAAGCGATGCCTTGCACCAGGGCCTGCATGCGCCGCTGATATTCGATGCGGGCACGCTGTACCGTGGCCGGGTAGCGTCCGCTTTCCAGGTAGCGGGCGGCCACCATCTGCGCCAGTGGCGATGTACACAGGTCCACCGTCTGCTTGGCGACGGCGCAACGGCGCAGCAGGCTGCTGTCGGCCAGCATCCAGCCTACCCGCAGTGCCGGGGCAACGGTTTTGGACAGGCTGGAGAGATACACCACCGGGTTCACGCCGCCATCTGCCAATCGGTCGCCTATGGTGCGCAGCGTGGGCGGCATCGGTGGCGTGCTGCCATCCGGCGCGTCAGCGGTGTCGAATTGCAGCTCGCCGTACGGATCGTCTTCTACCACCCAGAAGCCATGGGTGCAGGCCAGTTGCACCAGGGCCTCACGGCGCTCGGCGGCTAGCAGCGTGCCCCGAGGGTTGGAGAAGTTCGGTACGGTGTAGAGCAGCTTCGGACGCTGCTTCGCGGGCAGCTGGCGTAGCAACGCGGCCAGTGCGTCGGCTTGCAGGCCGTGCTCGTCCATCGGCACGGGCACGATGTGCGCTTGCGCCAGGCGCAAGGCTTGCAGCGTGGCTGGATAGGCAGGCACCTCCACCAGAACCGTATCCCCTGGTTCGATCAGCACGCGTACCAGCAGGTCGAATGCTTGCTGTGAGCCTGTGGTCACCATCACCTGTTCAGCACCGGACTGAATGCCGCGTTCGCGCATCAGGGCAGCCAGCGCAGTGCGGAGGATCGGCAACCCTTCCGTTGCGCCGTACTGCAGCGTTTGCGCATCGCCCGTCATGGCCCGGGCGGCGGCGTGTGCCAGCCCTTCGGCATCGAACAGGCTGGGCGACGGATAGCCGCCGGCCAGCGAGATCATCCCCGGCTGACTGAGGTAGGGGAACAGCTCGCGGATGGGCGAGCCCGCAGGTTGCGCAAACGGGGCGGCAAAGGCCGGCATGTCGATCATGCTGCGGCATCCACGACGGGCATGCCGCGCAGCGCGGCGCGCAACTGGTCGACCGAGCGTTGCTGTGCCGCTTCGTATAACGCGATTTCGTCATGCACGAGCCCACCCAGCGCGGCTTCAAACGCTTGCTGTGCGGCATGGGCCTGATACTGCTTCTGCTCTTCGCCGCCCAGGTTGGACTGGAAGATGCCCGCCGCGCTCACCGGCAGGAAGTCTTCATACGTGATGGGATCGGCTTGCGCCCAGCCTTTGGCCAGCAGCACATCCAACGACGCTTCGGCGTCGATCTGCGCTGCCTTGCCCGATGCCGTCAGGCTGTAGCGGTAGTAGGCCAGGCCTTGGGCGCGCAGTGCCTCATGGGTGTCCGGAAAGGCGCGGAACGCCAGTGCCAGTCGACTCTCGTAATCCGGCGCGGCGCTGCCGGCATTGCCCATGTCACGCACCTCGGCCAGCAGCTGGTCGTACAGCGCACGACCCTTGCGCGTCAGGGCGACGCCGCGCTGCTCGATCTCGCCAAAGCGCGCCGTATGCGCACCGGCATCATCAGTAAAGCGCACGGTTTCCTGCAACGCCTTGAAGCTGGTCTGGCGCAGCAGGATGGGGCAATCGCGTCGCGGCGGGCCTTCCACCACATCCTTGGCATCCATGCCGCGCGCGGGCATGGCGGCCTGCGCAGCGTCGATGTCGAGCGTACGTGGCGTCAGGTGGTTGATGTGCGGCCCCCGGAAGCAAACCACGTCGGCCACCAGGCGGTGAGCCGCCTGCAGGGCGCGGTAGGTTTCGGCGTCGACGGTTGCGGTGCTGTGCCAGCGGAAGGTCTCCAGCGCCTCGAGCACGAAGGCATCGGCATCTGCGTCGCAGAGGCCTCCATCGGTCTCGCACTGCGCGATCAATTCCAGCACGCGCGGCGTGAAGATCTGGCGGCGTGCCAGGATGGTTGCCGCCTTCTCGCGCAAGCCAGGATCGGCAATCAGCTCCAGCCGCAGCAACGACGTGAACACGCGGAACGGATTGGCCGCCAATGCAGCATCGGCCACCGGACGAAACGCCGTGGAGTGCACAGGAACACCCGCCACCGACAAATCGTAGTAGCCCACTGGCTCCATGCCCATGACGGCAAACAGCCGTCGCAGCGTCGCCAGCTCGGCTGCTGTGCCGACGCGGATGGCGCCGTGGCGCTCCACATCCAGTCGCTCCAGCTCACCCGCATGCGTCATCTGCGCGCGTAACGTGGGTTGGGCGTCCAGCGTGCGCGTGTTGATGTCGGCTACCAAGTCGATCAGGGCGCCGTATTGCGGCACTTCCTGACGGTACATGCTGGACATGGCGCGCGAAAAGCGCGTGCGGATGTCGTCTGCGCAGACAAAGGAACCGGCCGTGGGTTGATGCGATTTGATCATGAATGGGCAGGGTTGGCGTGGACTGGAACGATGCTAGAGCGGGCACCAGGACCCGGTCAAACGATAATCCGGACAGAGTTCATTCCAGAATAGAATGATCTGCCAGATGTCAGCTTGACCACCCAACCCAATCGCCAGGGCCTTGCATGTTCCCGCCACGCCGCTTTCTGCCGCCCATGTCCCTGCTTTGCGCATTTGAGGCGGCTGCGCGCCATCAGAGCTTCACGGCTGCTGCCGCTGAACTGCATCTGACGCAAAGCGCGGTCAGTCGGCAGATTCGTGCGCTGGAAGATCGCCTGGGGGCCGAGCTGTTCGTGCGTGAGCGCCAGACCGTGCGTCTGAGCCCGGCAGGCCAAGCGTACGCGGAGGAAATTCGCGGTGCGTTGATGCGCATTTCCAGCGCCACGGTTGGCTTTCGTGCGAATCCGCAAGGGGGCAGCCTGAACCTGGCCATCCTCCCCACCTTCGGTACCCGTTGGCTGGCACCGCGCCTGCCGCAGTTTTTCGATCAGCATCCCGGCATCACGATCAACCTGACGACGCGGCTATCGCAGTTCGACTTCCAATTGGAGACAGTGGATGCGGCCATTCATTTCGGCCCGCAGCACTGGCCGGGGGCCGAACTCGCCTTGTTGATGAGCGAGACCGTCGTGCCCGCATGCAGCCCGGCGTTTTTGGCCCGGTACGCCTTTGCGCAGCCGCGCGATCTGCTGGGTGCGCCGTTATTGCACCTGGCCTCGCGCCCCGATGCCTGGTCGCGCTGGCTGGCCACCCATCAGGTAGACGGGGGCGATACGCAAGGCATGGTGTTTGACCAGTTCGCTACCGCCGCCCAGGCCGCTGTTGCCGGCCTGGGGGTGGCATTGCTGCCGCGCTTTCTGATCTCCCACGAGTTGCGGCAGGGCGATCTTGTTCTGGCCTTGCCTCATGTGCCGGAGATGGAAAGTGCCGAGCGCTACTATCTGGCCTGGCCTACTGGCCGGACCGACTATCCGCCACTGCAGGCGTTGCGAACATGGCTCGTGCAAGCGGCGCAGGACTTCACGCAGGCA
This sequence comes from Ralstonia flaminis, assembly GCF_958415495.1. Classification (NCBI taxonomy): domain Bacteria; kingdom Pseudomonadati; phylum Pseudomonadota; class Betaproteobacteria; order Burkholderiales; family Burkholderiaceae; genus Ralstonia; species Ralstonia flaminis. The sequence goes on along the minus strand of NZ_CATZLL010000002.1, from coordinate 104,158 downwards.
CAGGCTGCCGCGTGATATGCAACAGTGGCAAACACTGCATGACGTGTCGATGACTGTTCTGTAAAGTTCGCAGATCGCATCGGGCAAGGGCGTGGGTGTGCCGTTCCCGATCGCTGAAACACAAGGCTGACGTTACTTATCGCTCATGTCCATCCAACACGCGCTGCTCACTTCCCTGCTCGAAAAGCCTTCGTCCGGCTACGAGCTTGCCCGCCGCTTTGACAAGTCGATGGGCTATTTCTGGAGTGCCACCCATCAGCAGATCTACCGCGAGCTTGGCCGCATGGCCGAGGCCGGTTGGGTCAGCATGGAAGAAGAGGAAGACGGTCGCAAGAAAACCTATACGGTCCTGCAACCGGGGCGCGAAGAGCTTGCGCGCTGGGTACTGGAGCCGACGGTGTCGTCGGACAACCGTGAAGAGGTGCTGGTGAAGCTGCGGGCCGAGGCCGTGATCGGTCCGCTCGGCTTTATCGACGAGATGCAGCGCCTGATCGAGCAGCATCGCACGCGCCTGAACACCTTCCGCGAGATCGAGCAGCGTGACTTCATGCGCCCTGATCTCACGCGTGCGCAGCGGCTGCAGCACGCCGTGCTTCAACGCGGCATCGTTTACGAAGAAGGCTGGCTCGCGTGGGCAGACAATGTGCTGCCGTTGCTGGAGCCAGCCTCAGTAACCGCTTAAAGGCCAAGCGGCCTTCAAGCAGAATTACGCCGTTGCCTTGTCGCCTGCCGGGGCGCGTAGCGCCTCGATGTTGTTCAGGCGACGGCGTGCCACTTCAAACTCCTCGGCAAAGCGCTTGACGAGTTCCGCCGCCGGCACCACGCGCTTGACCGCGCCCACGCCCTGGCCGGCACCCCAGATGTCTTTCCATGCCTTGGCCTTGGCGCCGCCACCGGAGCCGAAGTTCATCTTGCTCGGGTCCGATTCCGGCAGGGCTTCCGGGTCCAGGCCCGCGCTCTCGATGCTCTTGCGCAGGTAGTTGCCGTGCACGCCCGTGAACAGGTTCGTGTAGACGATGTCGCTGGCAGTGGATTCCACGATGGCCTGCTTGTAGCCTTCGATCGCGTTTGCCTCTTCGGTGGCGATGAACGCCGAGCCCACGTAGGCCAGGTCTGCACCGGCAGCCAGCGCTGCCAGGATGGCATTGCCGTTGGCGATGGCGCCCGACAGCAGCAATGGGCCGTCAAACCATTCACGAATCTCGTGGATCAACGCAAACGGCGAGGTCGTGCCCGCATGGCCACCCGCGCCGGCCGCCACGGCGATCAGGCCATCCGCGCCTTTCTCGATCGCCTTCTTCGCGAACTTGTTGTTGATGACGTCGTGCAGCACGATGCCGCCGTAGCTGTGCACTGCCTGGTTCACGTCTTCACGGGCACCCAGCGAGGTGATGACGATGGGCACCTTGTACTTCACGCACAGCGCCAGGTCGTGCTCCAGGCGGTCGTTCGACTTGTGCACGATCTGGTTGACGGCGAACGGTGCCGACGGCTTGTCCGGATGTTGCGCGTCGTACTCGGCCAGCTCCGTGGTGATGCGCTGCAGCCAGGTTTCCAGCAGTTCGGCCGGGCGCGCATTGAGCGCCGGGAATGAGCCAACCACGCCTGCCTTGCACTGCGCGATCACGAGGTCGGGGTTGGAAATGATGAACAGCGGCGAGCCCACCACAGGTACGGACAGGCGGTTTTGCAGAATCGGCGGCAGCGACATGGCAGTCTCCGTTGGAATCGAATCGTTATGGAATCAGGAACAGCGGCGGGCGTTGGGCTCAGGCCTCGGCCTTGAGCGCGGCGAGCTTGTCGGCCAGCTTGGCTCCCATGGCGGCGCCCAGCGCCTGCAGGCCAGTGGCGGGGCGGACCATCACCTCGAACTCGACAATCTTGCCGCTCGCATTGAAGCGGATCATGTCGATGCCCTTGAGCGATTTGCCGCTCACGTTGGCGCTGAATTCCAGCACCACGCTCGCACCGTCATCCGTGGCGAAGCTGCGGTGGTATTGGAAGTCTTCAAAGACCGTGTTGACGGTGCGCAGCACCAGCGTGGTGGCGGTGCGGCCCGGGTACGCCGTGTGCGCCACGGGCGAGCGGAAGACGACGTCCTCGGCGAACAGGTCGTCGAGCGCGTCCATGTTGCCGCTCTCAAGCATGGCGTGCCAGGCGGCGAGCGTGGCTTGCGACTGGGCGGGCAGAGCGGTAGGAATCGGCTGGGTCACAGTGTCTCCTGAGCAGAAGTGCAACAGATTGCATCAGCGTGGAGGCAACATAGCACAGCACCTTTTACTATGCAACAAGTTGCATAGTGTGTTGATTCGAACGGAAGCGGTGCTTTAGTCGCCTGCGTGATCAGCGTGCTGTGCACGCACCACGATGACGGTGCGGCGCGACAACTTGACCGTCCGTTCAGCCACGCTGCCCAGCAGGATGCGCGCGAGCCCATGCTTGCCCTGCGAGCCGACGACAATGGTGTCAGCTTGCCAGCGCTCTGCCTCGTGTTCGAGTGCGTTGCCGATGTCGTCGTCCGTGGGGGAGAGCATCAGCACGCCGGTTTCAGCAGTGGTGCCATTGGCATCGAACTGGCGCTGTAGCTCGGCCAGCGAGGTGCTGGCGGCGCGGTGGAGTTCCTCGCGCAGCGTGTCGACGCTGTAGATCTCACGCGATTCCGGCATGGTTGGCGAGCCGATGGCCCAGACCACGCGCACCCGGCCGTGAAACGCGCGGGCGAGCGCGGCGGCTTCCTCCACCGCCAGATGGGCTTCGTGTGTGCCGTCAAAGGCAACAAGAATGCGTTGATGCATGGGGCGCTCCGCAGGATTGGAATGTGGATGCCCTCACTGTAGCAGCGCAGGTGGGCTGTGCTGCACCCCGGGGTGGTTCGGGTTTGCGCCGAGTCAAGCTGGCGGCGTGCCCACGCGCGCTGGGTGCGCCAGCAGCAAATCCAGCAGCCCTTGCGCCGCCACAGATAGGCTGCGCCCCTCGCGCCGGATCACGTACAGCGTGCGCACCAGCCCTGGCAACGGCAGTGGTCGTACCACCAGTGCCGGCAAGCGGAACTGGAACAGTGCCAGCGCCGGAATGACGGTGATGCCCAGGTTGGCCGCCACCAGCGCGGCGGCGGTGGCCAAGTGCTCGACCTCCATGCCGCTGCGCAGCTTGGTCGGGTGCAGGGCCGCATCGAGGTATTGGCGGATGCTCGTGTTGCGCGCGAGGTGGATGAACGGCGCGTCGACAAGGTCGCCCACACTGAGCGAGGGTTTGCGCGCGAGCGGGTGATCCTGGTGGCAGACAAGATGGAAATCGTCCGTGCAGAACGGCTGTGCGGTCAGCCCGGCCATGTCTGCACCGATGGCGGCGATGGCGAAGTCCGCCGCGCCGCGCCGGACCATGTCGATGCACGGATCCGACAGCAAGTCGTGCAGGGCGAGTTGAATGCCCGGGTGCTGCGCGGAAAAATCCGCCAGCACGCCTGGCAGGATGCCTGCCGCAATCGACGGCAGCGCGGCCACTGTGACACGCCCCGTGCGCGCGGCGGCGCGGTCGCGCAGTTCGGCAAATGTGGCCTCGAAGTCTGCCAGCAGGCGCAGGGCGGATTCGGCAAAGGCTTCGCCCTCGGGCGTCAACTCAACGTGCCGCGTGTTGCGGTCGAACAGGCGTACGCCAGCCTCGGCCTCCAGATTCTGGATCAACGCGCTGAAGGCCGATTGCGACAGGTGACAGGTCTGCGCCGCCTGCGTGAAGTTCTTGTGCTCGCGCAGCGCGGCAAAGGCGCGGAGTTGCTTGACGGAGAGGTTCATATCAAGCTGCAGCGCCTGTCGTGATCAGCCAATTGGTGTGCAGAGTTCCACAAGCGTGCCGTCGGGGCAGCGCAGATAGGAGACCGTCTGGCCCCAGGGTTTGACTTGCGGTGCTGCGATCTCGGTCGCTCCGGTAGAGATGGCATGACGATGCGCGGTCTCGACGTCGGGCGTGACGAAGGCAAGTTCGATCCCGAGCGGCTTGTCAGACTGGCTGGCATAGACAAAGCCGGCCGGCGAGTGCGATTCGGCAAGCTCGCGTGCGGCAAAGGCGAGTGTTGTGGCGCCGGTTTCGAGTTCGCCGTAATCGTTCGTTTCTGCCAGGAAGCGGCGCTCAAACCCAAACGCGGCTTCAAAGAATGCCAGCGATGCCGGAACGTCTGGCACATACACGATGGTGTATCCGAACTTCATCTGCATCTCTCCAATAGCGATGGGCGCATCTTAGTCGGGAATCCTTAGCGTGAGCAGCGCGCTCGACAGTGATTTGCCATGCGCATCCAGCGCCAGCGAGCGCGTTACGCCACCGGCCAGGGCGCCGTGCAGCACGAAGTTGAGTGCACCCAACTGCGGCAGCACGTAACGTTCGACATTGCCGTGGACGAGTTCAGCGAAATGCGCGCGCACGCGCTCGGCTGTCACGTGCGTTTCGAGCACGGCAAAGTCTTCCGCGCGATGGGCGATGACGGAGATGCACGAGATGTCGCCCTTGTCGCCGGCGCGGGTGTGGGCGAGGTCGCGAAGGATGCGGGTCATGTCAGCTCTCCAGAATCTGCACGTTGTGAGGCGCGAGCTCGGCCGGGATCAACGTCGACGCCACGGCGATGATTTCGCGCGCGCTCTTGGTCGCGCCGCCGCCGGCGGAGGGGCCACAGGTCAGCAGCGTTTCCACCTCGTTGCCGATGCGCACGGCTTCGGCCATCGAGTCGGTGCGGGCGGCCACGCGCACCCGCACCTCGTACGGTTCGGCATCGGTGCGGGAGAGGGCGGGGCCGTGCAACGCATCGACGCCGATGAGTTCGAAGCGCGTTTCCGTCATCTGCACGCCCGTGAGCGCCAGCCGTTCGCGCACGATGTCGAGCGCCAGTCTGGCGCGTGCGACTGCGTTGGGGCCGGCGTAACTGATCTGGCCCTCGCCGATGTAGCTGTCGAGATAGCCGATTGAGACCTTCAATTGCCCGGTGCGCGGCGTGCCCGTCGCGCCTTCAATGACAACACGGTCCTTGCCATCGCCGCGCATGCGCACGTTGGAAAAGTCGGCCACCACATCGGGCGTGAGGTAGCGCGCCGGGTCGTGGATCTCATAGAGCAACTGCTCCTTGCACGTCGCCTCGGTGACGAGGCCGCCGGCCGTGGGCACCTTGGTGATGCGCACCGAGCCGTCTTCGCCGACTTCACCGATGGGAAAGCCAAGCCGTGCGAGATCGGGTACGTCTTTGATGCCCGGGTCGGCAAAGTAGCCGCCCGTGATTTGTCCTGCGCATTCCAGCAAGTGCCCGGCCAGTGTGCCGCAGCCAAGGTGGTGCCAGTCATCCATGCGCCAGCCGAAGGCGTGGATGAGCGGCCCAAGCGCCAATGCGGGATCGGCCACGCGCCCGGTGATGACGACGTCTGCGCCTTGCTCCAACGCATCGACGATGCCCTGCGCACCGAGGTACGCATTGGCCGACACCATGCGTGCACCGAGCGATACAACGGGCTCACCGCTATCCATCAACGTGAAGTCGTGGCCGCGGGCCTGTAGCAGGTCGAACACATCGTCGCCTGTGACGGCCGCCACGCGCAGCTTGAGGCCAAGCTCGCGAGCGATGTCTCGCGTGCGTTCCGCTGCCGCTTGCGGGTTGGCCGCGCCCATGTTGGTGACGATGCGGATGCCGCGCGCCGCACATGCCGGCAGCACGGCTCGCATGCGTGCTTCGAGCAGCGGGTCATATCCATGCGACGGGTCTTTGCGGCGCACCTGCTGCGCGAGCGCGATGGTGCGCTCGGCCAGACACTCGAACATCAGTACGTCGATGTCGCCGTGCTCTGCGAGTTCCAGCGCGGGTTCGATGCGGTCGCCCGAGTAACCGGCGCCGCCGCCGATACGTAATGTCTTCAACTCGTTTTTCATGCAATCACCACGGAAGCACGCCCAGCACCACGGCCGCCAACGTCATCAGCAGCGTGGCGCCAAACAGGAAGGGGATCGAGAATTTCTGATGGTCGGCCAAGTCGATGCCGCACAGGCCGACCACGAGGAAGGTTGCCGGTGTGAGCGGGCTGACCGGAAAGCCTGTGGTCATCTGGCCAAGCACGGCGGCCTGCGCGACATGCACGGGTGCGACGCCCAGCATCTTCGATGCCTCTGCCACCACCGGCAGCACGCCAAAGTAGAACGAATCCGGATCGAACAGCAGCGACAGCGGCATCGACAGCACGCCCAGCACCACCGGAATGTGATGCGCCATGGCGGGCGGGATGAAATCGACCGCCGTCTTCGCCATTGCCGTCAGCATGTCGGACTTGCTCATGATGCCGGTAAAGACACCCGCGGCCAGCAGGATGCTCGCCATCATCAGTGCGGCCTTGGCGTGAGCATCCACGCGCTGGCGTTGCTGGTCTACGTTCGGGTAGTTGATGAGCAGTGCGGCCACTACGCCCAGCATGAACATCACCACCGGGTCCACCTTGCCGCTCACCATCACGCCCATCACGACGACGGTCAGCACGAGATTGATCCAGAAATTGCGCGGGCGGCGCAGCGCCTGCTCGGCCTCTGTGAGCGGACGTGCGACGACTTGTGCGGCGCCGCCATGATTGGCAAGGCCCAGTCGCTTCTCTTCACGCTTGCCCAGCAGCCATGCACACACGAACACAAAAACGAGGCCCACGATCTGCACCGGGATCAGCGGGTTGAAGATGTCCGTCACGGGCATGTGCAGCGAAGCCGAAGCGCGGATCATCGGGCCCGTCCACGGCAGGAAGTTCACGCCGCACGCCATCGATGTTACGCACGCGAGGATGCGCCGGTCCATGCCGAGCCGGTCGTACAGCGGCAGCATGGCCGGAATGGTGATGAGGAATGCCACCGCGCCCGAGCCGTCCAGGTGAATCAGCAGCGCCAGCAGCGCCGAGCCCATTACGATGCGCGGCGGCCGGCTGCCCACGGTGCGCAGGATGCGGTCGATGATCGGGTCCAGCATGCCGGCATCGGTCACGATGCCGAAGTACAGGATGGCGAAGATGAACATCCCCGCCACGGGCGCCACATCCTTGATGCCGCCGATGATGAACTTGCTGGTGTTGAGCCCGAAGCCGCCCACAAGCGCGGCGATGACGGGAATGGCGATGAGCGCGACCAGCGGCGACATGCGCTTCGTCAGGATGACGATAAACAGCGCGACGATGGTCAGCAGCCCGAGCAGTGCGAGCATGGTCTCCTCCGAGTGCTTGGAATCGGAATCCCTGTTGGCGGGATTTACGGGCGACTGTAGAAGCTGCTGATCTGCCTGTGAAACAGAATATTTGGATGGATTGAGCTGATTTGGCGATAAGTGAAGCAGGCGCCGCTCAGAAAATCCCGGCAAAATGTGGCGCGTTCCAACCCGATGCTGGAGACCTTGTGCGTACTGCCCCGACTGTCCTGATCCTGCCTGGCTGGCAGAACTCCGGCCCCGAGCACTGGCAATCGCGCTGGGAGGCGTTGCACGGAGATCGCCGCGTTCAGCAGCGCGAGTGGTTCACCCCCAAACGTGCCGACTGGGTGGCCGCGCTGGACGCTGCCGTGCGTGACGCACCGGGCGATGTCGTACTGGTGGCGCACAGCCTGGGCTGCGTGCTGACGGCGCATTGGGCTGCGGCGTCTGCCCATACAGCGCGCGTGCGCGGTGCCTTGCTGGTGGCGCCGCCGCAGCTTGGCCGGGAAGATTCGCCGCCCGAGTTGATTGACTTCCAGCCGGTGCCGCAACAGCGCCTGCCGTTTCCGGCCACCCTCATCTTCAGCACCAACGACCCTTTCAGCGATGCCGCCTGGAGCCGCAAACAGGCCGAGGCCTGGGGCGCCGCGCCGATCGATTTGGGTGCGCGCGGTCACATCAATGCTGAATCCGGCCTGGGCGACTGGCCGGAAGCCCGTGCCGTCGTTACTAAGTGGAGCAAAAGCCCCATTTGAAGTGAGGGCTTGACCCTAAAGCTTCTTCAGGGTTTTGAATGGAGGCATGAAACCCGATCTCGCCTCCGCCCTGCCGTCCCACAACCACGCCGCCAAGCCGGAAGTGTCTGGCTGCGGTGGTTGCTGCGGCCACGATCACCCCGCTGCACGGGAGTCTGCCGACCACGCACACAAGCATGGGAACGACCATGACCACGGTCACGACCATGAACATGACCACGGACATGAGCATGCGGGCGGCAACAAGGACCACAGCTGCAGCCACGATCACGACCACGCGCATGCGCACGGTCCGGCACCGGTCGCCGCACCCGTAGACGCTGCCGCCCTGGCCCGCGCCAAAGGCCGCACGAAGATCCGCATCGAGCAGATGGATTGCCCGACCGAAGAGCGCATGATCCGCGCCAAACTGGGCAACGCCGCAGGCGTGGTCGCACTGGATTTCAACCTGCTGGAGCGCCATCTCACCATCCACCACACCGTGGACGACGTGACGCCGTTCCTGGAAGCGCTGCGCGCCATCGGCATGGATGGCGAGGTGTTGGAAGCGCATGACCGCGCAGCTTCTGCGCCCGCAGCACACACAGGCATCTCGCGTCGCACCTGGTTGCTGGGCATCGGCGGTGTGGCCGCGTTTGGCGCGGAGGCTATCGCCTGGTCTCTGGGTGATCACGCCTGGCCGGTGCTGGCGCTGGCGCTTGCGTCCATCGCACTGGCCGGCGGGCCGACGCTGCGCAAGGGCTGGATTGCCGTGCGCGCGCTCACGTTCAACATCAACTTCCTGATGGCGGTGGCGGTGATCGGCGCGCTGCTGATCGGCAAGTGGGCCGAAGCGGCCATGGTGATCTTTTTGTTTGCCGTGGCCGAAGCCATCGAGGCGCGCGCCCTGGTACGTGCCCGCGATGCGGTGCGCGCGCTGACTGCCATCGCCCCCGATACCGCAGAGTTGACCGACGGCAACGGCGGCTGGCGTGATGTGGCCGTCGACACGGTTGCCATCGGCGCACGCCTACGTGTGCGCACGGGCAGCCGTGTGCCGGTCGACGCGCGCATCGTGAGCGGCCGCGCGGCGCTGGACGAATCGCCCGTCACCGGCGAGAGCCTGCCGGTGGAGAAGACCGTGGGCGACACCATCCTCGCCGGCACCATCGTCACTGACGGCGTGATCGAGGCCGAAGCCACGGCCGCAGCGGCTGACAGCACGCTCGCGCGCATCGCCGGGGCCATCCAGGAGGCGCAGTCGCAGCGTGCGCCCACGCAGCGCTTTGTCGACAAGTTCTCGTCCATCTACACGCCCGCGATGATGTTGCTGGCGCTGGCAGTTGCCGTGGTCGGCCCGCTGGTGACGGCCGATGGCTGGCTGACGTGGACGTATCGCGCGCTGGTGTTGCTGGTGATCGCTTGCCCCTGCGCACTGGTGATCTCCACACCGGTCACGGTGGTGAGCGGCCTGGCTGCAGCGGCGCGACGCGGCATTGTCGTCAAGGGTGGTGTCTATCTGGAAAGCGGCCGGCGCCTGCGTGCGCTGGCGTTGGACAAGACCGGCACGCTCACCGCTGGCCGCCCGGTGCTGGATGCCATGGTGTTGCCTGATGGCACGCGCAGCACGCGCCGCGCCGTGGCGGATCTGAACGTAGCCGCGGATGGCGCCCATCTGCACGCACTGGCTGTGGCCGCTGCGCTGGACGCCAACACCACGCATCCGATTGCCGTGGCGATCGTGCAGGCTGCGCAAGCGCATGGCGCCGTAGATGCAGGCGCGGTTGAGGACTTGTCCGTGCTGCCGGGCCGCGGTGTGGCCGGCACGCTGGGTGGCGTGCGCTGGCATCTTGGTAACGCCGCACTGGTGGCTGAGCGCGGTTTTGATACCGCCGACTGGCGCGCCGCCGCGGAAGGCTTGCTGGCTGAAGGCATGTCCGCCGTCACGCTGTGCGACACGAACGGTGCGGTGGCACTCTTCGGCGTGCGTGACCGCGAGCGCCCGGAAAGCGCACAGGCCATTGCAGAACTGCGTGCACTGGGTGTGCAGCCCGTCATGATTACCGGTGACGACCGTCGCGCGGCACAGGCCATCGCCAAGACGGTCGGTATCGACAACGTTCATGCCGAGCAACTTCCCGCCGACAAGCAGCGCGTGGTGGGCGAGCTTGCCGCGCAGCATGGTTTCGTCGGCATGGTGGGCGACGGCATCAACGACGCCCCGGCCCTGGCGCGCGCCGACATCGGCTTTGCCATGGGTGCGGCAGGTACGGCCACGGCGCTGGAGGCCGCAGACGTCGCCATCATGGATGACGATCCGCGCAAGCTCGCTGGCTTCATTCGCATCAGCCGTCGCACGGTGGCGGTGCTGCGTCAGAACATTGTGCTGGCGCTCGGCATCAAGGCTGTATTCCTTGCGCTGGCCGTCATGGGGGACGCAACGCTGTGGATGGCGATCTTTGCCGACGTGGGTGCGAGCCTGCTGGTGGTCTTCAACGGGCTGCGGGTGATGCGCACGCGCGTTTGATCGGGGCGATCCGACAGCGCGTGCGCGGTCAGGCCATCAACGCAGGCCAGTGATGCGCGCGTCCTTCGGGTAGGTGATGAGGTAGTCGGCGGAGAAGCGGATGCTCTCTCCGGCCGGGATTGTCTGCTCCCACGCAATCACGCCCGGACGGTGCTCCCAGTCGCGCTTGGCAGGCTCCGGTGAAAAGGTCGAGCGCACCTTGATGTCGTCAGACTGGCTGACCGGCGTGGCTTCCAGAATCTGTACGTCAATCGCGTCGCCATGCCGGTTGCGCACGGTGTAGAGCGCGCTGAGTTGGCGCTCGTTGCGGTTGTCGAGCAGACCCACGCTGCGTTGATAGGTCTTGGGTGTTTCCACCACCACGGTCACGAGATCATCGCGGCCAAAAGGCAGCGTGACTTTCTGATCGTCGGCTGCCGGGTTCCATTGCGTATTGCCGACCACCGCACCGTCGCGGCGCAGTTGCAGGTTGCCTGCAGGCCAGATGCCTTGCGGGCGATCTACGGTGGCGATCAGGTACGCGGCGGTGTCCATGCGTGGCGTGCTGCGTGCGGCCAACTTGGCGGGCAGCGTTTCGCTGGCCAGCGTGAAGGTCACCTTCTGCGCATCGGATGGCAGTTCCACGGCGCCAGGTACCTCAAACTCGGTGGCAAAGGCGGTCTGGACGGTGTTGACTTCGAACAGCGGGGCCTCGTCGGCCTCTCGTGGCTCGTTGCTGCGGCCAAGCTTGGCTCGGGGCGCTGGTGCCATGGCAGCAACCGGTGCTGCTGGATACGGCATCGCTTGCGGCGGCGGTTGAATGTCCAGTTGCCAAGCATATGGTTCCGGCCCGCGCGGTGTGTTGCGTGGCTGGCCCGTCGACAAGCGCAGCCGCACGCCGCGCCAATCTTCGCCCGTTGATTGCGCAAGCGTTGCCTGCCGCTCGACGATGACGTTGGAGCGCACCGAATCCACGCTTGCCCGATACGCCGGCCGCCAACCCGCACGTGCGGTCTGGTAGCTGACACGCAGTTCGCCACCGCGCGGCGCTGCCACGGCAATGCGGACGGTGCGCAATGTGTCGGTGCCCGAGCCATGCGTACGCTGCAGCGCATCGAGCTGCACCTTCAATTCGGCGTCGCGCTTTTTCAGTTGTTCCTGTCGTGTGAAGACCTCCTGCGCGCTGCGTGCCAGCGCATCGGTCGCGCGCCCCAGCGTTGAGAAATCCGTGGCCGGTGCGCGTCCATCGCCACCGGTGCGCTCACTCACAGCCTTCAGGTAGCTGGCCGATAGCGTGTTCGCCTGCAGTTGCACGTCGAGCGCGGCACGCTGGTCTTGCAGGGTACGGATCTGTGTCTCCAGGGCAGTCTTTGCGCAAGCACTGCCTTCGCTGGGCACGGTTTCCACGCGCACGTCACCCACGCGGATGGCGCTATCGCTCTCGACACGCAAGCTGTCGGCATCGAATGTTGTTGGCAGGCAGGTCAGCTCGACACTGCGTGCACCAGCGGCAACGGTGGCCGTGCGCACAACCGTGGCGCTATCCGGATACAGCGTGACATCCGTGATGCGTGATGGCGTCGCGGCTTGCGTTGCCGCAGCGGCAGCCATTGTGACCGCGCCGAGCGCCATGCGTTGCCGATGTAGAAAATGCGTTGCCGGTTTCGTCTTCATCCGCCCCACTCACATGTCGTGAAATGCGGCGAGTATCGCACGTCAAAGTGACGTGCACGGCAACTGGTGTGGTGGGTTAGCGATGCACGCCGCGGATGTGCCGATGGGCGTGTTCGGCCTCGCCATGATCATGGTTGTGGCCGTGGTGGCTGGTCGAAACCGGCTCTTCATGCAGCGACTGCAGCACGCCACATTCCGCCACCGATGCGGCCGTCGTGCAGCGTAGCCCGATCGATTCGATCTGGCGTCTGAGTTCGGTCAGCTCCGCAATGCGCGCTTCTACGTGGCGCAGGTGTTCGTCCAGCAGATGGTTGATTTCTTCGCACGAGGCCTGCGGGTTGGCCTGCAGTTCCAGCAGCCGGCGAATCTCGGTATGAGCCATGTCTAGCGACCGGCACTTCGCAATGAAGGCCAGTTGCTCGGCATGCTCGGGCGTGTAGACACGGTAATTGTTGGCGGCGCGCGCCGGCGGGGGCAGCAGGCCCTGCGCTTCATAGAAGCGGATGGTTTCGATGCTGATGCCCGTGCGCTGGGCGAGCTCGCCAATCTTCATATACGAAAAAGGATCAGAAAACGGTCGGTTCAGCGGTGGCTGCTTCAACGCCGGCAACCTTCAGGCAGGCGTCTATGCAGGCGCGGCAGGCGGTTGCGCAGGCGCTGCAATGGCCCTGGCCGTGATGATCGCATTCTTCCGCGCATTGATGACAAATCTCGGCACAGTCTTCGAGCAGCAGTTCTGCGAATTCGCTGTTGCGCTCCAGGAATCGGCGTGTCATGGCGCAGTATTCGGCGCAGTCCGTGCATAGGCGCATGCAGCGCGCCATGGTTTCAGCGTGGCCGTTCTTGCCGGATTCCGTCGCGCAATGCTCACAAGCGGTTTGGCAAGCATGAAGCGCCTGGATCACACTGGCAAAACGCTTGGCATTGTCTTTCGCGGTCGGACGAGTGGTCATGTCGGTTCTCCTGTGGCAGTGGGCATGCACGCTTGCGCGCTTGGGAAGGGATGGGCCCGGGGGCATAACCCGGGTCCATCCCTTCAATTTAGCAACTGGCGCTCCACTGCGTGAGCCCGACATGAGCCCAATACAGCATCAGACGATGGCTGCCTCGGCACCGCCGCGGCGCAGCATGCCCTTGCCGGCACGCGCGATCAGGCGGTTTACACCGCCCACCACTGCGCGGATCGACGCGGTGGTCAGGTTGGCGTCCACGCCCACACCGAACACGCTGCCCGCTACATCTGGCGCGGCCATTTCCGCAAAGGCAATGGCATCGGCATTGGCGCCTTGACCCAGCGCGCGCTCTTCGTAGTGGTGAATCGATACAGGCGTGGTCAGCACGTGCGAGAGCGCGTGCACCAGCGCATCCAGTGGCCCGTTGCCGGAGCCTTCGCAGATGTGCTCGTGGTCATCGATGTTGACCACCAGGCGGATGTGCTGGCTGCCGTCATCACGCTCGGTCAACCGGTGCGATACGTAGCCGATGGCACCATCGCCGCGCAGGTAGGTCTGCTGAAACAGCGCCCAGATGTCGGCACCAGTGGCTTCACGGCCGCTCTCGTCGGTCAACTGCTGCACGGTGCTACTGAACTCCACCTGCAGGCGGCGCGGCATCGCAACGCCATAGCCCGATTCCAGCAGATACGCGATACCACCCTTGCCCGACTGACTGTTGACACGAATGATCGAGTCGTACGTGCGGCCCACATCGGCCGGGTCGATCGGCAGATAGGGCATTTCCCAAAGCGCATCGGGCTTCTGCACCGCAAAGCCTTTCTTGATCGCATCCTGATGCGAGCCCGAGAACGCGGTGAACACCAAGTCACCCACGTACGGATGACGCGGATGCACAGGCAGTTGCGTGCAGTCTTCGCATGTGCGCGCTACGTCATTGATGTGCGAGAAATCCAGCTCCGGGTCGACGCCCTGGGAGTACAGGTTCAGCGCGAGGGTGACGAGATCCACGTTGCCGGTGCGCTCGCCATTACCGAACAGGCAGCCTTCCACGCGGTCGGCGCCGGCCATCACGGCCAGTTCTGCGGCTGCGACAGCGGTGCCGCGATCATTGTGCGGATGCACCGAGAGGATGATCGAATCGCGGCGCGCCAGGTTGCGGTGCATCCATTCGATCTGGTCGGCGTAGATGTTGGGCGTGGCCATTTCCACTGTGGCCGGCAGGTTGAAGATGATTTTGTGCGCGGGGCTAGGGTCCCATACCTCGGTCACCGCGTTGCAGACCTCGAGCGCAAAGTCCAACTCTGTGCCGCTGAAGACTTCGGGGCTGTACTGGTAGGTCCACTGCGTCTCGGGCATCGTCTCCGCAATCTCGCGGATCAGCTTGGCGCTTTGCACGGCAATGCGCTTAACGCCTTCTCGGTCGGTGTTGAACACGGTGCGGCGGAACACCGGCGCCGTGGCGTTGTAGACGTGGATGATCGCGCGCTTGGCGCCGCGCAGCGATTCCATTGTGCGGCGGATCAGGTCTTCACGCGCCTGCGTGAGCACCTCGATGGCCACGCCGTCTGGGATGTGTCCGCCTTCGATCAGTTCGCGCACGAAATCGAAGTCAGTCTGGGAGGCGGCGGGGAAAGCGGCTTCGATTTCCTTGAAGCCAATCTGCACGAGCATCTTGAACATGCGCATTTTGCGCTCGGCGTTCATGGGCTCGAACAGGGCCTGGTTGCCATCGCGCAGGTCCGTGCTCATCCAGATCGGGGCACGGGTGATGGTCTTGCTGGGCCAGGTGCGATCGGCGAGGGCGATCTGTGGGAAGGGGCGGTACTTGGTGGCGGGGTTCTTCAACATGGCTTGGGTGTCCTGTGAGATCGAGATCGGTTGCGTGCGTTGGGTACGTTGGGGACGACCGCGCGGGCGGCGTCCGGCGTGGCCGGAGTCGGGGAATCGGTGTGGCGGCCAGACAGCCACGGGCGCGTGGTCTGGCTACCGGGCGATAGTCGGGTCTGTAGTCGTAGCGAAAGCAGGATCGAGGTAGGCATGGCTGGCTCTCAGTCGGTGAGCTGATTGCGTCACACGAGGCCCGTCGCCTGTTGCGCAACGGACCGGTCAAACACCGGAACGAGGGGGAAAGATAGGTCTACGCGCTTACACGCGTAGTAGGGAAGCGGATAGCGATAGCAGACCGCGCACGCACGAGAGGGTGCGGGCTTGAGCGGTGAGGAGGGCGATCTGCTTGGAGTGCATTTTTTGATACTGCGGGCGGATGGGGCGCATTGTCAAGTTGCCTGGGCGGAATTCGGACGATTCTGGACCGCGCGCCGCCGAAAGGATTCCACTTCGTCTCGCCGGAAATCCAATGTGAAGTACTCGCCAGCAAAACGTAAGCGAACCTGCTTTAATACACCCCGTTCATACCGCCAGCCCGCTATATCAAAGGCTTTATAACGGTAAGACTCCCTCACGCCCCCACAAGGAGAACACCACAATGGTCACGTTGAACATCAACGGCAAACCGGTGGAAGTTGATGCCGATCCGTCGACGCCACTGCTTTGGGCGCTGCGCGACAACCTCGGCATGACCGGCACCAAATTCGGTTGCGGCGTTGCGTCGTGCGGTGCGTGCACGGTGCACCTGAACGGTCAGCCCACACGTAGTTGCGTGCTGCCGATCTCTGCGGTGGCCGGCCAGCAGATCACCACATCTGAACACATCGCCGATGACAAGGTCGGCAAGGCGGTGCTTGATGCCTGGATCAAGCACGACGTGGCGCAATGCGGCTACTGCCAGAGCGGCCAGATGATGAGCGCAGTGGGTCTGCTGCGCAGCAAGAAGAAGCCGACCGACGCGGATATCGATAGCGCGATGGCCGGCAACCTGTGTCGCTGCGCGACGTACCAACGTATCCGCGCGGCGATTCACGATGCCGCCAAGTCGCTGGCCTGAGCCCCACCGGAGAATTCACGATGCGTATTCGAAATCTTGAAGCACTGGCTGGTGGCGGCGCACACCCGCAACCGGCATCTGCGGACGCGGGTGTGGCGACGCTGGATCGCCGCAGCTTTCTGAAGCTCACGTCGCTGGCCGGCGGCGGTCTTGCACTCGGCATTGCGCCGGTGCTGGCGGGCGCGCAGGACGCGAAGGCCAAGCCGCCTTCGGCGCCGCAGGCATTCATCATCATTGCCCCGGACAACACCGTAAGCGTGGCGGTGAACCGTCTGGAGTTTGGCCAGGGTGTGCACACCGCGCTGCCGATGGCGCTGGCGGAAGAGCTGGACGTCGATTGGCGCAACGTGCGCGGCGTGCTCGCGCCGGCGGGCGATCCGTACAAGGACCCGGGCTTTGGCATTCAGATGACGGGCGGCTCGACTGCGCTGAACCACTCGTTCCAGCAATATCGTGAGCTGGGTGCACGTGCACGCGCCATGCTGATTTCGGCCGCTGCCGAGCGCTGGAAGGTGGACCCGTCCACGTGCCAGACGGCCGATGGCGTGATCACCTCGGGCAGCAACCGCGCCACCTACGGTGAACTCGCGCAGGCTGCGATGGCACTGCCGGTGCCGGCTCAGGTCACGCTGAAGAACCCGTCGCAGTTCCGCATTGTCGGCAAGCCCACGCCGCGTCTGGATGCGCGTGCGAAGCTCGACAGTTCGCTCAAGTTCGGCATTGATACGCGTCTGCCGAATATGAAGGTGGCGGTGCTGGCCCGCCCGCCGCGCTTTGGCGGCAAGGTGGCCAAGTACGACACAGCAGCGGCCAAGGCTGTGAAGGGCGTGGTCGATGTGCTGCAGATTCCGACGGATCGCGGTGGCACGGGCGTGGCCGTCATTGCCGATGGTTACTGGCCCGCCAAGCAAGGTCGCGACGCGCTGCAGGTGAGCTGGGAAGACACCGGCTCGACGGTGACGACGCCTGCGCTGATGGAGGAATACAAGAAGCTCGCCGGCCAGCCCGGCACGGTGGCCAAGCCTACCGATGTGAGCGCCATCCAGTCGGCGCCCAAGCGCATTCAGGCTGACTACGAGTTCCCGTATCTCGCGCACGCACCAATGGAGCCGCTGAACTGCACGATCGACGTACAGAGCGCTGGCGGCAAGATCAGCGGTGCGAAGGTTTGGGTCGGCTCGCAGTTCCAAACCATCGACCAGGGTGCGATCGCCAAGGTGCTGGGCGTGGCGCCCGAGAAGATCGAACTGAACACGATGATGGCCGGCGGCGGCTTTGGCCGGCGCGCGATCACCACGTCGGATTACGTGGTGGAAGCGGCCAACGTGGCGAAGGCGTACGCAGCTGCTGGGCACAGCGGCCCCGTCAAGGTGATCTGGAGCCGTGAAGACGACATCCGCGGTGGCTATTACCGCCCGATGCATCTGCACCGCGTTGACGTGGGCGTCGACAACAGCGGCAAGGTGGTTGGCTGGAATCACGTGATCGTTGGCCAGTCGATCCTCAAGGGCACGCCGTTCGAGGCCTTCATGGTCAAGAACGGGGTGGATAGCACGATGGTCGAAGGCGTGATCGAGAACGACTACGGCTTCCCCCTGCAACTGACGGTGCACCATCCGGACGTGAATGTGCCGGTACTGTGGTGGCGCTCGGTTGGCCACACGCATACGGCCTTCGTGATGGAAACGATGGTCGATGAGGTGGCGCATGCCGCCAAGCAAGATCCGGTGGCTTTCCGACTGGCACGCTTTACCGACAAGGAACACGCGCGTCATCGTGCCGCGCTGCAACTGGCCGTTGACAAGTCTGGCTACGGCAAGCGCAAGCTGCCGAAGGGGCAGGCTTGGGGCGTGGCGGTGCACGCATCGTTCGAATCGGTGGTGGCCTATGTGGTGGAGGTGTCGATCGACAAGGGCAAGCCGCACGTGCATCGCGTAACAGCCGGCGTGCACGCCAACCGCGTGGTCAACCCGATGGGTGCGGAAGCGCAGATTCAGGGTGCCTGCGTGTTCGGCCTGGCGATGATTGCGCCGGGCTTTGCCATCGAGATCGAGAACGGCGCGACCAAGAACAGCAACTTCCCCGACTACCCGCCCGTGCGCATGCCGGACGCGCCGCCGGTGAACGTGTTCTTCGTGCCGTCGGAAGACAACCCGACTGGTCTGGGCGAACCCGGTACGCCGGCGATTGCACCGGCCGTGGCCAACGCGGTGTTTGCGTTGACCGGCAAGCGCCATCGCAAACTGCCGTTCGACACGGTGTAACTGTCATCATCGCGTGATGCGATTGGAGCCGGCATGCAGCAATGTGTGCCGGCTTTATTGTTCGGCGGACTGTTTCTTGCGTCCGCGCTTGTGTTGTCTTTCCACCCGGAGGAGCACGTCATGGCATTGAACATCCTGTACACCGCCCACGCCACCGCCACAGGCGGCCGCAACGGGCACACGCAAACCGACGATGGCCAGGTCTCGCACGATCTGTCGGTCCCGAAGGCAATGGGCGGCCCAGGCAAGCCCAACACCACCACGCCGGAAGACCTGTTTGCCGCCGGCTATGCCGCGTGCTTCGGCTCGGCATGCGACTTTGTTGCCAAGAGCATGCTCAAGCTCAACCCGAGCAGCGTCGAGATTCATTGCGACGTGGGCATCGGTACGCGCTCCGAAGGCGGCTTCGGTCTGAAGGTCGGGCTGACCGCGCGTGTTGGCGGCCTGTCGCAAGCCGATGCAGAGAAGCTGGTGGCCACGGCGCACGAGGTGTGCCCGTACTCCAACGCCACGCGCAATAACGTGGAAGTCACGCTCAAGACCGAGGTGGTCTGATGCACAAGCGGCCTGTTGCTGGTGCTGTTGTTGGCGTATTGCTGGCCGCGGGCCGCGGCAGCCGGTTTGACCCTGAGGGTGCGGTGAACAAGCTGCTCGCCGCGCTGCCTGACGGTGACGGTACACAGGCGGGCACGCCAGTCGCCGTGCAGGCAGCGCGGCATCTACGGCAAGCCGTGGGGGATGTGGTGGCCGTGGTGCCCGCGGCTGCCACGCACGGCGCACAGGTTGAGCGGCTGGCCGTGTTGCTGGCCGAAGCCGGCTGTGACGTCTTGCGATGCCCGACGGCGGCCAACGGCATGGGCGCCAGCCTGGCCGCAGGCGTGGGCGCACGTCCTGACGCGGGCGGCTGGGTCATCGCCCTGGCCGACATGCCGTGGATCGCCCCCGAGACCATTGCTCACGTCGCGCAGGCGCTTGACGCGCACCACTGTGTCGCGCCATTCCACGCAGGGCAGCGTGGTCACCCCATCGGCTTCGGCGCCGATTTCTTCGCCGGTTTGACTGCGCTCGACGGCGATGAAGGCGCGCGGCGCCTGATTGATCCCGCCACGCTCGTCCGCATCGACAGTAACGACAGCGGCATTCTGCGCGATGTCGACACTCCGGCTGATCTGGCGTAGTGCCCTGATTCTTTACCGTTGCACAATTTGTTCACAGCAACGCCCAAACTGCCTGCGGAACCTGCCGCAACCGCTTGATGCACAAGGATTTGTTGCGCGATGTAACGGCTGTGCCGGATGTGGATAACTTACGCCGGACATGCCCGTTTTACGTTGTCGACACGTTTGCAGGAATCCGTCAAGCCCGTTGTCATGCCGACGGTTAACGGCATGTCGGGTTATGCACAGAACATGTGGATAAGTCTGTGGGAAACGTTGTCCGACCCGCGTGGCGACGGGCTTTGGTCGGCATTGCTCGGGGATTTGGCACACCCAGTCGGGTTGACCGGGGGGGCTTCTTGCAACATTTGATTACAACCGGAAACAGAATGTCAGGCGGTCTTCGACCAGACTCCCGGTACGCGATAGCGGCGATCTTGACGATCTCGTGTCGCGACCGATGCATTTGAAGGAGAAAAACATGGTTCGGGTACTGACAATTTTTCTGGCGGCTGCCACGGTGTTGACGGCAACCGGTTGTGCCGACATGACGGCGCGTCAACGTAATACCGCCATCGGTGCAGGCGTAGGCGGTCTGGCGGGTGCCGCGCTGATCGGCGGCCCAGGCGCAACGCTGGGCGGTGCCGCGCTGGGTGGTCTAGTGGGCAATGTATCGACGCGTTGATACGACGATACGCACATCGTTTAGGAGAAAGCGGACCCGGGGTGAAAGCCTTGGGTCCGTTTTTTCATGCCTGCGCGCGGCTGAGTGAGCGCAGCAGACTTTCAAGTGCGGACACTTCCAGCGGGCGGCCAAACAGGAAGCCCTGCACTTCATCGCAGGCGTGTGTCGAGAGAAACGACGACTGCTCGGGTGTCTCCACGCCCTCTGCCGTGACGGTCATGTTCAGCGCGTGCGCCATCGCAATGATCGTCTTCGTCAACGCCACGCAATCGGCCACCGCCGGCACGCCGCTGATGAACGAACGGTCGATCTTGATGTTGTGGATTGGCAGGCTGCGCAGGTACGACAGCGACGAGAACCCGATGCCAAAGTCGTCGAGAGAAATGCGCACGCCGCGCGCGGCCAGGCTTGTCAGCAGACGTTGCGTCGACAGGCGATCGGCCAGCAGCACGCTCTCCGTCAATTCCAGTTCCAGTCGCGA
Source organism: Ralstonia flaminis (assembly GCF_958415495.1). Classification (NCBI taxonomy): domain Bacteria; kingdom Pseudomonadati; phylum Pseudomonadota; class Betaproteobacteria; order Burkholderiales; family Burkholderiaceae; genus Ralstonia; species Ralstonia flaminis. Next base: position 83,568 of record NZ_CATZLL010000002.1, on the reverse strand, counting down.
CGACGTCATGCCCGATGCTTTGAGCGCTTCATCCACATCGCGCTCGATCACGCCGGCATCGCATTGCCGCGCAGATACGTTGACGGCGACGCGCCCCGTGAAGCCGAAGTTGCGCTCCCACACCTGGCCCTGTGTGCACGCCTGCATCAGCGCCCAGCGGCCAAGCTCAAGGATGTAGCCGGACTCTTCCGCCACGGCGATGAACTCGGTGGGCGAAACCGCCCCCAACTCTGGGTCGGACCAGCGCATCAGTGCTTCCACTGCCACCAGTTCGCCCGAGGCGAGCGCGTACTTAGGCTGATACACCAGCCGCACCTGCCCGCGCGCGAGCGCACGGCGCATGCGCTCGTTGAGGGTGAAGCGGCGCAGCATCTGTGTTTCGAGCGCACGCGAGTATCGCGTAATGCGGTTACGGCCGTTCTCCTTGGCACGGTACATGGCAGCCTCGGCATGGCTGACCAGTGTGCCGGCATCGGCACCGTCTTCCGGAAATGCCGTGACACCAATGCTGGCAGACAGGTGCAGTTCGCGCTCGCCGCCGGTAAAGGGTTTGGCCAGCGCATCGAGCACCTGCTGGGCGAGCGCGTTGACGGCGTCGGGGTCGTCGATGGCCACGCAGAATTGGTCACCGCCCAAGCGCGCCAGCAGCGCACGCTGGCCGACTTCGGCGCGAATGCGCTGCGCCGCCAGGTTGAGCACCTGGTTGCCGATGTGATGGCCCATTGCCTCGTTAACGGTCTTGAAGTGGTCCAGCCCGATATAGAGCAGCGCGGCCCGGCCGGTGGAGGGCAGCGCCAGGCGGGCGTCGAGCCGTTCGATGAACGCCGCGCGATTGGGCAGGCCGGTCAGCGAGTCCTTTGTTTCCAGCAGGCGCAGTTGCTCGTGGGTCGAACGTTCCGCGGTGATGTCGGTAAAGATGACCAGCACGGCATGCGGTGAGGCGCTGTCCGGTGAAAACATCGGCAGCACGGATTCGCGCAGCCAGACAATCTGCCCGTTGCCGGCCGGTACGCCCACCACCACGTTGCTGATGGCGCGTCCGGTGCGTGCGGCCAGTGTGGAGGGCCATGCTGCGCGCGGCAGGATGGTGCCGTCTTCACCGAGCATCATGTCGCTGAGCGCCATGCGCGGGCGGCCTTTCCATGAAGCGCCCGATAAGCGGAGGATCTCGGACGCGCTGCGGTTGTACGACAGCACGCGGCCGTCGGTGGACAGCGTGAGTACGCCTTCGCTCAAGTGGTTGACGACCAGACGGTACTGATCGCGCAAATCACGCGCTTGGGCATACTCGCCTTCCAGGCGCAACAGTTTGACCAGTGCGCTGACATAACTGGCGCTCGTGGTACGCAATGCAGCGTCGTCAAGTGTGGCGGCTGGTGCTGGGTAGAACAGGCACAGCAGATCACCGCTCGACGTCATGCCACCATGCTGAGCCGGGATGCGGCATAGCCAAGTGGGCAGCGCCTTGCCGAGCACGCGCGTGAGTACCTCATGCAGGGCGGCCGGTGCATTGGACTGGCGAATCAGTTCGATGGGGGCCACGTCGTTCAACAGCGGCGCGACGCGCGCAAGTTCAACATCGAGTTCGCCGGATATTGGCGCGACGAGTTGTTCGCGCGCGGCCTGCGTGCCGTACAACCGCGCCCGGCCGGAGACCACGCGCGTCACGACGCACAGCGCAGTCGGCAGTGCTGCCTCGAGCGCGCGCAATACCGCGTGCAGGCGCTCCCCAAGCGATGCTGCGGATGGCAGCGTAGACAGCAGATGATCAAGGTGTTCGTGCGGCAACGCCGCGCCGATGGCTTCGGCACTGAGGATGCGCTCGCCAGCCTTGCCAGGCAGTTGCGCATCGAGCGGCATAGGCAACCCGTGTACAACGACCTGCTGCGCGGGCAGACCATCGAAACGTGTCGGCGTGACAGTCAGCCGGACGGTGACCGGCGCCTCGGATGTGCCCAGGGAAACAGCGGAAGCCACCTCTGTGGAGGCTGCATCGGGCGTCTGTGGATCAGCGTTGGCGCCTGCGTACGCATTCAGCGTGGCCGGCACATCCTGAAAGAAGCGCGAGAACGGCTCACCGAGCAGCTGATCGCTCGAGAGCGCGTGCACCATGCTGATGCCGGCCGCATTGGCATACACGATGCGGCCTTCGAGAACGATGTAGAGGGGGACGGGCAGGCTTTGTGCCGACAGCGGGTAGGAAAGTTCGTCTTGCATCCCACGCTCCAACCAATGGTATTGCCCGAGATACCACACGCAATCAATGTGTCCGCGGGCAACGCAACAGGCGCCAGCCTGCGGAGGCGGGACAACGACTTTTATGATGCGCAAAAGTCGCGTGTCGCGCAAATTGTTGATTTGTGATTTATACAACACACCATATGTTTGGTTTGTCTGCGCAGTTCTCGGTGGTTTGCAGCATTCGCAGAAAAGAGCGGCGCTATCGATACGGATTCGATGATGCGTGCGATACCGCATCTGAAGCGCTGCCTTTGTCGATGAAATGCCGTTCGGTGCGGCAAGGCGTGTAAGCGCATGTGGACGCTGACATCAAGATACGAATTCGCATTGTGTGGGCGAAATAGATGTTCACTCGGCGCGATGCGCGTTATGGAAGGAAAAGGGTTGCGCCTGCAAGCAGCATGTGTACTGGCATGCCGAAGCGCAAAGCCAACTGTAAAACACGGGCAAGGATGGATTCATCGTGGGTGTATCCAACCATCAGTCCGCAGGGTGTACCGCTTTGAAGCGGTTTTAGCGGCTGTCAAACATTGCTCCAGAGAGGTGAAGCAATGCGGTGCCAATGCCAGTCGCTATGTAGCCTGATAGGAGGCGGCACCGCTGGTCGCCCGTAATGTCCTGGCGTAAGTTGGCCTCCGAAATTGCGGGACCCAACGACACTTGCTAATGTGGTGGCACTGAAATGCAGTGCGTTGCAGGTTTGCCGTCTCGTCTGATCGCGTATACCAGATGGACGCGTCAATCTGACTTTCTGGTTGAATCGTGAGCATTCGGTATGCCTGATTTGATTCGGCCGCTTTTGGTGCACTTGCGGCAAGTTGCGGTGCGCGATCAAAACCGTTGAAATTTCATTTCAGTTATGAATACAATTGAACTAATATCTGACCCACAACAGGATTTATTGGGAGCGCATATGGCGACATACAAGGAATTGGTTGCACAAAAGGCCAAGCTGGAAGAACAGATCGAAACCGCCCGCGCCAAAGAGCTGGAAGCCGTTATCCAGCAAGTGCGTCAAACGGTTGCCGAATATGGCCTGACGGCTGAAGACCTGGGCCTGGCGCCGCGCCGTGGTCGCCGTGCTGGTGCCAAGGCACCGGTGCCCGCGAAGTATCGCGATCCGAAGACGGGCGCAACGTGGTCCGGCCGTGGCCGTGCACCGGCCTGGATCGGCAAGAACCGCGACAAATTCCTGATCGCCTGATTTGCCCCTTTCGGTACGGCGGCCCACCATAGCGGTGGGCCGTTTTTGTTGGAGCGCATGGGCGTTCCTGACTATAACGTCGACATGACGCCCCGCCTCCCCAAATACCTCGAACTGGCCGATCGCATTCGGCTCGACATCCTGCATGGCGCCTTGCCGGCCGGCAGCGTTGCCCCCAGCGAAAATGAAGTCGCCCAACGCTACGGCGTATCGCGGTTGACTGCGCGCCGCACACTCAATGAGTTGGCTGCGCGTGGGTTGCTCAAGCGTTCGCGCGGGCAACGCAGCGTGGTGCTTGATCGCGTGGGGCCGCATCGTCCGGTGCTGTATGCCCCGGGCCAGTCCGATGCGGCGCTGGAGTACGTGCCCGGCGCCGCCTACACCGTCAGCGCATTCCGGTTGGAGCGGGCTGATGAGACGGTGGCGGCCGCGCTCGGTCTGGAGGTTGGCGCGCAGGTGGCATTCGTGGAGCGCCGCGCGCAGGTGGAAGGCAACCCCATCATGCTGCTGCGTACGTGGTTGACGTCACGGCTGGCGGCCATGCTGGAGGCGCGTGATTTTGAAGATCGCCTGTTCGTGCAGGTCTTCCAGCGGGCTAACCTGACCATCGCGCGCTCGCGCGAGGCCCCGCTGGCGTGCGTGGCTGACGCGCATCAGGCCAGCCAGCTTGACGTGTCCGCCGGCGTGCCGCTGGTGCGCGTACGGCGTATTGGCTACAGCGTGGCTGACGTGCCGATCTCCCTCACCTATTGCGATTTCTCCCCTGAGCGCTATACGCGCGAGGTGGACATCCGCGTCTTGCAAAACGACTGAAGCTGCACTTGCGCCAGCACGGTGCAGAAACGGCGCCACACACCCCTGAGTTGGGACTTGTCTGGCAGGGGTATTCAAGCTAGTCTGCGCGCCTTCCCGCGAAAACGTATTCATTCGTGACACTTCGGCGTGCTGACGGCGTATTGGCACGGCTGTTGCATTCACTCGCGGCGATCTCAGCAGAGGCAGGCGAGCCACCTGCCACTGCGAAGCGAATTCAACACAACGGAACCAGAAGAGGGAGAAATCAACGATGCAACTCAAGCGACGTTTCAAGCTGGCCGCGCTGGCTGCTGCCGCCGGTCTGACCGCAGGTGCGGCCCAGGCGCAATCGTCCGTCACGCTGTATGGGCAGGTGGATGCCTGGGCCGGCGCGACCAAGAACCTGGGCGCCTCTGACCGCGCTTGGGGTGTCAACTCCGGCGGTATGTCCACGTCGTACTGGGGCATGAAGGGTAGCGAAGACCTGGGCAACGGCTTGAAGGCCATCTTCACGTTGGAAGCGTTCTTCCGCCCAGACACCGGCAAGGGCGGCCGCTTTGATGGCGACACGTTCTTTGCCCGTAATTCGTTCGTCGGCCTGCAGTCGAACACCTGGGGCTCGATCAAGCTCGGTCGCAATACGCCGCAGTACTTCGTTTCGACGATCCTGTTTAACCCGTTCGGTGATTCGTACACCTTCTCGCCGATGGTGTTCCACACCTACCTGGGCAACGGCCGCACGGGCGCAGCCGGCATCTCGGGTCTGGTGGGCGATTCGGGCTGGAACAACTCGATCCTGTACAGCACGCCGGACATCAACGGCTTCACGGGCACCCTGATGTACGGTGCGGGTGAGCAGGCTGGCCACAACGGTCAGAACAAGTTTGGTGCGGGCTTCCTGTACTTCCGCGGCAACTTTGCTGCCACCGCGGCATTCCAGCAGGTGCGCTTCGATGCCAACCCGGGCGACCTGAACGCGCTGGTGGCAGGCTTCCAGCGTCAGTCGGCAGCGCAACTGGGCGCTTCGTACGACTTCGGCGTGGTCAAGCTGTACGGCCAGTATCAGTACATCAAGAACACGATTGCCACGGGCGATGCCAAGAGCAACGGCGGCCAGCTGGGCGTGTCGATTCCGGTCGGCCCGGGCAGCGTGCTGGCGTCGTACGCGTACACGAAGACCTCGGGTGCAGCGGACGTGAAGCGCAACACCTGGGCAGTCGGCTACGACTATTCGCTGTCCAAGCGCACGGATGTGTATGCCGCGTATTTCCGCGACAAGGTGTCGGACCTGAGCGCGGCTGATACTTTCGGCGTGGGCATTCGCGCAAAGTTCTAAACCTGCGCTTTCCTTGTCACCGCCCGCGTGTCGACAGCGCGGGCGGGCATTTACAGCGGCGTCCGGGGTTCCGGGCGCCGTTTTTTGTTGGTGGCTGACGGGAGAGAACTCAACCGCTACGCACAATGCGTACGGGCGCCACGGATGATGCGGCCGGCTCTGCCACCAGTTGCGGCTGGTTCAGCAGCATGGCGCCGCGCTGGGTGGCGACGAACACGGCTTCGGTGCGGCTGCGGACTTCCAGACGGCGATACAGCGCGTTGATGTGCGCCTTGGCCGTGGCCTCGGAGATGCTGAGCATGCGGCTGATGGTTTTGACCGGGTGACCGCGCGAGAGAAGCACCAGAATTTCATACTGGCGTTGAGTGAGTCCCAATAATGCGCAGTCATCGCCGCCGTTGGCAGCACCGCCTGCCAGCGTATCTGACCGGGCAAGCACGATTGAAGCCGGTACATAACGGCCACCGGCCAGCACCAATTCCAATGCCGCTGCAATCAATTTGCCGGAATAGCTTTTCAGCAGATAAGCAGAGATATTCAATTGCATCAGCGCGCGCACATGGACGGCTGAATCGCTTTCACCCAGCACGGCGACATGCCGCGGGTGCGGCTGCTGCAGCAACCGGGAGAGCGCTGGCAGGTCGTCGATGCCCGGCAGGGGCAAGCCGATCAGGGCCAGTTCGGCGTCCGCATGCGCCGCCAGATTTTCAAAGAGGGCCTCGTCCGGGTCGACGCTGACGACTTCGGAAATGGCCGGCAAAGATTGCAAAACGTGGGTCGCACCGGCACGCACCAAAGGGTGTGCCTCAACTACGATCGATTTCACTGCGCCGCCTGTCTGGTTATGGTTGTTTGTCCATTTCCGGAATATGGCCGACCGTCGCCCATTTGGATCGGCGAGATCCAAATTGATACAGGCGTGGCTGGTAGAAACGCAATGACGCGCGGTTTCGGTATGTTTCCCCGTTCAACCGGCAGTCACCAAGTGCGGTGCCGCCGGGCCGAAACCTTGGCATGCCATTCAGGCGCGATTTCTTTCCGGTTTTCTTGTTTATGTCGCCAGGCGCGGAGGATATACCCCGCCAAAATCGGCAGAATAAATCCCCAGCATGCTTGTTGCACCCATCAATGGGATGTAAACCTTTTTGTTTACCCCGATCGGTGGTGCGGCAGACCTGTATAGATAGCAGGATCGAGCGGGGCCAGCTAGCCCCACTTCAAACCCATTGACGTAAACGTAAACCGGCGAATCTTCCTCGCCCCAGGCGCCGTGCGGCTTACTGTGCGACGACGGAGAAACGTGGCATTGACAGCGGTTGCTTGCCGTCTCGGCCGTAGGGCGTGCCGCCGCCGTTGTTGGCGGCGTGCAGGACCGACAGCGCGTTCTGCGTGGCACGCAGGCGCAGATCAATCAGGGTGCCGTTGTCCAGATTGCGCTGGCGCAAGGTGCGGGCCAGGGCCAGGTTCTCATCGAACAGGCGGCTGGCAGTCTCGTCGGCGCGCAGGTATTTGACCAGCCCGTACGGATCGGCGCCACCATGCTGCGCCCACCACAGGCGGCGCTCGCGGTCAGCTTCGCCCAGGGCGGTCAGCTGCTTCTGCTTGGTCTGGGTGACGCGCTCGAGTTCGACCATGTCGCCGTCGCGCAACGCTTGCGCCTCGGCTTCCAGGGTCAGGGTGGCGGCGCGCAGCAGTTCCTGCTCGTCGGCAAGGGTGCGGATCAGCAGTGTGTTGTCCATGTTGGCGACCTTTCGCTGGGGAGCTTGGGCAGCCGCCGGACGGCACGCCGCCCCGCCGCGGTCAGCCCACGCGGGCCGGCGGCGTCATGAGAAATGGGGGACGGACGACGGGAGGAGGCTCCCGTCAGACCTTCTTGCTTTGTGCCGAGAGCAGCGATTGCGCGTCGGACAGCGCCGCATCGGCGATCTTGCCGGCGTCCATCTTGAGCGTGCCGTTCTGAATGGCGCTGCGGATCTGCTCGACGCGTGCCGCGTTGAAGTCGCCGCTGCCCACTTGGCGCGAAACTTGATGGACCGACAGCGACGGCACGGTTGAATCCTGGTCGCTGTGGCGCGTGCCCGTGGCTGCTGTGGCAGTCGCGGACGAGCCGGCTGCACGCGTCGACCCGGACGCAGCGTCCTTGGTCGGCGCAATGGCCGGCGTGTTGTTGACGATATGGTTGATTTTCACGGGTGTCTCCGAAGAGCGCGTTCATCCTATCACCCATATCGGCCAACCCCCGTCCAAACTTTAGCGGGGGATATCGGTTGTGCATCACAGTGCGTGTGATCGATTGATCTCAAGTCGATCTCAAAACTGGATTGCGACCACGCCAGCAGACTGCGCAATGCCGGAAACGACGTTGCCGTTGGCCGTGCGCACCTGCGCCACCTGGCCGACGGCTGCCTGGTTCATGGCCCGGCCATCGCTGGTGACCTGAAAGCCGCCGCCTTCGGCGACGAGCTTGACGGTCTGGCCGGCCTGCACCGCAATTGGCAGGCGCAGGCTTTCGGCGCGCAGCGGCTGGTTAGCCGCCACGCTGGTCATCAATACGCGCCCGACCACGTCGGCGGGCTGCTGCACGACAGACGGCGGCAGCATCGAGAGGTCCCCCGTGCGGGCCTCCAGGTCACTCATGTCGACCGTCTTGCCTGGCGAGAGCTGGTGCGAGGCCACGTAATACGTCCCGGTGATCTGGATGGTGGCCGGCACCCATGCCGCCCAGGCGTGTGGTGACTTGCAGCGCACTCCAACCTGGATGCGGCCGCGCAGACGGTTGGCCGCCGGCAGCATCAGGTCGACCTGGTCGCAAGGCTGGTTGGCCACGCGCGGGTCGACCGGGCCGACTTCCACCGAGGCGCGCGGGGCGCCGGCGTCATTGGTGCCGCCCAGGATGTCCAGCTGCGATTGCAGTTGCTGCTGGATCTGCATCTGGATGGCGTTCGGCCCCTGGATGGTGGTGGCCGCAGGCTGAGCGGCCTGGGCGGGCATCGGCATGTTGGCGGCTGCCGGCGCATAGCCGACGCGCATCATGCCCTGCGCACGCGCCAGGATCGGATGGGCGAGGCTTGCCAGGACGCCCAGCGCCAGGGCCAGCAGCAGCTTGCGCCGGCGTGCGGCCAACGGCATTGCCGTGGCGCCGCGGCGGCGGACAACGGCAAAGGTCGGGTACTGGGCGCTGCGTACAAACCGCGTGGACATGGAAAGCCCTCCATCGAAAGTCCGGTGAAGTGTAGCCACGCGCGCGGGAGGGCCAAATGCGGAAATGTCGGCCAATCCCCCCCTTATTCGGACGAATGCTCTTGCCAGGTGGCCCCTAGACTTTGCAACGTGGTGAAGTCCCTGGCGTTGCGCGGTGCGGTTCCATTTGCTGCTCGACCTGCCCCGGATGGCTGCGGGGTTCCCGATTCCCCGGCCGGCTCCCGGATCCGCAGACAAGGCCCTCTCCACTGAGGCTGCATGACGGCAACTCAGCAATACAGCGGTTCTGGAGACGGCATCGGCGGTTTTGAAGGGGCCGCCGATGCCTGCTTCTCCAGCCCCACGGCATTCGGAATACCAACCAAACCCGGCGGGTGGCGGAACCAACATGGCGCCACGCGCGAGGAATGACAGACATGGTCGACAAGCTGGATCAGTTGTTCGGTTTTCAGGAGCAGGCGCTGCGGCTGCGTTCGCAGCGGCACCAGATCCTGGCCTCGAACATCGCCAACGCCGATACGCCCAACTACAAGGCGCGCGACTTCGATTTCCAGTCGGCGCTGCAAAAGGCGGTCGGCCAGCAAAGCGGCAACACGCTGCCGATGACGGCCACGGCGTCCGGCCACCTGACGGCGGATGGTGCGCCTGCCGGTGATGTGACGCTGATGCGGGCGTCGCTGCAATCGCCCGGCATGCAGCAGGCCAAGTCGCTGCAGGGCGAGGTGCAGTACCGCACGTCGCAGCAGCCTTCCATTGACGGCAACACGGTCGACATGGACGGCGAGCGCATGCGCTTTGCCGACAACACCGTGCGTTACGAGGCCGACCTGAACATCGTGACGCAGAAGATCAAGTCGATGCTGGCGGCCATCCAGAACAGCTAGCGCGATCAAGCAGGACCGAGCAGAACAGAGCAAGACAGGGTAGGACGATCGCGCCGCAGTCCTGGGCGTGATGAAAGAGGGGCGGGAGTGATGCGGCGCCCCGGGCCAGGCAGTCTGGCCCGGAGAGCGCCCACACAACAACGGATCCGATCCGGCAACAGTAAAAACAGTATTCAGACAGCGGAACCAACATGTCGCTATTCAAGGTGATGGATGTGGCTGGCAGCGCGCTCACCGCGCAGTCCAAGCGCATGAACGTGGTGGCCTCCAACCTGGCCAACGCCGAGAGCGTGACGGGGCCCAACGGCACCGCCTACCGCGCCAAGCAGGTGGTGTTCTCGCCCGAACAGGGATCTGACGACTACGCCACCGGCGTGTCGGTCGACCGTGTGGTGGAAGACACCGTCACCCCCATGAAGCGCATGCACCAGCCGGGCAACCCGCTGGCCGATGCCGACGGCTACGTGACCATGCCGAACGTCGATGTGGTGGACGAAATGGTCAACATGATTTCTGCCTCGCGGTCATACCAGGCCAATGTGGAAGTCGCCAACACCACCAAGACGATGGCCGCCAAGGCCCTGACCCTGGGCCAGTAAGCGCGCCCATTCCAGCCAAGTAACGCGACGAATTTAGCGAGATACGACCATGACCGTCAGCTCCACCTCCAGCACAACCGGCACCTCGAGCACGAGCACCGGCAACAACCTTGCCATCACCAACGGTACCGATCTGCAGAGCACGTTCATGCAGCTCCTGGTTGCGCAGTTGCAGAACCAGGATCCGCTGAACCCGATGGACAACTCGCAGATGACCTCGCAGCTTGCGCAGATCAACACGGTGAATGGCATCCAGCAGCTGAACACCACGATGTCCAGCATGCTCACGCAGAACGCGGCCACGCAGGCTTCGTCAATGATCGGCCGCACCGTGCAGGTGCCGTCGTCCAATCTGTCGCTGGCTTCCGGTACTGCCAACTTTGGTGTTTCGGTGCCCACCGGCGCCGACGATGTGGTGGTCACCATCAAGAACGCCGCTGGAGTTGCTGTGCGCACTGTCGACCTGGGCCAGATGACCGCCGGCTCCGGCAACTACACCTGGAACGGCAAGGACGACAAGGGCAACCAGCTGGCAGACGGCAACTACACGATCGGTGTGGCGGCCACGCAAGGCGGCAAGGTTGTCACGGCAAACGCGCTGGGCACCGACAAGGTGGCTGGCGTGACCATCAACAACGGCACGATGCAACTGGTGCTGGCATCCGGCGGGACGGCCAAGCTGTCTGACGTCGCTTCTATTCAGTAACGGGTCGTCGATACACCCGCGCTTTCTATCTTCTACGGGAGAACACTATGGGATTCCAGCAAGGCCTGAGCGGTCTCGATGCCGCCTCTCAAAACCTCGACGTGATCGGCAGCAACGTGGCCAATGCCAACACGGTCGGCTACAAGAAATCGACCGCCGAGTTTGGCGACGTGTATGCACGTTCGCTGGTTGGCGCCACCGACAACCAAGTCGGCCAGGGTGTGAGCGTGACCAGGGTGTCGCAGTCGTTCACGCAGGGCAATGTGACCAACACCGGCAACCCGCTGGACATCGCCATCAACGGCACGGGCTTCTACCGCATGGTGGATGTAAGCAGCGGTCAGGTGTCGTACACGCGTAACGGCCAGTTCCAGACCGACAAGAACGGCTACATCATCTCCGCTACCGGCCAGAACCTGACCGGCTACGGCGTGGATGCCACCGGCAAGGTGAACACCGCGGTGCTGACCAACCTGAAGATTCCGGTCAACGACCTGGCGCCGCTGGCTACCACCAACACCGCGTTTGGCGTGAACCTTGACGCTGCCGCCACGCCGCCGACCAGCACGCCGTTCTCGGCCACCAACTCCCAGACATTCAACCACTCCGTTTCGGAACAGGTGTACGACGGCACGGGTACGCCCCACATGCTGACCAACTACTACGTGAACACCGGCCCCGGCCAGTGGAGCGTGTATTCGCAGGTGGACGGCGTTGCCCAGACTGCGCCCAACGGCGGTGGCGCAATTGCCACGCTCAGCTTCAACAGCACCGGCCAGCTGACCACGAACCCCAGCAAGATTGCCGCCACGTTTGCGGGCATGAGCATCGCCAACATGGACTTCACCGGCACCACGCAATACGGCGGCGGCTACAACGACACCGCCCCCGGCGTGACGCAGGACGGCTATGCCACCGGCCGTCTGGCCAGCTACTCGGTCGGTACCGACGGCACCATCACGGCAAGCTATTCCAATGGCCGTACCGCCGTGCTGGGCCAGATCGCCATGGCCAACTTCAAGGCACCGGAAGGCCTGCAGAACATCGGCGGCAATCAGTGGGTGGAAACGGCCAACTCGGGCTCGCCCAACCTGGGCACGCCGGGCATGGGTTCGTTCGGCCTGCTGCAGTCGTCGTCGGTGGAGCAATCCAACGTGGATCTGTCGGCGGAGCTGGTGAACATGATCATCGCCCAGCGCTCATACCAGGCCAACGCGCAAACCATCAAGACGCAGGACACCATCCTGCAGACGTTGGTGAGCATGTAAGCACCGGATCGTCATTCCCTGAACGCTCACCCAAGGAACCCGCATGGACCGCTCGATCTACGTGTCGATGACTGGCGTGAAGCACCTGTTCGATCAACAGGCTGCCAGCGCCAACAACCTCGCCAACGCCAGCACTACCGGCTTCAAGGCGCAGATCGATGCGTTCCATACGGTAGGCGTACAGGGCGACGGCTCACCCACACGCAGTTTCGTAATGGCCTCGGCCATTGGCACGGATGTGACACCAGGCCCGGTCGAGACCACCGGCCGGGCCCTGGATGTGGCGGTCGACGGGCAGGGCTACTTTGCCGTGCAAGCTGCGGATGGCACCGAGGCCTACACCCGTGCGGGCACGTTTCAGCTGAGCGCAGACGGCACCATCGTGACCCTGACCGGCCAGCCGGTGATGGGCGATGGCGGGCCCATTACGCTGCCACCCAACACGACAGTGCAGTTTGCCAAGGACGGCACGGTCAATGCCATCAGCGCGGACAACGTTACGCCGCCAGTATCGCTGGGCCGCCTGAAGCTGGTCAGCATTGATCCTTCCAACCTGAGTCGTGGCACTGACGGCCTGTTCCGCCAGCGTGACGGGCAGGATGCCGACGTGAACGAAAACGTGCGTATCACGCCCGGTGCGCTGGAAGGCAGCAACGTCAACCTGACCGACTCGCTGGTCAACATGATTGAAATTTCGCGCCAGCTTGAGATGCAGATGAAGTCACTGCAGACGAGCGACACGAATGCCCAGTCGGCCAACGAACTGCTGCGCCACGCGTAAGCGGCGCGGCTGAACAGAAACAACCAAGGACTCGAACATGATTCGCTCCCTGTGGATTTCCAAAACCGGGATGGACGCCCAGCAATCGCAGCTGGATGTCATCTCGAACAACCTGGCGAACACCAACACGACGGGTTTCAAGGCCTCGCGTGCCGTGTTCGAAGACTTGCTCTACCAGAACGTGCGCGAGCCGGGAGCCCAATCGTCGCAGCAGACCACGTTGCCGTCGGGCATGCAGATCGGTACCGGTGTGCGCCTTGTCGCCACCGAGCGTCTGCACACGCAGGGCAACCTGCAGCAGACCGGCAACTCGACCGATGTGGCGATCAACGGCAACGGGTTCTTCCAGGTGCAGATGCCCGACGGCACGCTGGCTTACACGCGTGACGGCAGCTTCCAGATCAACGCGCAAGGACAACTGGTGACCTCCAGCGGCTATCCGGTCCAGCCGGCCGTCACCATTCCGCAGAATGCCACCAGCCTCACCATCGGCAAGGACGGTATCGTGACCGTCACCACGCCGGGCACGGTCAACAACACGCAGGTGGGGACGTTCCAACTGGCCAACTTCATCAACCCGGCCGGCCTGCGCAGCATGGGTGAGAACCTCTACGCTGAAACCGAGGCCTCCGGCACGGCCAACCTGGCTGCGCCGGGCGCCAACGGCACGGGTGCGCTCAACCAGAACTACGTGGAAACGTCCAACGTGAACGTGGTGGAAGAGATGGTCAACATGATCCAGACGCAGCGTGCGTATGAGATCAACAGCAAGTCGGTTCAGACGTCCGACCAGATGCTGGAGAAGCTGTCGCAGCTCTAAGTGACGCGATCAAAACGATTCTGGTGGTTTGGCGGCGCCTTGCCGTATGACTTGTACTGTCTGCAGCGCCGCCAAACCACCAGAACCGCTGCGCTTCGTTTTGATCACGTTCCTACGCTGAACAGCGCAGTTTTTAAGGATGTAGTGCGATGCAAACCCCCCCGGTCTACTCGCTCCAAAAGGTTCAGCACGGCGGCCGCGCTGTGCGAATCGTTCAACTGGCCGTGCTTGGCACAGCGGCGCTGCTCGTTACGGCGTGTGGTTTCCTGCCGCCACCGGCCCCGATCGTGCAAGGTCCGACCACGGCGCGCCCGCCCATGCCCGTCATGGCACCGCGTCAGAACGGGGCGATCTACCAAGAGGTTGCTTCGGGCAGCGGCGGCTTTCGCGGCATGTTCGAAGACCGCCGCGCACACATGGTGGGTGACACCATCACCATCGTGATTACCGAGAACACGGCGGCCAGCAAGCAGACTTCCGGCAGCGTAGACCGCAGCGGCAGCAAGACGACGTCGGTGCCCACCTTTGCCGGCATGAACCCGGGCGTGCTGTCGTTGCTGGGCGTGTCGGCCAGCGATGCCAACAAGTTCGACAGCAAGGGCGCCAATGGTGCGCAGAACAATTTCACCGCCACCATTACCGTGACGGTGGTGGAAGTGCTCGGCAACGGCAACCTTGTCGTGAGCGGCGAGAAGCAGATGGCGGTGGGGCAAGGCACCGAGTCGATCAAGTTCTCGGGCGTGGTCAATCCGACCACCGTCAATAACCAGAACACCGTGCTGTCCACCCAGGTGGCGGATGCACGCATGGAATACCGCGGCACAGGCTACGTGGCTGAAGCCCAGCAGATGGGCTGGCTGTCGCGCTTCTTCCTGACAGTGTCACCGTTCTAAGGAAGTGGCCATGACTTTGCATCGCATCATCGGCGCGGCCCTGGTGGCACTGAGCGCAATTTGCACGCTTGTTCCCACTACGGCACACGCCGACCGCATCAAGGATCTGACCACCATTGCCGGCGTGCGCGAGAACGCGCTGATCGGCTATGGCTTGGTCGTCGGCCTGGACGGCAGTGGTGACCAGACCACGCAGACACCGTTTACGATCCAGAGCTTCAACAACATGCTCACGCAGTTCGGCATCAACGTGCCGGCCGGCGCCAGCATCCAGCTCAAGAACACCGCTGCGGTGGTGGTGACGGCCTCGCTGCCTGCCTTTGTGCGGCCGGGCCAGATGATTGACGTGACGGTCTCCTCCATCGGCAATGCCAAGAGCCTGCGCGGCGGCACGCTGCTGCTCACGCCGCTCAAGGGCGTGGACGGCCAGCTCTACGCTCTGGCGCAGGGCAACGTGGTGATTGGCGGCGCGGGTGCATCGGCCAACGGCAGCAAGGTCCAGATCAACCAGCTCGGCGCTGGCCGCATTGCCAACGGGGCGACGGTGGAGCGTGCCGTGCAGGCCACGGTGGGTGAGGCCGGCAGCGTCCAGCTCGATACCGGCACCACTGACTTCGGTACGGTGCAGAACATCGTCAACGCCATCAACAAGCAATTTGGGGCGGATACCGCCCAGGCCGCGGATGGCCGCACGATCAACGTGCGCGCACCGGCACTGGCGTCGGACCGCGTCGGGTTTGTCGCCAAGCTGCAGAACATTGAGGTGACACCGGCATTGGCCGCTGCACGTGTGGTCGTCAACGCCCGCACGGGTTCGGTGGTGATGAACCAGCTCGTCAAGCTTGAGCCCTGTGCGGTGGCGCACGGCAACTTGTCGGTCACCATCAGCACCGAGCCGGTGGTGAGCCAGCCGGCACCGTTCTCGCAAGGCCAGACGGTGGCGGCGGCGCGCTCGAACATTGAGGTCAAGCAGCAGGGCGGCAGTCTCATCAACGTGAAGGGCGGCACCAACCTGGCGGATGTGGTCAAGGCCATCAACGCGATCGGCGCCAACCCGCAAGACCTGATCTCGATCCTGCAGGCGATGAAGGCGGCCAACGCCCTGCGCGCCGAGCTGGAAATCATCTGATGCCCGGGCAAGGTAAGGAAGACGCACCATGAACCCGACCGACCTCACCAGCCGGCTGGCGCTCGACTCCACAGGATTCGAGTCGCTCAAGCAGGCCGCGCGTACCGACCCGACCGGCGCAGCCAAGACCGTCGCCAAGCAGTTCGACGCGATCTTCGTGAATATGATGCTCAAGCAGATGCGTGATGCATCGCCGCAGAATGGGCCGTTCGATTCATCGTCGACCAAGATGTATACGTCGATGCTCGACCAGCAGCTCTCGCAGACGATGGCATCGCGTGGGGTGGGCGTGGCGGATCAGCTGCTCAAGCAGATGCTGCGCCAGGCCAATCGTGTCAACCCGGATGCCGGTGGCCCGGTCAATACCGCGCTGTCCAACACCACCGCTACGAATACCGCCTTGCCTGGTGCCGCAGGTTCCACGGGCGATGCCGCCAAGGCCATCGCCCGTGCGTCGCTCAATAGCATGGCCGCGGCAGTTGCGCCCGGCACGGAAGACGACGGCTCGGGCATCAGCACTGTGCCGCGCCCGGGTTTGGAAGAGCGCGTGCAGCGTGCCCTGGCGGCCCTGCGCAAGCAGTCCGACGCTGGGCAGTCGACCAATGCACCGCCTGATGTGGATCTGTCGACCGTGGCTTCTGAGCCGCGGGGCGAGCGCATGGCCAGCTTCTACAACAAGCTGATCGGCCACGCGTCGCAGGCCGCGCAGGAAACCGGCATTCCGGCCAACTTCATGATTGGCCACGCCGCGCTGGAGTCCGGCTGGGGCCGCCGCGAAATCAAGGACAAGGACGGCACCAACACCCACAACCTGTTCGGCATCAAGGCTGGCGGCTCGTGGACGGGCAAGACCGCCACAGTGACCACCACCGAATACGTGGGCGGCGTTGCCCACAAGGTCCAGGAGAAGTTCCGGGCCTACGGTTCGTACGCCGAGGCGTTCAAGGACTACGCCAACCTGCTGGCCAACAACCCGCGCTACAGCAATGTCGTGGCGGCCGGCAACGGTAACGACGCGGCGTCGTTCGCCAAGGGCCTGCAGCGTGCCGGCTACGCCACAGACCCGAACTATGCCAACAAGATCATGGCGGTGCTCAAGCAGATTGTTTGACGTTCGCTATTAAAAATTAGAATCGATAGCATCGGCCGGCTCAAGTTTGTTCTGAGCCGGCCGATGTTGTTTTTAGGGTCCATCCTGGCGGCGTTGTGCCGCCTGCACCGAGACAATTATGAGCAGCTCCCTCTTGAATATTGGCGCGAGTGGCCTGCGGGTTGCAGATATCAACCTGCAGGTGACCGGCAACAACATTGCCAATGCCAGCACGCCCGGCTATTCGCGCCAGGAAGCCGTGCAGACGGAGAACATCCCGCTGAATGCCGGTGTCGGCTATCTGGGCCAGGGTGTCAATGTGACGACCGTCAAGCGCATCTACGATCAGTATCTGACTGCGCAGGTGCAGAGCGGCCAGGCCGCAACGAGCGCCGCCGACCAGCTCAACAACCTGGTCTCTGGCCTGAGCCAGTACATGTCGGACAGCAACAGCGGGCTGAGCTCGGCGCTGACCAGCTTTTTCAACGGGGCAGACGGTCTGACGTCCAACCCGTCGAGCACCACAGCGCGCCAAGTGTTTCTGAATGCCGCTTCCGGCCTGCAGAGCCGTTTCAACTCGATGGCCGGTCAGTTGAGTTCGCTGTCTGCGCAGGTCAACACGCAGGTGCAGACGCAGATCAGTTCTGTGAACAGCGTTGCACAGCAGCTTGCCTCGCTCAACGACCAGATCTCCAAGGCCGAGGCCTCCACTGGCCAACCCGCGAACGACCTGCGTGACCAGCGCGATCAGCTCGTGCAGACGCTTAATCAGTCGATCAAGGCCAGTGTGGTGCAGACCAGTGACGGCCAGTACAACATCTATGTGGGCAACGGTCAGGCACTGGTGCAGGGCAACCAGAGCTACCAGTTGGCCGCCGTGCCTTCGCAGTACGACCCAACGCAGCTGTCGGTGGGCTACAAGAGCCCGGCCGGTACCGTCACCATTGGCGATAACCAACTGGGCGGCGGTGCGCTGGGCGGCCTGATGAGTTTCCGCGAGAACACGCTTATCCCGGCGCAGAACCAACTGGGTAAGCTGGCTGCGGCCGTGTCGGCAGACGTCAATGCGCAAAACCAACTGGGCATGGACGCCAACGGCAACATGGGGCAAGCCCTTTTTTCGGTGGCAGGCCCCGGCGTTGCGGCCAGCAGCAGTAACACCGGCAACGCCACGGTCACGGCCAGCATCACCAATGCCAACGCGGGCCAGGGTTACGATTACCAGATCAAGTATCAGGGCGGTGCCTACACCGTCTCGCACTACCCGGACGGCTCTGCCTCCGTGACGGTGACGAGCTGGCCGACCACCATTGATGGCGTCACGATGAACCTGTCGGGCACCATGAACAGCGGGGATTCGTTCCTGGTGCGCCCGACGGCCAACGCTGCATCCACCATGCAGACGCTGACCACCGACTACCACGCTGTGGCCGCAGCCACGCCCGTGGTGCTCAACCAGGGCAGCAACAACACGGGCAACGCCACGGTGTCGTCCATCGGCGTGGATAGCACGTACGCCGGCTCGCCGCTCACCTCGCCGATCAACCTGACGTACAGCTCGGCCGTGGGCGGTTCGCTCTCGGGCTTCCCGGGCAGCGTGACGGTCAACGTCAACGGTACCAGCACGACGTACAGCGGCGGTACGGCGCCGTACACGCAGGGCGCGACGTATTCGTTCAATGGTGTGCAACTCACGCTCTCGGGCACCCCGGCCAACGGCGACACGTTTGCCGTTTCGGCCAACACCGCCAACAGCACCGACGGCGGCAATGCCAGCGCGCTGGCCAAGCTGCGCAACGCCACGCTGCTTGACGGTGGCACCAACTCGATTGGCACGTCGTGGAACAACCTCGTCACTCAGGTGGGTGTGCAAGCCAATACGGCAAGCACCAACCTGACCTCTCAGAAGGCACTGCTGGCAAATGCCACATCGGCGCAACAGTCGGTGTCTGCCGTGAGCCTGGATGACGAAGCGATGAACCTGATGAAATACCAGCAGGCCTATCAGGCATCGGCCAAGGTGATGCAGACGGCAAATACGCTGTTCGACACCTTGCTGTCGATTGCCGGCAGCTAACGCACACGATTGAAGAATCGCGCCAATGTGCCGATAACGCTCTAAAGCCTTCTGCCCGGATCGACCATGCGAGTCAGTACAGCCCAATTCTTTGCCGCGTCCACCGCCTCGATGCAGAACACGCAGTCGAACCTGATGACGCTGCAGCAGCAGCTTGCGAGCGGCATTGCGCTCACCAGCGCGGGCGACAACCCGAGCGCGTTCGGCCAGATGTCGCAGCTGCAACAGACGCAGGACGCCAACGACCAGTATCAGACCAACCGTGATGCCACGGACGCGCGCCTGACCACAGTCTCTTCGGCGCTCACCGACCTGGTGAATACGCTGCAGCAGGGCAAGCAGTCGCTGGTGACAGCCAACACCACGCTGATGACGGATTCGCAGCGCATTGGCGTGCTGGCGCAGGTCAAGCAGCAGTATCAGCAGTTGCTTGCCACCGCCAACCAACGTGACGCCTCGGGCGTCGCCCTGTTTGGCGGCGCCAAGGGCACGACGGATCCGTTCGTCAACACGGGCGGCAGCGTGCAGTATGTCGGCAGCGGTCAGCCGCCCACGGTGCAGGTGTCGCAGAACATCTCGATGCCGAACTCGGTGTCGGGCGACTCGGTGTTCGTGCGCATTGCCAACACGGACCCGTCCAACCCGAGCGCCAACCAGAGCATTTTCAAGACGTACGAAAACCTGATCACGGCGCTGTCCACCCCGATCAATCCGGCCACCCAGGCCACCGACGTTGCCAACCTACAGAAGGCTGTGCAAACCGCGCAGGGCAACCTCGACAACGCTTACCAGGTCGCCCTGCAGGCGCAGGTAACGGTGGGTACGCAGCAGGCGCAGATCACCACGCTCAACAGCAGCGGCTCGAACTACGGCGAGCAGTTGAAGGAGCAGATCTCCAAGCTGCAGTCGGTGGACTACACCACCGCCATTTCGCAATTTACCCAGCAGCAGGTGTCGTTGCAGGCCGCGCAGAAGACGTTCACGGCCATGCAGGGCATGACGCTGTTCCAGTACTTCAATCCTTGACCTTTCGCCAGGAACGGTAACCCTGGGCGGGCGCATAATGGCCGCCTGGTTACCGTCTGGATGGGTCATGCCGATTCAATACCTCCGCCGCCTGACCAGCCCCGAGCGCACCGAAGACGCCAACCGGCGCCTGGGGCAATCACTGGCCCTGGTAGCGGGTGCCGCCAATGCAGGCGGTTTCCTTGCCGTCAAGCAGTACACCTCGCATATGTCCGGCATTGTCTCGGCAATGGCCGACGATCTTGTGCTGGGCGACGTTGTGCTCGTTCTGGCCGGTCTTGCGTCACTGCTGGCGTTTGTGTGCGGTGCGGCCTGCACTGCCGTGCTGGTCAACTGGGGGCATCGGCGCAATACGCAGAGCGAGTTTGCATTGCCGTTGATGCTCGAAGCGGGGCTCCTGCTGCTGTTCGGCCTGATGGGTACGTCGCTAGGGGAATACCGCGTCGTGTTTGTGCCGGCAACCGTGGTGCTGCTGTGTTTCCTGATGGGGTTGCAGAACGCCATCATTACCAAGATTTCGAAGGCGGAGATCCGCACCACACATGTGACCGGTCTGGCCACCGATATCGGGATCGAGATCGGCAAGGCACTGTATTGGAACCATGGGCACCGAAACCTGCCGGCCGTTGTTGCCAATCGCCCAAAGCTGCGGCTGCTGGCTTCATTGCTGGGAATGTTCTTTCTGGGTGGCGTGGCGGGGGCGCTAGGGTTCAAGCATATGGGGTATGCGACCACCATTCCGCTGGCGACGATCCTGATGGTGCTGGCCGTGGTGCCGGTGGTGGATGATTTGGTGGCGCGTCGGCGGTAGGTTGATTAGATCATCCCGCCGTTGACGCCAATGACCTGCCGCGTGACATACGACGCCGCATCCGACATCAGAAAGCCCACCACCGCAGCCACCTCTGCCGGCTGCCCCACGCGGTTCATCGGCACCGCTTCCAGCGCCTGATCCAGGTGCTCCATGTGTGCCAGCATCTCGGTCTCGATCAGCCCCGGCGCCACGCAGTTGACGGTGATGCGGCGCGAGGCCAGCTCGACGGCCAGCGCCTTTGTCGCGCCAATCAACCCCGCCTTGGCCGCGCTGTAGTTGACCTGCCCACGGTTGCCCATTACGCCTGATACGGAGGCAATGGTGACGATGCGTCTGCCCTGGCGTGCACGCACCATCGGCATCGTGAGCGGGTGCACAACGTTGTAGAAGCCGTCCAGGCTGGTCTCCAGAACGATGTCCCAGTCTTCGCCCGTCAATGCAGGGAAGGCCGCGTCGCGCGTGACGCCCGCGCACAGGACGATGCCGTAGTAGGCGCCGTGTGCTTCCATATCGGCTTCGAGTTGTGTGCGACAGGCTGTGCGGTCACGCACGTCGAACTACAGGACGTGGGCGGTGCCGCCGTGGGCCTGGATCTCGGCGACGACGGCCTCGGCCTCTTTGCGGCCGCTGCGGCAGTGGACCGAAACGTTGAACCCGTCAGATGCCAGTTGGTAGGCGATCGCGCGGCCAATGCCACGGCTTGCACTTGTCACAAGAACACGGCGGCTCATGAGGTGGGATCCCCTTCATTGGATGCTTGGAATGGGTGCAAGCCAACAGCACCCGAGGGGGCGGGCGCTGTACCGCGCTAGCGAGGCGTCGCCCCAAACTGAGTAAACGCCCGCCCACTGAGTTCCAACGCATCCATGACCGACCGCTCCACCACCGGTGCAAGCGAAGTCATCATCACCATGATGAGCATCAACCCCACCACCAGCGTGGCGGAAATGCCCACAGCAAAGGGGTTGAGCGCCTGTGCGGTGCGTGCGAGCACCGCAAAGCCCAGGTTGACGATCATCATGATGGCAATGATCGGCAGAGCGACGCGCACGGCCAGCGCGAAGGCAATGGTGCCGCCTTCGGCCAGTGCCTGCCAGCCGGAGTTGGCCAGCGGTGCGGCCGAGACGGGCAGGGCGGTAAAGCTGTCGAACAGGGCGTGCAGCAGCACGAGGTGCCCGTCGCCGGCAATGAAGGCGGTGATGGCCGTGAGGTTGAGGAAGCGGCCGAGCAGCATGCTGCTTTCGGTCTGCTGCGGGTCGATCAGCGTGGCAAAGCCCAGGCCCATCTGTATCGACATCAGCTCACCCGCGCCACTGATGGCGCTGAACACGAGCTGCACGCAAAACCCGAGCGACAGGCCGATCGCCACTTGCAGCAGGGTGATCCACAACCCCTCGTACGAGCCCACGGACACGCCAGGCGGCACCGGCAGTATCGGTGCCAGCGCCACCGTGAGGATCACGCCGAATGCCACCTTGATCGACATCGGCACCTCCGTGTTGGCAAACGGCGGCGCAATGGCAATGAATGCCAGAATGCGCACGAGCGGCCACCAGTACATGGCGATCCAGCCGTTGAGCTGGGTGGCGGTGAACTGGATCATGGTCGATTTGGCGGAGTGGGGCGGCTACGTCAGCTCGGCTACGTCAATTCACGTAGTTGGGGATGTTGGTGAGCAGATCGCGCGTGTAGTCGACGATCACGCTCACGAGCCAGGGGCCGGCCAGGATCATGGTGGCGGCCACGGCCACCAGCTTGGGAATGAACGACAGCGATTGCTCGTTCAGCTGTGTGGCAGCCTGGAACACCGCCATCAGCAGGCCAACCACGAGTGATACCAATAGCATGGGCGCGCCCACCATCATGGCGACCTGCATCGCCTGGCGCGCCATATCCAATACGTATTCGGGTGTCATGACGGCTCCTTATTGCACAAAGCTCTGGGCCAGTGAGCCCAGCAACAGGTGCCAGCCATCCACCAGCACAAACAGCATGATCTTGAACGGCAGCGAGAAGATCGACGGCGTGACCATCATCATCCCCATCGACATCAGCACCGCCGCCACCACAATGTCGATCACCAGGAACGGGATGAAGATGGCAAACCCGATCTGGAACGCGCTCTTCAGCTCGCTGGTGACAAAGGCGGGAATGAGCGCGCGCATGGGCGTCTGTTCGGGCGCGGCGATGGGCGGCATGTTGCCCATCTTGACGAACAGGGCGAGATCCGGCTCGCGCGTCTGCTTGAGCATGAACTGGCGCAGCGGGGTGGCCGCGGTGTCCATGGCCTGTTCTACGGTGATCTTGTTGTCGCGCAGCGGCACGTAGGCGTCGGTGTACACCTTGTCGAGCACCGGCGACATGACGAAGAACGTGAGGAACAGCGCCAGCCCGATCAACACCTGGTTGGGCGGGGTGGTCTGCGTGCCCAGCGCATGGCGCAGCAACGACAGCACGATGATGATGCGCGTGAAGCTGCTCATCATCAGGATGATGGCTGGCAGGAAACCCAGCGACGTGAGGAAGATCAGCGTTTGCACCGGCAGCGTGTAGCTCTGCCCGCCGGCAGCGCCCGAGAGCAGCGGCAGGCCGGGTTGCGCCTGCGCAAACACGGCGGGTGCGGCACACAGCAGTGCCAGTGCAATCAATAGACGCACACCAGAGAAGACAGCACGCATGTTCATTCCGACTTCCCCGTCAGATGGCGCTTGACCTGGATGGCCAGTGCGTCGGCAAAGGAAGGGGGTTTGGTATTGGCGCCGTCACCGGAGCCGGCATCCGGCTCGGTAGGGCTGGCAGGCTCAATGGGGCGTGGCAACGTGTGCAGCGTCTGCACGTTGTGCTGGGTGACGCCCAGCACCAGCCACGTGCCTTCCACTTCCACCACCACCACCTTCTCGCGGGCGCCCAGCATCTGCTGCGCCACCACCGAGACGACCTGGCTGCGGCGCCCAGGGCCCATGCCCGCACGCTGCTGCAGCCTGCGCAGCAGCCAGCCGGCTGCCACGATCATGGCCAATACGACAAACAGGCCGCCCAAGGTGCGGGCCCAATCAACTGCATGGTTCATTTCAACACCTTGCCCGGGGGGAGCAGTGGTTGCGCAGGGTGCGTCAGGTGCGACGCTGGGTGGTTCAACTCAGCGGTTCAACTTACGGATACGTTCGGACGGCGTGATGATGTCGGTCAGGCGGATACCGAACTTCTCGTTCACCACCACCACTTCGCCCTGGGCGATCAGGTAACCGTTGACGAGCACGTCCATCGGCTCACCGGCCAGTGCGTCCAGTTCCACCACCGAGCCCTGCGCCAGTTGCAGCAGGTTCTTGATGGGCACCTTGGTGCGGCCAAGCTCCACCGTCAACTGCACGGGGATGTCCAGAATCATGTCGATGTCGTTGCGCGAGCTGGTTGTGCTCGGGCTGTCGGCCATCAACGGCTTGAAGACCGAATCGGCGGCTGGCGTAGGAGCGGGCGCGCTTGCCGGCGGATTGGCTGCAGCGCGTTGCGCGGCTTCCAGGGCCATGGCCTCTTCCATCGTCATCTCGACATCGATGTCGTCGGCGCTGGTCTCGGGGTTCATGGTCGGTTCAGTTGTCATCGTCAGACTCCATGGCAGATTCACTGCCGCTCATATTCAGCATGCGGTTGACCCGCAGGGCGTATTGACCGTTGAAGGTGCCGTAGCTGCATTCCATGACGGGCACGCCGTCCACCTTGGCGGTCACGAAATCGTCCAGCTCAACCGGCAGGACATCGCCCACCTTCATGTTCAGGAGGTCAGAAAACTGCACGCGGGCTGTGGTCAGGTCAGCAATCAGTTCCACCTCGGCGGTCTGCACCTGCTGCGAGAGCAGCCGCACCCAGCGCTTGTCCACTTCCAGCGCCTCGCCCTGGATGGCGGAGGTGAGCCGGTCGCGGATCGGCTCGATCATCGTGTAGGGCATGCAGATGTGCACGTCGCCGCCGTTGCTGCCCAGCTCCACGCTGAAGCTGGTCGTCACCACCACCTCATTGGGCGTGGCCACGTTGGCAAACTCGGTGTGCATTTCCATGCGCAGCTGTTCGAACTCGATCGGGTAGATCGGCTGCCATGCCTTGCCGTAGTGGTCGAACATCAACTGCAGCATGCGCTGGATGATGCGCTGCTCGACGTCCGTAAAGTCACGGCCTTCCACGCGCATGTGGAAGCGCCCGTCGCCACCGAACAGGTTGTCGACCACCAGGAAGATCAGGTTGGGGTCGAACACGAACAGCGCCGTGCCGCGCAGCGGCTTGACGTGCACCAGGTTGATAGCGGCCGGCACGACCAGGTTGCGGATGAACTCGCTGTACTTCTGGACCTTCACCGGCCCAACGGAGATCTCCGCATTGCGGCGCATGAAGTTGAACAACCCCAGGCGCCAGTTGCGCGCAAACCGCTCGTTGATGATTTCCAGCGTGGGCATGCGCCCACGGACGATGCGCTCCTGAGAGCCCAGGTTGTAGGTGCGGATACCAGACGGGTCGGCCTCGACAGGTTCCTCGTCGACCTCGTTGGTGACGCCCTTGAGGAGCGCATCGATCTCCTCCTGGGAAAGAAACTCTTCCTTGAGCATGTCACTGGATCACGAAGTTGGTGAACAGGACGTCCGCTACCGGCGATTCCTTGCCGACAGCCTTGAACACCTGCTCGCATTGTTCGACGATTTCCTTGGCGAGTGCGGCCTTGCCCTCTGCCGGATAGAGCTCGGTGGGCGACTTGCTGGCCAGCAGCGTCAGGATCCGGCTGCGCAGTTCGGGCGTGTAGGTCTTGATGCCTTCTTCTGCGTGCTTGTCAAAGCTCTTGAAGGTGATGCCGATCTGCAGATAGCGATCGTTGCCTTCCTCGGGCTTGAGGTTGACGGTCAGGGTGTCCATCGGCACGAACACCGGCTCTTTGGGCTTGGCCGGTGCGGCGGGGGACGCAGCGTGGTTGGCGCCTCCCAGGAAGAACCAGGCAGCGGCGCCGCCCATGCCGACGAGCACGAGCACGATCAGGATGATCAGCAGCAGCTTGGTAGAGCCGCCCTTGGCAGCAGGGGCGGGTGCGGTAGTGGCGGCAGCGGCTTCGGCCATGGGGATCACTCGGAGGCTATAGGGGGGTGGGCCTTCCCGGCTCGAAATTCGGAAATTCCAGAGTCGGGTTCTCGGATGGCATTCTTCACCACCTCTGTCCAGCTCATTCCGCCAAGAAACGCGGTCAATCCCGTCTATCTCGGGGGTTTGCGGCAAAGAGATGGGTGGATTTGGTGACTGTAAAGTAATCTATAAATCACTTTATGGCGATGCATCTCGCCCCCATGCGCCTTCCTCACCGCCCGGCGCGCAAGCCGCTGCGTAAAAGTGATGTCGGCCCGAAAGATTTGCCCGCGCGTGCCGTTGTAGTTGTGCAAAGGGCGCCGGGCAAGTTTTCGGCGCCGCACAAACGTCCAGCCGGAAGCCGTCTTGAATTCCTTGCCCTTTCCCACCCGAGCTGCTCTTGGCGCCGTCGATGCCGACGGACTGCCAGCTGACTGTCCGGCACGCGGCGAGCCACCGGGCTTCTGCCCGAAGCTCGACCTGCTGTCGATGGTCAACGCGCTGACTGAGGGCATTCTGGTGTGTGACGGCCAGCGGCGGGTGACCTACGCCAACCCCAGCGCCGCGCGCTTGCTGGGCGTGCCTGTGGCCGACTTGGTGGGGCGCACGCTGGCGCAGGTGGTGTTGTCGGCCGTTGACGAGTTCGAGGCGCCCATCCACGATACCGACTGGCCCGACCGCGACGTGATGGCCGAAGGCCTGCCGCAGTTGAGCCAGATTTTCGGGCTGCATTGCCAGGACGGCCGCACCGTGTGGGTGTCGAGCAACTGGACGCCGCTGTACACGGAGGGAGGTCACTCGATGACCGCTGTGCCGGCGACCGGGGCCAATGCGGGCATGCCGCCTTACTCCGTGCTGGTGTCGCTGGTCGACATTACGCAGATCCGCGAGGCGCAGCAGCGCATCCGGCATCTGGCCACGCACGACACGCTCACCGGCCTGCTGAACCGCT
The DNA here is from genome assembly GCF_958415495.1 of Ralstonia flaminis. NCBI lineage: Bacteria > Pseudomonadati > Pseudomonadota > Betaproteobacteria > Burkholderiales > Burkholderiaceae > Ralstonia > Ralstonia flaminis. The sequence continues at coordinate 56,652 of NZ_CATZLL010000002.1, read as the reverse complement.
CCGCGCTGGAAGACCGCTTGGAGCACGCACTGGCCATCGCGCGCCGCAATCGCACGCGCGTTTCGGTCATGTTCCTGGATCTGGATCGCTTCAAGAACGTCAACGACACGCTGGGCCACCAGTTTGGCGACATGCTGCTGCGCGAAGTGGCGGCCCGTCTGCAGGCCTGCGCGCGCGAGGCCGACACGGTGGCGCGCCTGGGTGGTGACGAGTTTGTCGTCATGCTCGAATCGCTCGACGGCCTGGGCACGCGCCGCGTGGCTGAACGCATTCTCTCGGCCATCAGCGCGCCGTTCTACATCGAGGGGCAGGAGTTGTTCCTGGGCGTGTCGATCGGCATTGCCGTGGCCCCGCACGACGGCGACGACTCCAACACCCTGCTGCGCAAGGCCGATGCGGCCATGTACTTGGCCAAGGAGCGCGGCCGCAACAACTTCCAGACGTTTACCAGCGATCTGGACGACCGTGTTTCGCGCCGCTTCCGCATTGAATCGGGCCTGCGTCGCGCCAGCGATCGCAACGAGTTCTATGCCGACTACCAGCCGCGCGTGGACGTGAAGAGCGGCCGCATCGTCAGCGTCGAGGCGCTGATCCGTTGGAATTCCGCAGATTTCGGCCGCATGATGCCCGGCCAGTTCATCCAGGACGCGGAAGAGACCGGCCTGATCGTTGAGATCGACCGCTGGATTCTGCGCGCCGCTTGCGATCAGCTTGCGCGCTGGCGCCGCATCGGGCTGCCGCAATTGCGCATGTCGATCAACTTGTCAGGGCAGGCTTTCAGCTCGGGGCAGCTCAGCACCATGGTGCGCGGGGCGCTTTCCACCAGCGGCTTGCCGGGGGACGCGGTTGAGCTGGAGATGACCGAGGGCATTTTGATCCGCGATGATCCGTCGTTGCATGCGCTGCTGACCGAGCTGCGCGCGATGGGCGTGTCGCTGGCGCTGGATGATTTCGGCACCGGATATTCATCGCTGTCGTATCTGCACCGTTTCCCGATCGACACGCTCAAGATCGACCGCTCGTTCGTGCAGGATTTGCCGCACGTGGCCGAACGCGCCGCCATCACGCGGGCCATCATCATGATGGCGCAGGCGATGGGCATGAAAACCGTGGCGGAGGGTGTGGAGACCACCGGACAGCTCGATTTTCTGCGCGAAGTCGGCTGCGACGAGTATCAGGGCTACCTGCTCACGCGTCCGCTGGAGCCATCCGCTGTACAGGAGTTGGTGCGCGAGAACGTACGCCGATATGGCGAGCGCATTCCGCGACTTCTTTGAGTTTGGAAAACGCCCCCGTGCTGCGGCTTTGCGGGGCGTTCTACAGGTGCAGCCCGTTGCTGACCACGTACATGGTCATTTCGGCGTTGTTGCGCAGCTTCATCTTCGAGAGCACCCGCCCCCGATAGACGCTGACTGTCTTGGCGCTGATCTGCAGCGCCTCGGCAATCTCGCTCAGCGTGCGGCCGGAGCCGAGCATGCGCAGGGTCTGGAATTCCCGGTCGGACAGGATGTCGTGGCGGGGCTTGTCCCAGTCGACGTTCAGGTTGTCGGCCAGCACCTCCACCATGTCAGAGGGCAGGTATTTCTTGCCCTTGGCGATGGCGTTGACGGCCGCCAGCAGTTGCGGCTGGCTGGCGTCCATCGGTAGATAACCGGACGCGCCGGCCTTGAGCGCCCGCACAGCGAGCAACGCCTCGGGGTGACGGCCCAGCGCCAGTATGGCCAGGCGTGCGTGCTGCTGGCGTACGGTCTTGATGGTCAGGAACTCGTCACCGGTGGCAGATTCCACCGAGAACAGCATGACGTCCCACTCGCGTTCGGCAAGCAGATCTTGGTTGGCGTTGTGCAGGTCGGGGACTGCCTCGATCTGCCGGGCCAGGCGCGAATCCTTGAGGATCTGGCGCAAGCCGGCACGGGCAATATCGTGCGGTTCAACAATCAGAACGTTAAGCATGGGCGTTGCGGGTCAAACGGGCTCACTTCAGAGCTCTTCTAGCCGCCAGCGGGTCTTGGACCTGTGGATCATGCTGGCGGGCCGTGCAACTCCCCATCTGTGCGGCAGCGCTCTGTGCTCTATATAGAGGCGGGCGCTTTTGAACGGATCGATCGAGTATAGCCGAGCACATGCCGGCCAAGAAGGAGGCCCGGCGCCTCTTTTGGTGGGGGGCGGAAGTAGGGGGTGCCTCCCAAGCCAAACCGCCGCTCGCGCACAAATTTGTCAAGTTGCCCCTAAACTTTCTGCCGCGGCCACCGATAACCTGAGTACAACGCAGACCTGATCCCCTTCAAGTTGCAGGTCACGTTGCCCGGCCTAGCCGGAACGAGCAACCAAACGGGCAACAACGCCATCGGGAAACTTAGGAGCCGTCATGTCCCTCAGCCTTAATACCAACATCTCGTCCCTGCAAACGCAGCAAGCTCTGTCGCAGTCGCAGAACGCTCTGCAAACGTCGCTGCAACGCCTGTCGACCGGCCTGCGCGTGAACAGCGCCAAGGACGATGCCGCTGCTTACGCTGTGTCGTCGAGCCTGACCACCACGCTGAACGCACAAACCCAGGGTATCCAGAACGCCAACAATGCACAGTCGTACCTGCAAACGGCCGACTCGTACCTGAGCCAGGTTGAAAACAACCTGCAGCGTATGAACCAGCTGGCAGTGGAAGCCAACAACGGCGGTCTGTCGACCACCGACCAGGCCAACCTGGACAAGGAATACCAACAGCTGGCCTCGGCCAACAAGAACATCGAAACCAACGCCAACTACAACGGCGCCAAGCTGTTTGATGGTTCGGTGACCTCCACGTCGTTCCAGTACGGCCAAAGCGCATCGACCGATGTGGCAACCGTTACGAACGCCAACCTGGCCAGCTTCGGTACGCTGACCGGCACGAGCGTGACCTCGACCGCCAACGCAACCGCAGCCCAAGCCGCGATCGCCACCGATCTGGCCAGCCTGAAGTCGGCACGTGCCAGCCTGGGCGCACAGCAAAGCGGTCTGAGCTCGACCATCAACACGCTGACCTCGTCGAACACCGCGCTGTCGGCTGCCAAGTCCGCCATGATCGACACCGACTACGCGGCTGAAACGTCGAACATGACCCGTCAGAACATTCTGCAGCAAGCGGGTACGGCCATGCTGGCGCAAGCCAACTCGGCACCGAACAGCATCCTGAACCTGCTGAAGGGCTAATGGCAGGTTGATGCAGGCTCGGCCGCCCAGATCATCGGGCGGTTCAAGCGAAGGCCGGCGCTCCTTGGGGCGCCGGTTTTTTTTTTGAGGTGGGATACCCCTCTTCATCGGGGGCGGCGTTTGGCTAACCCGCCCTAAAGAAGTGACAGGCGTTGCCGTTGAGAAGGAAGACTTCCGCCGATGCAGACGCTCATCAAGATTCGATCATGGCGACTACCACCACCTCCTCTACCAGCAGCAACTACGTTCCGCCGATTTCGATTCCCGGTATCGGGACGAGTATCGACGTCAACTCGCTGGTCACCAGCCTGATGAGCGTGGCAAGCCAGCCGCTGACGCAACTACAGAGCCAGCAGACGTCATACCAGACGCAGCTCTCGGCCGTGGGCACGCTCAAAAGCTCACTGTCGACCTTCCAGACCGCACTGTCGAACCTGACCACGGCGTCGAGCTATAGCGCCATGAAGGCCAGCGGCTATGACACATCGGTGCTGAGCGCATCGGTCACGGGGTCGGCTCCGGCCAGTTCCTACGCTGTCAATGTCACGCAGCTTGCGCAATCGCAGGTCCTGGCAGCGAAGGGACAGGCCTCCACCACGACATCCATTGGCGGTGGTACACCGACCACGATTTCGTTCTCGTTCGGTACGGTGTCGGGTGGCACCTTGTCGAACGGTCAATACAGCGGCGCCACGTTCACGCAGAACGGCGGCCTGCCGGGCGGCTCAATCACGATCAATTCGTCCAACAACACGCTGTCCGGCATTCGTGATGCCATCAACTCGGCCAACCTGGGCGTGTCGGCGAGTATCGTGAACGACGGCAGCGGCAACCCGTATCGCCTGGTGCTGACCTCCACGGCGGGCGGCTCGAATTCGGAGATGAAGATCTCCGTGTCGGGGGATTCGACCCTGTCTTCGCTGCTCTCGCAAGACCCGTCCGGCACGCAGAACATGACCGAGGTGACCACCGGGCAGAACGCCCTGGCCACCATCAACGGCATTGCGGTGCAGAGCCCGACCAATACGCTGTCCAACGTGGTGGACGGTACGTCGTTCACGCTGGCCAAGACGGGCAGCACCACCGTAACGGTGGCCAACGACCCGACCGCCACCACCACCGCCGTCACCAACTTCGTGAACGGCTACAACGCGCTGCGTACGCAACTGAACACGCTCACCAACATCGACACGTCCAACAGCGCCAACAACGGCCCGCTGGCTGGCGATGTGAGTACCAAGACGTTGATCAACCAGATTACCGACGTGCTGGGGCAGGCCGTTGGCAGCGGTAATTACCAGTCACTGGGCAGCGTGGGCGTGACGATGAACTCGGACGGCACGCTGTCGATCAACAGCAGCACGCTGTCGGCGGCCATTGCTGCTTCGCCCAGCCAGGTGGCGGGTCTGTTTGCGGGCACGGGCACGGCCACGGATGCGCTGCTCAATGTGCCGACCTTCTCGGACACCACACAGTCCGGCACCTACGCGGTGAACGTGACGCAACTGGCGACGCAAGGGTCGCTGGCGGGGTCGGCTGCAGCTAATACCACCATTACCGCAGGCTCGAACGATACCCTGGCGTTCAATATCAGTGGCATCGCCGTCAACGTGACGGTGCCGCCTGGCAGTTACAGTGCGGGGGGGCTGGCCACACAGATCCAAAGCCAGATCAACGCATCATCTGCGCTGCAAAACGCCAAGATCACGGCGTCGGTGTCGGCCAATGCCAGCGGTGTGCTGTCGATTACCGACAATCAGTTCGGCTCGATTTCGTCGGTGTCGGTGTCGGGCAATGGTGCGGCGTCGCTGATGGGGGCGAGCCCCGCTGCCACGATCGGCCAGGACGTACAGGGCACCATCAACGGTGTCGCCGCCACGGGATCGGGCCAGAACCTCTACGGCGCCAGCGGCACGGCGGTCGATGGTCTGACTGTGCAGGTGACCGGCGGTTCGGTGGGCAATCGCGGCACGGTGACGGTGCAGCGTGGCTACGCCGCGCAGCTCAACACGGTGATGACCAACCTGCTGGCAACCAACGGCATGGTGCAGAGCGAGACCGACTCCATCAACAGCTCGCTCAGTTCGCTTGCCAGCCAGATCAGCACGATGCAGACGCAGCTGAGCAATCAGCAAGCCCTGTACTACACGCAGTTCAACGCGTTGTCGGCAGCGGTGGCCAGCATGTCGAACACCAGCAGCTACCTGACTACGCAGCTCGCGGCGATCCAGAATCAGACCACGAGCGGTTGATGCAGAACTGAAGCACCACCCATAACAAGATCACACAGCGAGGACCTTTCCCATGTACGCAGCACGCCGCGCCATCGGTGCCTACGCGCAAGTCGGTATCGAGACGTCTGTGGTAGATGCCAATCCGCATCGGTTGATCGCCATGCTGTTTGAAGGTGCACGCGCCGCCATCAACCTGGCCGGCGCCGGCATCCAGCGTGGTGATGTGCCCGCCAAACTGCGTGCATTTGACAAAGTCATCTCGATCATCGGTCAGGGGCTGCAGGCAAGCCTCGACCACCAGCGCGGCGGCGAGATCGCCGTGCAGCTCAATGGCTTGTACGACTACATGCTGCGCCGCCTGCTGCTGGCCAACGGCACCAACGACCTGACGATTCTTGCCGAGGTTGACGGTCTGCTGGCGACCCTGCAGGATGCCTGGCTTGCCATTGGCCAGCCGGGTGCGGCGGCGTCCAGCAACCACCTGAGTGTTGTGAGCTGACGCGGCTGGCCGCGCAGCAAAGCGATTTTTTTGATTGAATTCGGCCCAACTGGAGCCAACATGCACCGCAACTTTCCGATCAAGGACAGCGAAAGTCTGTTCGTTTGCTACGAGGCCATTGCACGCCTGACTGCCGAAATGGTCGGCGCAGCTGAAGTAGGTAACTGGGAAGTCGTCAGTACGCTCGAGCGCGAAAGCGCCGCCTATGTGGATGCGCTGCGCCGTTCCGAGCCGCATCCCACGCTGTCGCGCGACGACATCGAGCGCAAACGTACGCTACTCGTGCGCATTCTTGAAGACGATGCCCGCGTGCGCGCGATGGTGTATCCGCGCCTGGATCGCCTGCAGAAGCGCATCGACACGGCGCGCCGCGCCAACACCGCCAGCCACGCCTACGGCAGCATGGCGCGTTACTGACCCGCTACAGACCACAGACTCATTCAACTTGGCGAGGCGCAGGCGCGCCTTGCATCTGCTTCGACAGCGCCAGGTACTGCTCGGATTTGCGGGCAAGCTCATTGGCCTGCATCTGATACACGGTCGCGAGTTGTTGAGCCGCCAGGAAACTGCCTCGCCCAACCACGCTGCCATCCATTCCCGCCTGATCGCCAATCTCAAGGCAACGGCAAAACGCCTGCTCGGCCAGCGGCAGCCACTGCGTGCTGGCGTGCTCGGGATGTTTGACCGCCGCATCCACCAACACCAAGCCCAGCGCGAAACACAGATCCGGAAAGTCCGGCCATGCATGGATGCTGGCATCCGCATGGGCCATCGCTTCGTCCAGTCGATCCGATTTACCCAGGCTGTACAGATAGCGCAGCGCGAGGTTGCGGCGGTACGGGGCGTCTTGCGGTGCGAGGGCGAAAGCGCGGGCGTAATAGTTCGTGGCCCTGGCGTAGTCTTCTTGATGCAGTTCGATTTCCTTGCCGAGCTGGAACAGCACGTAAGGATCGTCTGGCCGATGCTTGAGTTCGTCGAGCAGGAGTTGCGTATTGCGTTCGCCTTTCTTCTGCATCTTGGCGCTGGTGTAGCCGTCGTGCCGCAGCACGATGGGCAGGCGCTGCGCCGGCAGCGAAGACACCGGTTGTTCGTGGATGCGCCCCGCATAGCGCACGCCACGCGGCAGCAGCCGGGGCAGCCATGCAATCAGCTGGCTGGCGGCGTCGGTCGCGTCGGTATCGTTCTTGATGCAGAGGATGCCCAGCATCGGGTTGGCATTACTGAGGGCGCGCAACTGCTCGCCGCCGCTTTCCAGCCATTCATCCGCATCCAGGACGAGGTTCCAGTCCGCATTGGCGGCTTCCAGTGCGGCGTTGCGCGCCGCTGAAAAATCATTCTGCCAAGTCATCTGGCTGACATGCGCGCCGCACGCCTGCGCAATGGCCATGGTGTCGTCGGCGGAGCCGGTATCCAGCACCACCATGCGGTCGACAAACGGTTTGGCGCTTAGCAGGCAGCGTTCAATGCAGGAGGCTTCGTTGCGCGCGATGACAACCAGCGCGAGGTTGGCGGGAGTGGATGGCACGGTGTGTCGGAAAGATGAAGATTCAGGGTGCAGCCTGGCCTGTCGGTCAGGTGAATGCCGCTAGCCGCGGTCATCGGCCGCAGCAAGCGCGTCCAGCAGCTTGTGCAGCATTTCGCGCGTGGCGCTGATCTCGCCGGGCTCAAGCGGGATCTTGCATGTGAGCGCTTGCGGCACGTTGGTGGCAGGTGCTTTCAGCGCGCGGCCCGTCTCTGTCAACTCGATGACCACGCGGCGCTGGTCGTCGCGATCGCGTGTGCGCGTGAGCAAACCCTGTTCTTCCAGGCGCTTGAGCAACGGCGTAAGCGTGCCGGTATCCAGGTACAGCGTGCGGCCCAGGTCGCCCACGGCGCACGGTGCCTGCTGCCAGCAGGCGAGCATCACGAGGTATTGCGGATAGGTGAGATCCAGTTCGTCGAGCAGCGGGCGGTACAGACGCGTCAGCAGGTGGCCGGCGGCGTACAGAGGAAAACAGAGCTGCTGATCGAGCGCCAGCACGTCGTTCACGGAAGACTCCCGGGGACGGTCCTGGCACCTGTGCGGTGCGTGCCGCAGCGGCCTGGGCAGGCGGTGTGCGCATGACCGTATTCAATGGGACGTCAATATTGCCACGGACGGCATGTGAATTGGGTACGCGCGGCGTGACGCAGTTGTAAGCGCTTTGGCCGTCGCTCAGATCTGGTGGTCACAGCTGGCGGGCATGACAAGCGGCGGCGAGGTCACGTCAGATCGACATGCTCATGATGCTTTGATAGGCCGAGACAAACTTGTTGCGCACCTGCACGGCGGTCTGCAGGTCGATGTTGGCTTTCTGCAGCGAGAGCATCACGTCGTGGAGGTCGACATCATTGTTGCCCATCTCAAAGCTGCGCGAGATGGACTCGGCCTTTTGCTGCGAGGCATCGACCTTGTCCAGCGACGACTTGAGCACCGCACCGAAATCGACACTCGGTTTGGCCGCGTCAGTGCCGCCGATACTGCTGCCGACGGCGCTCGATGGCGCCAGCACGCTGTTCATCAGCGAGACCACGGAATTGGCGTTGGAGAAATCCATGCTGGTTGGGATCAGGGGAATTTGGCGAGCGCTTCGAGCTCGGAAACGAAGTGGACCTCGCGGCCGGCCGGCACCGGAATGTTCATCGGAACCGGCGTCACGACAATGGTGTGATGCGGAATGACGGCATCGTCGTCCAGCACCAGGAACTCGGTCCCGGCAAAGCCCTGTGCGTGGTGGAAGACCTGTAGCGGCGCGCGGCGCAGGGTGGCGTATCTGGGCGACTCGGGCTTGAACGGATCGAGCCTGGTGATGTATTCGAATGCCGCGTTCACGCGGTACAGGTCGTACGGTGCGGGCAGGTCAGCCGCTTCGCCCAGCGCGCGAATGCGATTGGCGATGTAGTAGTTGTCGATCCAGTGACCGCCTTCCTGGGTGCGCAGGCGCAGAGCCACCTTCATGCGTACCAGGACGAACTGGTTGATGGCGTTCAGCCACTCCGGCCGCTCGGCGGCAGGCAGCGTATGCGAGAACTTGCCGAACAGATATTCCAGCCCCCCGCGATACCGATCCCACGCGTGCTTGACCTGCTCGTTACCCGCTTGCGAACGGGTTTCGTCATCAAAGTAGCGCGTGACCGACCGGTAGAACGGCGTCTTGCTGAAGTAGACGGCGCTGGTCCCCAGCATTTCTGCGGCATGCACGAAGGCGTAGAACGCGTGCTCGGGGGCGCTGAAATACAGCCGATTCATCACCTCGCGGCGCGCCAGATAGATCTCTGGGAAGAGGTGATGCGACAGCACCAGCACCATCAACTTGGAATAGTCGTTCTGCTCGATCAGGTAGTCGTCGTCCTGGCGATAGAACGTCGTGACGTCTTGCCGGGTCGGCAGGTCGTGGAGGATCCAGGGCGCGAAGATGACGCCCACGCCTGGGTTGCGCTCGAAAATGCCGATGTTGTTGTTGATCTCGGCCAGGATGGGCAGATCGTCGTCAGCGTGGTAGAGCACGTACTTGCCCTGCGCGCTGCGGTACAACCGGTTCAGGTTCTCATCGGAGCCCAGGTTGGACGGTCGGCGGAAGTACCGGATGTTCAGCTTGTCCTGATACCGCGCCACGACCTCTTCGGTGCCGTCGGTCGAGCAGTTGTCGCCGATCAGCAGTTCGTAGCTGAACTTCAGTTCGCCAATCTGCCTGACCAGCTCTGCGAGCAGGTTGTCGAGGTAGCGGGCGCGGTTGTAGGTCGGGATGCAGACGCTCAGTGCAACCTGCTGCACAGCCTCATCCGTCTTCTGAGGCGCCTGGGTTGCCCCGGCTTCGGTTTGGATCGCTGCAATCTCACTCATTGGATGAACTCGCGCCAGTTGAGGGTCTGAGGGCACAGGTACGCCTTGCTTGCCGGGCCATGATTGGCAATCAGGTCCAGGCTGCTGACGAAGGGCGTGAACGCGCCATGCAGTTGTGTATACGGCTGCAAGGCGTAATTCATGTAGGCCACGGTAATACCGTGCTGCTCGAATTCGGCATGGGCCAGATAGTTCTTGGCGCCGTGCCCGGTGATGTAGGTGTCACCTCGTAGCTTCTGCACGATGGCGAGTACGCGGTCGCTGTTGCGGCCGGGGATGTCCAGCTCCGACGAATCGACAAACTTGCGGTCGATTTCAATGCCCAGGTAGCGGCAGACCGCGCGCATGGATGCCAGCGCCAGCGCGCCCATGTTGGGGTAGTCCACCGCGTACACCGTACGCACCAGGGCCAGCATGTCGTTTGCGTGGGGGGCGGCCTCGTACGCCTGCTCCAGCATGCGCAGGTGCTGCGCGCGCCAGTCCACGTTGGTGGCGGGTTTGACCTCGTCAATGCGGGCGCCCAGGTGGAATTTTTCCAGCGGCACGGTCATCCAGCGCGTGCCGGTGGTGTCCTTGATCTGCACGCGGTTGGTGAAGCTGCCCTTGGAGAACTGCACGTCGGCGTAGTTGACGAGCACGTCCGCCAGCATGATCTGCTCAAGCAGGCCGCGCCAGGGGAACAGCATCGGCTGTGTAATGACGACGTTCATGGCGCCAGCATCCGCTCCATGAGGACAACGTCGTGCCAGCGGTTGTCTTGCAGATAGTGTCCGCTCAGCGTGCCAACATGCCGGAAGTCGAGCTTCTGATACAGCGCGATGGCACGCGTGTTCTCTGCCAGCACTTCCAGCGTGATCTTGCGCAGGCACAGGGTCTCGCTGGCATAGGCAAATGCGGCTTCGCACGCCGCGCGTCCGTGGCCCCGGCCCTGCGCGGACGACGCCAGGCAGATGCCGAGTGAGGCGTGCCGGTTGACCGCATCAATGTGGTTCAACTGGAGATACCCCAGCACACTGTCATCCGCTTGGGCTGCGATGATGAACAGCACGACCTCACTCTGCTTGGATTTTCCGATCAGCCAGTCGCGCACGCTGGCGGCGGAGTTGGGCCGCGGGCGTGTCATCAACTGCAGCTGCGTCGGCACATCGTTGCGCAGCGGCAGCAGTTGCGGGATATCGCTCTCGCGCCATTCCCGCAGGAGGAGTGAGCCGCGCGCAATCATGGCTGGAAGCGGAAATACCGGAAGCGGTTCGGATAGGCGGCTTCCACGGTGTGCCGCACCTCATCGGCAATGACCGGGTTGACGGCCAGATACACCACCTCAACCTCGTCCGGGATGCTGTCCAGCGCCACGACCGGCTTGCCCGCCAGCGACGACCCCTGCAGGTACGGATTCTGGTCGACAAACGCGCGCAAGGCATGCGGCTGTTGGAGGTTGCTGGCGGTGTACGCGCCGTAGAAACCGGCGCCGTAGATCACGGCGGGCGCGCCACCGTGCTGCGTTTCGAAATCCGTCAGATGGCTCGATGCCTGCTGCCAGAAGCGTGCCAGCCGGTTGGCGGCTTCTTGGGTGTCAGCCAGTTCCTGTGCATCCAGCACCGGTGCGACCTTGCTGTCGCCAGGCCGGCGCACGGCGGTGACGACGAACGCGCCGCGGTGGCTTTGTGCATCCGCCTCGAGCAGGTCAAACCCATGGTTGGCCAGCAGGGTCTGCAGCGACGTGTGCGTGAAGTGGTTGACGTGATCCGCCACCAAGAAGTCCACCGAATTGGTGAACGTGTTGGGCACGATGGCGTACAGCCGGCCGCCGTCGCGCAACAGGTCGTGAATATTGCGCAGCGCGGTCGGCAGGTCAGGAATGTGTTCGAGCGAGAAGAACGAGCTGACCACGTCAAACGAACGCTGCCATGCCGGTGGGATCGTGTACGTGGCCCATTGTTCGGGGCTGAGGAATTTTTCCCAGAAACCGATGTAGCGATCGCTGATGTCGAACAGGTGAACGTTCACGTCCGGGCGTTGTTGCTTCAGCAGGCGCATGGTCGCGCTTTTTGCGCAGCCGAAGTCGACCACACGCGCACCTTCAGGCAGTGCCAGCTTGCGCTGGAAGGTGGCCACCTGATGATCGGCGCGGAAGATCTTCCGGCCGTTCTCGACCGCGTAGATCTGGTCCTCTTCCTCGCTGTTGACGAGGATGTCGTACTCGGTGTCGTAGAAGCTGCCGTTGTCACACAGCTCCACGGTCTGGATGTGGCCGCACGCCGCGCAGCAGAACACCTCCAGCGTGCCTTCCATGGCGCGGCGCAGTGAAGACAGTGCGCTTTGCGGGGCGCGGTAGATCGGTTCTGCCAACGGTTGCTGGCAGACATTGCATGGCAGAGCTCCCTGGGTCATGGTCAGGCTTCCACGGAAAGTTCGGGATGGACGGTACGGAAGTCGACACCGTTGGCGTACGACCCCTTCCAGCCGTGCGAGCGCCCGGTCGGCTCGCAGAAATTGAAGTAGCGGAACTGCATCGACCAGCGTGAACGCTGGCTGGTGTTGTGTCCCGATGCGTGCAGCACCAGAAAGTCGACCATCACCAGATCGCCCGGCTTGGTCAACGGTTGCACGTGCGGATAGCGTGCCAGATAGCTCGCTTCGTCCTTGATCAGCAATGCATAGGCGCCTTGCTTGCCGGCGTTGTCCGGATCTGCGCTGAAGACTGGCAGCGGCCCTTCCACGTGCGAGCCGGGGCAGAACTCGACCGGCCCGATTTCGGGGGTGATCTCCACCAGCGGGCTCCAGAACACCACGCCGTCCAGACTGCGCAACTGGGCCGGATATTCCTGATGCCAGTTGGCACGAAATTTCTCTTCGCGCGGGTTGTCGATGCGGATGCCGGAGCCAGCGTTCGCAATACCCGGCAGGGCGCCGGGCCGTACCTCGGTCACCAGGGCTTCATGACGCGGATCGCCCAGCAGGCGGACAAACGCCGGAATCTGTTTGACCGCGTCATACACCTCGGCACCGTATTTGCGATTGGCCTGGATGACCGCCTGATAACCGTCATCGAAGCGTTCCGGTGCAAACGGCGCGCGCGCGATGTTGAGGCGGTACTTGTCAATGATGAGGCCGATGATGTCGTAGATCGCACGCTGGATCGGCTCGACCTGCGACGGCGCGTAGAAGTCGCGCAGGATCAGCAGGCCGTCACGCTGAAAGGTCTCGACTTGATCGGGTGTCAGGATGCCAGGCATGTCAGCTTCTCCTGGTGTTCCTGCACAAGATCGAGCACCACTTGCGACACCGTATTGATGTCTGCACTCGACATATCGTGATAGGACGGCAGGTTGATGGCACGTTCGGCAATCGCATAGCTGTTGGGTGCCTTGAGGCGTGCGCTGTCCGCCAACGTGCCGAACAACTCGGTCTGGCTCAACGGGTAGAAGAACACGCGTGCATCGATGCCGCGGCGCGCGAACGCAGCCAGCAACACGTCGCGCGTAATACCCAGTGCCTTGTCAAACACGACGGTCGGCATCCAGTAGCTGTTGAAGGTGTTGGGCGCCTCGGGGTTGAGCGCGAGGCCGGCAACGCTACCGAGATGTTGCTGATACGCCGCGAAGATCTCGCGCTTGCGTGCGACCAATGCGTCGATGCGCTCCAGCTGAGCGCAGCCGATGGCAGCCTGGACATTGGAGATGCGGTACTTGAAGCCGATGAAGTCTGACCAGAACTGCTTGCCGCCCGGCACGCGGCCGTGATTGTTCAGTGTCATGACGCGGTCGTACAGCGCGCGGTCATTCGTGACAAACATACCGCCTTCGCCGGTCGTCATGGTCTTGGTGCCATGGAACGAGAACGTGCCGAAGATGCCCCGTGCACCGGCTGCATGTTCGCCCCAGCGCGAGCCAACGGCTTCCGCAGCGTCTTCGATCACGGGAATGCCGTGGCGCTCGGCCAACTCCAGCAGGCGGTCCATCTCGCACAGGTTGCCGTAGAGGTGCGTGGCAACGATGGCTTTGGTGCGCGGCGTGATGGCGGCTTCCACCTGCGCTGGGTCTACGCACCACGTGTCGGGCAGGATGTCGACGAACACCGGCGTGGCGCCCACGTAGGTGATGGGCGAGGCGGTGGCGATCCAGTTGGTGTCGGCCAGGATCACCTCGTCGCCCGCGCCGATGCCCAGCGCCGCAAGGCCCATGTGCATGGCACCGGTGCAGCTTGACGTGGCAATGGCGTACTGCGTGCCGACAAACTTGGCGAACTGCTTTTCGAAGCGGTTGATGTAGGCGTAGCACTGGTCGCCCCAGCCGTTGCGGGCGGCATCGGTGGCGTATTCGACTTCCAGCTCGGTGATCGACGGCTTGGAATACAGAATCTTCTGGGTCATGGCTGTTCCTGTGGTTCAGGCGTCAGTGGCTGAGGCGGGCCGGCAAGTCGATCCCCCTGAACGCGTTGGTCAGCGGTGGATGGGCACGGTCCCGGTCGGAGCATTCGGTCATGGCGAGCGGCCAGGCAATGCCCAGCCGACCATCGTTCGGGTTGAGGCCGTCTTCGGCAGCTTGTGCGTACGGCGTCGAGGTCAGGTACAGCAACTCGCAATCGTCTTCGAGCGTCTGGAAGCCATGGGCAAACCCCTTGGGCACCAGCAGGCTGTTGTGCCGCTCAGCGGACAGTTCCACTGCGTGCCACTGCAGGAAGGTGGGCGAACCGGCTCGCAGGTCGACGGCCACGTCGAACACGCGGCCACGCACGCAGCTCACCAGTTTGATCTCGGCGTGCGGCGGGTATTGGAAATGCAGCCCGCGCACCGTGCCGCGCTTGGCGGAGTAGGAGTGGTTCATCTGCGCGACCGGGCTGTCGAAGCCGGCGACGGCAAGTTCCTCTGCACAGAAGAAGCGCGTGAAGTAGCCGCGATGGTCGCCGATGATTGTTCGGTCGATTTCAACCAGGCCGGCCAACGGTGTCGGCGCGATGGTGAAGCGGTTCATGCGGCGCTCCTGGATGTAGCAGTCGATGCGACGGCGGTGAAACGGTCGATCTGCTGGTCGCACAGCGTGCGCGCATCCGCTGTCTTGTCACGCAGTTGGCGGTACCAGGCAGCGGTGTGCTCCAGCGCGGTTTCGAACGACCACGCTGTCTGCCAGCCGAGTTGCTGGCGTGCCCGGCTGGCGTCCAGATGCAGCATGCCGGCCTCGTGCTTGCCCGTGACGGTGTTGGTATCCAACTGCCAGATCAGCGTGGGCCAATGTTGTTGCAGACCTTGCAGCACCTGTTCGACGGTGCGCGTGGCCGCGCTGTCCGGGCCGAAATTCCAGGCGGCGGCGCAAGAGGCATCGCCCGCCTGCAGGCGTTGTGCGAGCACCAGATAGCCGTGCAGGCAGTCCAGCACGTGTTGCCACGGCCGCGTGGCGTGTGGCGAGCGGATGACCAATGGCGTACCGGCACGCATCGCGCGCTCGGCATCGGGGATGAGCCGATCTTCCGACCAGTCGCCGCCGCCAATGACATTGCCTGCGCGGCCGGTGGCCAGCAGCGGGCCGTTGGCGAAGAACGCGCGCCGGTAGCTTGCGGCCACCAGTTCGGCGCACGCCTTGGACGCGCTGTAGGGGTCATGGCCGCCCAGGGCGTCGGTCTCGCGGTAGCCCCAGGCCCACTCGCGGTTGTCGTAGCACTTGTCGGTGGTGGCCACCACGATGGCCGACAGGTTCGTGCAGCCGCGTGCGGCCTCCAGTACGTTTACCGTGCCCATCACGTTAGTGGCGTAAGTGGCGAGAGGGTCTTTGTATGACGCGCGCACCAGCGGCTGTGCAGCGAGGTGGAAGACGACATCGGGCCGCGCGGCTGTCATGGCTTTGTGCAAACCATCCGCATCGCGGATGTCGCCCAGCGTGTGACCTGCCAGCGTGGATTCCACATCGGCCAGCGTAAAGAGACTCGGAAGCGTTTCCGGCGCCAGGCTGTAGCCGTAGACCTCTGCGCCGAGCTGGCGCAGCCACAAGGCCAGCCAGCTTCCCTTGAAGCCGGTATGCCCGGTCAGAAAGACGCGTTTGCCGGCCCAGGCGACAGGGTTGAGCATCACCATTGCTTCCACGGTGCATTGCCCGATTGCCACAGGGCTTCCAGGCTGTTTTTGTCGCGCAGCGTGTCCATCGGCTGCCAGAAGCCGTGGTGCTCGAACGTGTTCAGTTCGCCCATCTCGGCCAGACGCGCCATTGGCGCGCCTTCCCAGGGGGTGTCTTCACTCGCGATGTATTCGATGACGGATGGGTTGAGCACAAAGAAGCCACCGTTGATCCAGGTGCCGCCGTCGCCGGGTGGCTTTTCGGTAAAGCCGGTCACGCGCGTGCCGTCGCGCTGGAGCAGGCCGTAGCGCCCCGGGGGCTGTACGGCCGTCACCGTGGCCATCTTGCCGTGTTCACGGTGGAAGGCGATCTTGCTGGTGATGTCGATGTCGGACACGCCGTCGCCGTAGGTGAAGCAGAACGGCTCGTTCGGATCGAGGTAAGCGGCCACGCGCTTCAGGCGCCCACCGGTCTGCGATTGCTCGCCGGTGTCGACCAGCGTGATGCGCCAGGGCTCGGCATGGCGCTCGTGCACGGTCACTTCGTTCTTGGACATATCGAACGTCACGTCCGACATGTGCAGGAAATAGTTGGCGAAGTACTCCTTGATGACATAGCCCTTGTAACCCAGGCAGATGATGAAATCGTTGATGCCATGGGCCGCGTAGATCTTCATGATGTGCCACAGGATCGGGCGGCCACCAATCTCGATCATCGGCTTGGGTTTGAGGTGCGACTCTTCGCTGATGCGCGTGCCCAGGCCGCCGGCAAGAATGACTGTTTTCATGGTTCAGTGCTCGCTTATGCGCCTGCTTGTGTGTCCATTCATGCGGCCACCGGCGTGGCTGCGGATGCGGAGTTCTCCTGCATCTGCCGGGCGAGATTGGAAAAATGGTTGGACTTGATGGCCAGGGTGTCGGCCTGGGCGCGGTAGGTCAGCGCCAGGTACTTGGCAGCTGCAAAGCTGCCCCGCCCGAACACGGCAGCGTCCAGCTTGGGCTGTTCGCCAATCTCCAGGCATTTCAAAAAGGCGGACTCCGCCATCGGCAGCCATTGTTTCTCGGCCTGCGCGGCGTCTTGCGCGGCGGCTTCAAACATCAGGTGGCCGAGCATGTAGAAGTAATCGGGTGAGTGCGCCCACTCCTCCATCCACTCGCCAGCCAGGGTGATGGCCGCGTCCAGTTGCTTGGATTTGGACAGGCATGCCAGCAGGCAGATGCACAGGTCATGCCGATAGGGCGCCGTCTTGGGCGCCGTCGTCAGCGCGCGCTGGTAGTGCGCGGCGGCCTGTGCGGGGTCTTTCAGGTTGATCTCGAAGTCTTTGCCGAGCTGGTAAAGGATGTACGGATCATCAGGGTGCTCAGCCAGCTCTTGTTGCAGCAGGGCGTGATTGCGTCCGCGTTTCTGGTCCAGCTTGGCGTTCATGTAGCCGTCGTGGCCGATCACCAGCGGCAGGCGCACGCGCTGCAGGTTGCCGGCGGGCTGCTCGTGAATGCGGCCCTTGTAGCGCACGCCGCGTGGCAGCAGGCGGGCAATCCAGCTGTTGGAGTGCTCGACGTGGCCCGAGATGTCGTACTCGCTGCGGATGCACACCACACCCAGCAGTGGGCCGAAGGTGCAGGCGTCGCGCAACTCTTCCGTGCCGCCCTCGATCCACTCGTCGGCGTCCAGCACGAGGTTCCAGTCGGCGTTGGCGGCGGCCAGGGCGGCGTTGCGGGCGGCCGAGAAGTCGTCGACCCAGGTGAAATGGTGGACCTGCGCACCGCATGCACGGGCAATCGCCACGGTGTCGTCGGTGGAGCCGGTGTCGAGCACGATCATGCGGTCGACATGCGGCTTGGCACTCAGCAGGCAGCGCTCGATGCAGGCAGCCTCATTGCGGGCGATGACCACCAGCGCAATCTCGGACCGGGGTGATCCTGTGCGGCGGTGCTTGGTGTGTTTGGACATGCGGACTCCCAACGGCGGCGGCCTGTTGTTGGGCCAGTCGGTGCGGACAAAAAATAAAACCCGGCGCTTGTGGCGTCAGATCGACATGCTCATGATGCTTTGGTACGCCGAGACGAACTTGTTGCGCACCTGAACGGCGGTCTGCAGGTCGATGTTGGCCTTCTGCAGCGAGAGCATTACGTCGTGCAGATCCACGTCGCTGTTGCCCATTTCGAAACTGCGCGAGATGGATTCGGCCTTTTGTTGCGAGGCGTCGACCTTGTCCAGCGACGACTTGAGCACCGCGCCGAAGTCGACACTGACTTTGGCGTCATCGCCATCCGCACCGCTGGAGCTGCCAAGACCGCCGACCTTGCTCGACGGTGCCAGCACGCTGTTCATCAGCGACACCACCGAGTTGGCGTTCGTAATATCCATGTGAAGAAGACTCCTCTTTTTTGCGTCTCTTGCATGTGGCGCCGGTTGTTGGCCGACGTTGGGCCGGCGGTTGGCCGGCGAATAGCGAACTTCGGGCCGCTATGGCGCCACGGTGATGCAAAGGTAGCCGCCCGCCAGCCGTTCCCAAGCGCTCAAAAGAGCGGGAAAAGGCCCTCTTCTTGCCGAATTGCTTGCGCACCCACTGCCGATAATGGCAACCACGGAGCTTTGCCCGTTTTGTGGGTTTGGTTGCTCCGGCAACGCAGTCAGTCAGGAGATTTGGGATGCCAACGACAGCCGATTCGGTTGCTGTCGCCGACACGCTCGGTACGGTCGATATGCCGGCGGTGGGCCAAGGCGCAATGACGCGCCAGAACGGAGGGGGTGCCGGTGCTTTGGGCGCCCTGGGCCCGCTCGGCCGTTTGTCGCCGCGTCTGCTGATGATGATCGGCGGGGCCGCGCTGGTGGCCGTGATTGCCGCTGCGATGCTGTGGAGCCGCGCCCCTGACTACCGTGTGCTGTTCAGCAATGTCAGCGACAGCGATGGGGGCGCCATCATTGCTGCCTTGCAGCAAATGAACGTGCCGTACCGCTTTGCCAACGGCGGCACCGCCATCATGGTGCCCGAGGCCAATGTGCACGAGACGCGCTTGAAGCTGGCCTCGCAAGGGCTGCCCAAGGGCGGCCTGGCTGGTTTCGAACTGATGGAGAACCAGAAATTCGGCACCAGCCAGTTTGCCGAACAGGTCAATTACCAGCGCGCCCTGGAAGGGGAGCTGGCCCGCACCATCCAGGCCATGCAAGAGGTGCAGTCCGCTCGCGTGCACTTGGCGCTGTCCAAGCCATCGGTGTTCGTGCGCGAGCAGGCCAAACCCAGCGCCTCGGTGCTGCTGACGCTGTTTCCGGGCCGCATGCTCGACCGCTCGCAGGTGCAGGCCATCGGCCATCTCGTCTCCAGCAGCGTGCCGAATCTGCCGCTGGCCAACGTGACGGTAGTTGATCAGTCCGGTCGCCTGCTGTCGTCGGCATTCCAGGACAACGCCTCGGGCCTGGACCCGACGCAGCTGAACTACGTGCGCGAGATCGAGCAGGGCTACATCAAGCGCATCGAAGCCATCCTCGGCCCCGTGGTGGGCGATGACAACGTACGCGCCCAGGTCACGGCCGACGTCGATCTGGACAACACCGAACAGATGGCCGAGACGTATCGTCCGAACCAGGACCCGGCCAACGCGGCCGTGCGCAGCACCCATACCGCTGAAGCCACGCAGAACAAGGCCGACGCCCAGGGCGGTGTTCCGGGCGCCCTGTCCAACCAGCCGCCGACCGCGCCGCGCATGCTGCCGACCGCACCGGCTCCGTCGGCTTCGCAGCCGGCCGCCACGGGCCCGAATGGCCAGCCGCAACAGCAGGCCGCTGCCGCCAACGCTACCGGCACGACCACCAGCGGCAACTCGTCGAGCACCCGCGACACCACCACCAACTACGAAGTCGACAAGACCGTACGCCGCACCCGCGCTGCAGTGGGTACCGTGCGCCGCCTGTCGGTCGCCGTGGTGGTCAACTACCGCGCCGACGGCAAGACCTGGAAGCCGCTGTCCGATGCCGACATGACCAAACTCAACGCGCTGGTCAAGGACGCTGTGGGCTTTGATGCCAAGCGCGGGGACTCCGTGAACGTGGTCAATAGCCAGTTCTCCGGCACGCTGCCGGTGGCGAAGGACGACCTGCCGCTGTGGAAACAGCCGGAGATGATCCAGTACGCGATTCAAGGGGCCAAGTACCTGGCGTTGGCGATCGGCTTCCTGATCCTGGTGTTTGGGGTGATTCGTCCGGCGATCCGTTCGATGGGCAAGAAGGCCGAGCCTGCCACGCCCACCTTTGTGGGCCGCGAAGGCGAAGACCCGAACGCACCGATCATCACCGGCGCCGCAGCTTCGGCCGGACCGGAGCTGGAAGGACCGTCTGCCGCTGGCGCAGAGGGTGAGATGCCCGACAGCCTGCCGCAGCTCAAGAACAACGATTTCGAGAAGAAGCTGGAGACGATGCGTCGTGTCGCCCAGCAGAACCCGCGCGCTGTCGCGGCCGTCATCAAGCAATGGGTGAGTAACGAATGAGCGCCGAAGGACTCCAACGCAGCGCCATCCTCATGATGTCGCTGGGCGAAAGCGAAGCCGCCGAAGTGCTCAAGCACCTGGGCCCGCGCGAAGTACAGAAGCTGGGCGCCACGATGGCGGCGCTCAAGAACGTCTCGCGCGAGCGCGTGCTCGACGCGTTTGACGCCTTCTTTGTCGAGGCGGAAGACCTGCCGCTGGACGTGGACTCCAACGAGTACATCCGCACCGTCTTCCGCAAGGCACTGGGCGACGACCGCGCCGCCAACATCATCGACAGGATCCTTTCGGGTGGTGATACCAGCGGCATTGAAGGCCTCAAGTGGATGGATGCATCGTCGGTGGCGGAACTGATCCGCAACGAGCACCCGCAGATCATCGCCACCATCCTCGTGCACCTGGACCGCGACCAGGCTTCGGAAATCCTCACGTATTTCACCGAGCGCCTGCGCAACGACACCATCCTGCGCATCGCCACGCTCGACGGCATTCAGCCCAGCGCCCTGCGCGAGCTGAACGACGTGCTGACCAAGCTGCTGCAGGGTAACGACCACCGCAAGAAGAGCGCGATGGGCGGCGTGCTCACGGCGGCAGAAATCCTCAACCTGGTGCCGAGCGCCGTGGAATCCGCCGTCATCGAGGGCGTGCGCTCGCGCGATCCGGAACTGGCCGACGCCATCGTCGAGAAGATGTTCGTCTTCGACAACCTCATCGACCTGGATGGCCGCGCCCTGCAGACGCTGCTGCGCGAAGTCAGCCAGGAGGTGTTGGTGGTGGCGCTCAAGGGTGCCAAGCAGGAATTCCGCGACAAGGTGTTCGCCAACATGTCGCAGCGTGCCGGCACGATGCTCAAGGAAGAGCTGGAAGTGCTGGGCCCGGTCAAGGTGTCGGAGGTCGAAACGCAACAGAAGGAAATCCTGATGATTGCGCGCCGTTTGGCCGACGAGGGCGAGATCAGCATTGGGCGCAAGGCAGAGGATGCGTATGTCTGATCACGCACGCCTGCTCAACATGCTGACGATGGAGCGCTGACATGCCGCGCCCGCCGATCATTCCGCGCGATACGCTGGTCGAGTACCAACCGTGGGAGCCGACTGACTTCGAGCGTCAGGCTGAGCAGGCCGCCGTCGAAGCTGCGCCGCCCCCGCCGCCGGAGGCCGAACCCGAAGAGCCGCCCATGTCCGAAGAGGAATGGCAGGCGATGTTGGATGCCGAACTGGCCACTGCCCGCGACGAAGGCCGGCGCGATGGTTTTGCCCAAGGCTTCCAAGACGGTTTCGAGCAAGGCCGTCGTCAGGGCGAGGAAGATTCCAAGCAGATCGCCACGTTGATGCAATCCGTGCGTGAGGCAGTTGATCAACTGAACGGCAGCGTTGCCGACGAACTGGTCGATCTGGCGCTGCAGCTCGCGCAGCAGTTTCTGCGCGGCGCGTTGCATGCACAGCCCGAGCGTGTGTTGCCGCTCATCCGCGAAGTACTGGGCGATGCGCCCACCGCACCGGCGCCCGCCATGCTGCGCGTGCATGCTGATGATGCCGAACTGATTCGCCAGATGTTGGGTGCCGAGCTGGCTGCCGCCGGCTGGACCATCATCGTTGACGCCGCCATCGAGCGCGGCGGCTGCCGCGTGCAAACCCGCTTTGGCGAGACCGATGCCACGTTGCAGACCCGCTGGGCAGAACTGACCCGTGCATTGGGGCGCGATACCGCATGGATTGCCAGCGAGCGCTCAGAAGCAGAACGCGTGGCCGGAGGGGCGCTCCATGTCGCCTGAGACCGTGCAAACGGCTGGCCAGTCTGCCGCCAACAACCCCAACGTGCGCGTGTGGCAGGCGCACCTGCGCCAGACCGCGCAGCGCGCGCGCCTGGCCCGCCCAGTGGTGACGTGCGGCAAGCTCACGCGCGTGGCCGGCCTGGTCATGGAGGCCGTGGGTCTGAAGCTGCCCGTGGGCAGCGCCTGCCGTGTGGAACTGCCGAACGGAAGCGGGGCAGCCCGCTACGTGCTGGCTGAGGTGGTCGGTTTTGCCGAAGAGCGCGCTTTCCTGATGCCGCAGACGGATCTGGTGGGTGTGGTGCCCGGTGCGCGCGTGTTCCCGCTGGAGCCGCAGCACGTGCCGACCGATGCTGCCGACCCGACCATCGCGCACAGCAAGTTCTTGCCTGTGGGCCCGCGCCTGTTGGGCCGCGTGGTGGACGCCAACGGCGAGCCGCTGGATGGCAAGGGGCCGCTGGGCCCACAAGAAGATCTGGCCTGGGGCACGCTGGCCCCGGCACCGCTGAACCCGCTCAAGCGCAAGCCGATCGAGCACGTGCTCGACGTGGGCGTACGCGCCATCAATGGCTTGCTGACCGTGGGCCAAGGCCAGCGCCTGGGCCTGTTTGCCGGCTCTGGCGTCGGTAAGAGCGTGCTGCTGGGCATGATGGCCCGCTACACGCAGGCCGATGTGGTGGTGGTCGGCCTGATCGGCGAGCGCGGCCGCGAAGTGAAGGAATTCGTTGACGAGATTCTTGGAGAGGAAGGTCTCGCCCGCTCGGCCGTGGTGGCCGCGCCGGCCGACAACTCGCCGCTCATGCGCCTGCAGGGTGCTGCCTACGCACACACCATCGCCGAGTACTTCCGGGATCGTGGCTGCAATGTGCTGCTGATTGTCGATTCGCTCACGCGCTATGCGATGGCCCAGCGCGAGATCGCCCTGGCCATCGGCGAGCCGCCGGCCACCAAGGGGTATCCGCCCTCGGCGTTTGCCAAGCTGCCGGCGCTGGTGGAGCGTGCCGGCAACGGCATGGTGGATGCCAGCGGCCGTGGCGGCTCGATTACCGCGTTCTATACCGTGCTGGCCGAAGGTGATGACCAGCAGGACCCGATTGCCGACGCCGCGCGCGCCATTCTGGACGGTCACTTTGTGCTCTCGCGCAAGCTGGCCGAGCAGGGGCACTACCCCGCCATTGATATTGAACAGTCGATCAGCCGTGTGATGTCGGCCATCGTGCCGCGCGAGCAGCTCGATACCGCCCGCCGCTTCAAGCAGCTCTATGCCCGCTACCAGCGCAACCGCGACCTGATTGCGGTGGGTGCCTATGCGCGCGGCAGCGACCCGATGACCGATCAGGCCATCGCCCGCTACCCCGACATGGAGGCGTTTCTGCAGCAGGGCATGTTTGAGAACGAAAGCCGTGAGCACACGCTGGAGAAGATGAACGCGGTGCTCGCTTGACAGTGTGAAGACGTAAGCCAGGCCAAAGCCTCGGGCTAAAGCCAGGCGGCGTGTAACCGATTGGTTGATGTAGTGGAAATCTGGAGGTTCGACCATGACCACCATGAGTAAGCCGTTCCGCCTCGATACGGTGCTGGAACTGGCCCGGAAGGACACCGAGAAAGCCACGCAGGAAGTCGGCCGCCTGATGAACACGCGCGAGGCGGCCACGCAAAAGCTGGCCCTGCTGTCCGACTACCGCAACAACTATCACCAGCAGATGCTGACCACGGCCAACGCCGAGGGTGGCATCGACATCACGCGCCTGCGCAACTACGCCGCGTTCATTGACCGGCTGGGTGCCGCCGTGGACCAGCAGAAGGGCACCATCAACGCGCTGGAGAACCAGCTCGAAGCGAGCCGCGCCAACTGGATCGAGAAGCAGCGCCGCGAGCAATCGTTCGACATCCTGCGCCAGCGCCACATTGAAGAGCAGCGCCAGCACCAGGAGCGGCGCGACCAGCGCGAGAACGACGAACACGCCGCCAAGGTGATCCGCATGCGTGCGGCACAGGGCGGCAACTGAACACGCGTACACGTACGCAGATGGAAGAGGGAGTCAACGTGGGTTTGAGTGCTACCCCCAACACCGCCGCGCAAGACTTGAGCGGCATGCTGTCCGCCAGCAACAATGCTGCCGCCGACAAGTCGCAGAGTGCATCGTCGTCCAACGGCGACACCTTCGGCAACCTGCTGTCAGATCGCATGGCGCAGGATGCAGCGCGTCGTCGTGCCGATGCGCAGTCCGCCGCTGACGATGCGGCCAGCCGCCGTGCAGATATCGCTCGCAAGGACGCAGCAAACGCCAGCGCGCGCAACAACCAAGACATCAAGCCGACCGCCACGGCCCTTCCTCAGACCGTGCCGGCAACGCGCACGCAGGACGCTGCCAGTACCAAGCCGGCGCAACCTGCCGATGCCAAGGATCTGGATGCGGCTGCGGCGCAGGCTGCTGTGGATCCGGCCGCCCAACTGGCCGCGCAGATCGAGGCCGCACGACAGGCTGCCCAGCAGGCGGCTCAGCAAGTCGCCCAGCAGACCGCTGTCGCGTCCGCAACAACGCTGCCGACCACGCAACAACCTGCCCCGCAGTCGACTGCCGATAGCAATACCACCGCCACACAGGGCGCCAGCAACGCGACCGCAACCGATGCTGCCACGCTGGCTGCGTTGAACGCTGCCGCCAATGGTGCGCAGGGTAGTGCCGACGCCGCTGCAGATGCGGCCGCAACCACGCCGGCCGGTCAGGCTGCGCTGCAAGCGGCCAAGGGTGCCAAGACCGCTGGCGCTGTTGCCAACGGCAACACGCCAACGCCGCCCGCCACGCCGCTGCCCGATGGCAACACGCTGGCCCAGACGTTGGCACGCACGCGAGCCGTGTCAGACAACACGCCCCCTGCGGTGCGCCAACTTGGCAGTGCCGCGTCAACACAAAACGCCAACGCCGAGCGTGGCTTGCCCAAGCGTGCGGAATCGAGCGCGCAAAGCAACGTCTCGCAAACTGCTGCGGCCGCCGTGGCCGATGCCAATAGCCGCGCTGGCAACGGTGGCAGCACCGGCACGCAGGCGGATGCGCAGGGCAGCGGCACGCAGTTCCAGGGCATTCTGGCGCGCGCAGATGGCAATGCCATCGCTGCGGCACCGACCTTTGCCGTTGGCACCGCAGGCGCAGCAGGCAACGTCGCGGGCGCCACGATTACGCCGGCGCAGGTGCACACGCTGCCCACGTTTGGTGACGCGGCCTGGCCGCAAAGCATGGCGAGCCAGCTTGCCTTCATGCAGGTGCACCGCCAGTCATCGGCCGAGCTGCAGCTGAACCCGGCGGAACTCGGCGGGCTGCACGTCAAGCTGGATGTCGACAACGGTGCCGTCAATGCCAGCTTCGTCTGCCAGCACCAGGCTGTGGCCGAACTCGTGCAGGACTCCATGCCGCGTCTGCGTGATGCCATGCAGCAAGGCGGTATGCAGCTTGCGCAAACGACCGTCAGCACGGGTGATTTCAGCCAGCAGCAGGGCGCCTGGCAAGGAGCGTCGGCACAGGGCAACGGCTCGGGCAATGGCGGTGGTGGCAGCCGCTATGGCAGCAACGCGCAAGGTCGTGCGGATACCACCAGCACCGTGGCCGCTGCACCGCAGCGTGCTTCCAGCCACGACGGCGCCATCGACACGTTTGCATGAGCCTAGCGAGGCCAACCCTAAAGTTTTGGTGAGGCCTGCCGTTGTTCCTCAGGAGCGCCATGACAATGGCCAGCCTGAGTGACGAAAGTTAAGGCGACGAAAGTAGAGAGAAGGACGGGAAGTCACAACGCAAATGCGCCGGCAGCAATGGCAGCTTTGCGATGAATAACAAGGGGGTCAAGTCCGAACGGCGAAGACGGGATCAAACGGGGATCACTTCGCCACATCCGCCCTCGGGTGGATGCACACGGACCGATGCGGCGTGTCCGAGCCGGGGGGCTGGCGCACCGCATGTTTGCCGTACTTACGGGAGAGCGCACTGAAAGGTGCGCTTTTGTTTTTGTAGCGACGGAAAAGATGCGAACTCACGCGCGCGCTTCGGCCGTGGTCAGCGTGTCCGGCGAGACGGAGATCACGTGCTCCACGCCATAGCCGCGTTCCACCCACGCATCGATGCCGCCGTGCAGCGGGCGCACGTGCTTGAAGCCACGGCTCATCAGCGTGCGTGCCACCATGATGGCGGAGGCCTCGTTGGGGCAGGCGCAGTAGATGATGACCTCGCGGTCGGGGCCGTCGATCTCGATGGCGTTGTGCCTGCTCGACATGTCGTACAGCACCGCGCCCGGAATGCGCTGAGGCTGCTGTTGCCGTGAGCTGTCGCTGCGCACATCGATGATGACCGGTGCCGAGCCCGATTCGATCAACGTATGCAACTCGTCGGGCGAGATGCGCACCATCTCCAGCATCTTCCGAAAACGCCAGCGTTGCAGCCAGCGCCCTGCCACGTAGAGCGCCGCCAGCACCACGATCAGTGCGAGCGCGCGCCCGCCAAGCTGATCGAGCAAGCGTAGTGCCTGGTCGATGGTGTCATGCGCCATGCGCCCGAGCATCAGCCAGATTGCCGCCCAGAGTGCCGAGCCGGCCAGGTTGTACCCCGCGAACACGCTGAACGGCGTGCGCATCGTGCCCAGTAGCGCGGAAGACACCGTCGACAGCCCCGGCACAAACTTCGAGATCAACAGCAGCGGCGCACCCCAGCGCTCGAACTGCGTACGCGTGCGCCGCACGCACGAGTCAGGCGACAGCGATACACGGCACAGCAGCGCCATCACGTGCCGGCCGTAGCGCTTGCCGGCCACATACCACAGGGCATCGCCCAGCAGCGCGCCGGAGACGGCGGCGGGCAGCAGTTCCATGAAGTGCAGGGGGCCGATCATGGTGAGCGCACCGCCCACCAGCAGCGTCGGCACGGCGGGCAGCGGCGCACCGGCCTGCGTGAGCAGCACGTTGAGGAACACGGCAAACGCACCGTATTCAGCAAGAAGGGGGAACAGGTCGTGCATAGGAAGAGCGCGGAACGTGCGCGGCGTGGCAAATGCGTCTGCCAAATTACCGCATTCCGGCGTCGTCCGATAGGCATACCTGTGTGCCACGCTGGGTGACCTGCGGGTTACATGCCGACGCTGTGAAATTGGCACGACAATGCTGCTTTCGCGCTCGCATTTGTCGCCATGTCCTCCACATCGTCCACAGACGTTTCCGCTGTTCAAACCATCAGCGTCCGCCCGGCAGCGCTCTCCGACCTGCCGGTCATCGTCACCATCTATACGCAGCACGTGCTGTTCGGCTCAGCCAGCTTCGAGATCGACCCGCCTGACCTGACCGAGATGACGCGCCGCTTCCAGGCGCTGCAAGACGTTGGCATGCCCTATATCGTGGCCGAGGCCGGTGACAAGCTGCTCGGCTATGCCTATGCCGGCCCGCACCGCGCGCGGCCCGCATATCGCAATACGGTGGAAGACTCGATCTACCTGGATACGGCTGCGCAAGGGCGGGGTGTCGGTACGCTGCTGCTGCAGGCGCTCATTGCCGAATGCCAGGCACGCGGGTTCAAGCAGATGGTGGCCGTTGTCGGTGGGGGGCATGAGAACCCTGGGTCAGCCAAGCTGCACGCCCGCTGCGGGTTCCGCGAGGTGGGTGTGCTGGAGAGCGTGGGCTACAAGTTCGGGCGTTGGCTGGACTGCTTGCTCATGCAGCGGGCATTGTGAGGTACGTAGGGCTGTGCTGGGCTGCGTTGCTCGGTGGTGAGCCCCCACGCGTTGCGGGTTGTGCGAAGAATACGGATCAGTGCTTCGTTCATGCAGAAATAGGTGTGTGAGTCGGCGTGTTCAGGCGTCCGCGCGCAGGACTACGGCCAGATACATCGTGGCCCCGGCTAGCAAGCCCATGCCGATAACGAGCAACCAGTCGACCAGGGCGGCGTGTTCATCCACCCATTGAGGGGTGTCCTGCCTTATGCCGTGCTTCATGCGGATCTCCATGTCAGAGCAGGTGCTCAAGCGCGTGCAGCGCAACACCAAGCAGGGCGATGCCGATCAGCAGATCGATGCGCCGATGTTCCAGCCAACTCCGGAGAGCTCGACGTTGCATCATGCCGCCATGTGGATATACGTGGCGCTAAGACCGCGGTCAGCGCAATCCATGACGTCGGCAATCCGGGTCTGGCAGACCGGGCGTTCCATCAGCATGCTCACATTGACCATTGTGCTCCCCTCGCGCTGTGTGCCTTGCCATTTTAGATATTTCTAATCGATTGTCAAGATAAATCTAATGGCTCGCGTTTAGAATGTTGCGGACGCGCATAAAAAACCCGCCGAAGCGGGTTTGTGTGTGCTGAGGGGAAGGAGCCGTGGCGCCGCTCAGAAGTCGCCCATGCCTGACCGGTACTTGACCCGGCCCACGATGTCGATGTGCTCGAGCTGCTCGGGGATCACCATGAACGGGTCGTGCTTCTCCTTGTTGTCGCTCACCACGCGGATCGACCCGTCGGGCAGGCGGAACAGGCGCTTGACGAGCATCTCTCCGCAGTAGACCAGGGCAAACACGCCCCCTCCCGTGGGAATGCGCCGGTCGGCCTTGTCGACCACAACGGTGTCGTCGTCGAACAGGCGCGGCTCCATGCTGTCGCCTCGCACCTTGACGGCAACCAGGTTCTTGGGGCTCGCGTCCAGCCGGCGGATGTAGTCGGCCTGGAAGGGCAGCGGCTCCTTCTCTTCAATGTGCCAGGTCTCGCGGCCATTGCCGGCGGACAGCGTCACATCCACGTGTGTGATCAGGATGGTCGATTCGATCGGTAACTCATCCAGGCTGTCGTACGTGGTGATGGGCCGGGCAGGAAAGCCCTTGCTCTGTGCCGATACGGGGGCGCCATCATCTACCCCGCCCACGGCGTGCGCGGCCGTCTCGGAGAACGGCGCGTCCATCGTGCGGTCCGGAAACCCCAACTTCTTCTCCAGCCGGCGCGCTGCGATATCGCCAATGCTGCGGCCGTCCTGGTAGGTGCGGGACAGGAACTGCGCCACCTGCGAGCGGGAGTACCCGTACTGGCGCTCGAACTCGGCGCGATCGCCGTTGACGAGGGTTTGGATCCAGTGGGCAAGCCACTGGCGGCGGTTGTCGTAGATGTCCATGGGGCGCATTAGAGCAAGAAATTTCTAAGCTATGGGTTAGAAGTGTCTTGACATCTTAGTTTAGAATAATCTAAATTACAACCCATCGGCCTGTTTCCCGCCCCTCACCCACTGCGTTACCGGGCCGCCAATGCCCCCACCCGGGCCGATCCGAATCTCGTTCAATCCGCGCGCCAATGTGCGCTGACAGGAGGCTCTTCCCATGACCGTTGCCGAAACTTCGATGGATGCCTTTCGACGTGCCCGCACCACGTCGACGGCCAAGCTGCAGTGCGATCGCATTGCCGACTACGTGGCCCGCGTTGGCACCGCCACGATTGCTGAAATTGCGCAGGCGCTGCGCATTGAGAAGTCCAGCGTCTCTGCGCGCCGCAGCGAGCTGATCGCCGCCAAGCGGCTGGAGCTTGCTGGAGAACGCAAATGCAATGCCACGGGCCGCTGGGTGCAGTCCGTGCGCGTGTCACCTGCACAGGTGCGCCTGTTCCAGTAGGCGCGGGGCACGTCTTTGCGTCGGCCGTTGCAAAGAGCGACGGCCAAGGCGCACAACGTCCGGCGATATCGACAGCAGCGATGGGCGCCGCCGATGCAGCGGCAATCAACAAACACTGAACAAACGAGGAACAGGGATATGGGAATTGAAGACCGCCTGGAGAACTGGGGCCGTGTGGTACGTGATCCGAGCTGGCAACCGCAGTACTGCGCATCGTGGGCGCGTCTTGCCGTGGCCATGCGAGATGCGGACAGCGGCGCACCCCAAGCCATTATCAGCATCGACGTGAATGACGGCTGGCTGGTGGAGCGTGCCTGGCAGAAGATTGCGGATCCGGTTGCCAAACGCCTGCTGCAGTATCACTACGTGCACCGCATGCCGGCGGAGATGGTGTGCCGCATCCTCGTGCGCAAGTACGGCGCTTCGCCGCACACGCTCAAGCACTGGAAGGTGCGTCTTGCGAAAGCGCAGTCGATCATGTCGCACGTCATCGATTCAGAAGTTGCGCGCGTGCAGATGGTGAAGGCCGTGCGTGCTGCTGCAGCGGCGCCGATGTTCGCCTGAAATTTTTTTCGCAGGACCCCTTGCACGGTTTATATCCCCTTCGTATTCTGTATCCCAGATGTTCGATTGCCCTCGCGGCGTAACCGGTTCAGACCGAGACATGCACCCCACTGGGGTGCATTGACTTACCCAAACGAAGCGAAGATGCAGTGAAGAAGACAGCCCGCCATTCAGCGGGCTTTTTTGTTTCTGCGTTTTGTTTCTGCGTTTCGTTTCTACACATGCAACACCTGCCTCGATGTCACTGCACGGTGACGATCCGATTGAGGCGACTCACTCCCTGATGCAAATCATTCGATCGATCGCGCTTTGCTTTGCGCATCGATGAAGGCGCTCGTCTTATGGCAGATCTCTCCGATGTTTCCAATGCACTCGTCACGCTTGTCACGGGTGTGGTCTATCCGAACGGCTCCAGCCAACCGTCGATCACGGGCAACCCCGTGCTGGTGTACAGCGGCTGGCCCAACATGACGCAGTTGAAGACCGACCTGCAGGCCAACAAGGCGCATGTGTCGATCTTTCCGACCACGAGTCACCAACGGCACAAGAGCACGGCGTTCTCCGATTGGACAGTGTCTGTGCCGCCGGCCAACACGCTCGCACTCAGCCTGGCCGGGCAGACCGTCATGGTGAACGGCACGGTCAGCACGCCGCAGAACGTGGTGTTGCTGATCGATGGACGCGCGTATGTGTATGCGGTGCAAGCCAGCGATACGCCCGCGAGCATCGCAACGGCGCTTGCGGCGCTGGTGGCGGTGGACCAACCGGCCAGCGCAACGGGCCCGTCGATCACCATTCCGGGGGCGACGACTATCTCGCCGCGTGTGGGCGGTATCGGCACCGTGCAGCGCGAGACGCGTCGGCAGGAGCGTACGTTCCTCATCTCGACGTGGGCGAATGGTGCAGCGCCGCGCGACCTCATCGCGGGCAAGGTCGACGCGGTGCTTTCGGGGCTCGTACGCCTGACGTTGCCGGACCAGGGTGCCGCGCTGCGCTACAAGCGCGGGCTGCAGCATGACGATGCAACCAACCTGATCTACCGGCGCGATCTGCGTTATGCCGTTGAGTACTCGACCATCGTGACCGAAACGGCTTATCAGATTGCGACTGGTGTGGAGAACGTGACAGCCGGCGCGTCGATGGGAGCGCAGTTTCCCGTCCGCACTGTGGTGGAGTAAGTGATGGGCTGAACGGCCCAGCGTATTTGCAGTAGCAGTTCACCAACCCGTGCCGCCCTTTGGGCGGTTTTTTTATGTGCGGCCGCCTTTGAGCGGCCATTTTTGTTTTCCTTGGAGGCAAGCATGCCGATCGTCCAGCAGGGCAGCATCAATACCACAGCTCTCATCGTTCCGGACCTGTACGTCCAGATTGTTCCGCCGCAGGTCACCCTGCTCAATGGTGTGCCGACCAACGTGCTCGGCGTGGTTGGTACTGCCACGTGGGGCCCGGTCAACTCGCCGACCCTCATCGGCAATATGGCCATGTACGCCCAGGCATTCGGCGCGATCCAGAATCGCACTTATGACATGGGCACTGCTGTGGCCGTGGCTGTCCAGCAAGGCGCCAACAACTTCCGCTGCGTGCGTGTGACCGATGGCACCGACACCGCGGCGACTGTGATTGCGCAGACCAACGGCATCACGTTCACCGCCAAATACACGGGCTCGCTTGGCAACACCATCACGGTAGCGTTGTCGGCAGGCTCGGCGGCCAACACGTGGAAGGTGACCGTGGCCGCGCCCGCGCTGGCACCGGAAGTGTTCGACAACATCGGCGCGGGGCAGACCGGCAATGCGCTGTGGGTGGCGATCGCCAACGCCATCAACAACGGCGTGAGCGTGATGCGCGGCGCGTCGCAGATCATCACCGCCAGCGCGGGTGCCGGCACGACGGCTCCGACTGCAGCCACGCTCACCCTGACCGGCGGCACTGACGGCGCGGCCACCATCAACGGCGCCGTGCTGCTGGGCCAGGACACTGTGCCGCGCAAGGGCATGTACGCACTGCGCAACCAGGGCGTGTCGATCGCCATGCTGGCCGACTGCGCCGATGCCACCACCTGGCCGACGCAGGTTGCGTTTGGTCTGTCGGAAGGCATCTACATGATTGGCGTGGGCCCGAGCGGCGACACCATTGCCAACGCCGTCACCGCCAAGAGCACTGCGGGCATCGATTCGTACGCCTTCAAGCTGCTGTTTGGCGACTGGGTGTACTGGCTCGATACCGTGAACGGTGTGACGCGCCTGGTCTCACCGCAAGGTTTTGTGGCGGGTCTGCTGGCCAACCTGTCGCCGCAGAACAGCAGCCTGAACAAGCCGATCTACGGTGTTGTCGGCACGCAGAAGACGTTCGCCAACCAGAGCTACAGCTCTGCCGAACTGCAGGCGCTGATCCAGGCCGGCATTGATGTGGTGACCAACCCGGTGCCGGGCGGCGCGTACTTCGGCTGCCGCGCGGGTCACAACACCAGCTCGAACGCGCTCACGCAGGGCGACAACTACACGCGCATGACCAACTACATCGCCAGCACCATCAATGCGGGCATGGGCAAGTACGTTGGCCAACTGCAGTCGGCCACGGTGCGCGCGCAGGCGGCGGCCACGCTGTCGAACTTCCTGAGCTCGATGGAGCAGCAGGGCATGATCGGCGCGGTCAACGGCGGCCCGGCGTTCTCGGTGCAGATCGATGCCAACAACAACCCGATGAACCGCGTTGCGCTCGGCTACATGCAGGCCGACGTGAAGGTCGTCTACCTGTCGGTCATCGAGAAGTTCCTGGTGAACGTGGAAGGCTCGCAGGCCACCGTGATCCGCACTTCGATCAACAACCAGTAACGCAGTACGCAAACCACCCTTCGGCTCCGCAACGCGCGGGGCCTTTTCTTTTTGGAGAACAACACTATGCCGATTCAAGGCTACTCCGTCGGTCGTGACTACACGCTGGTCATCCAGACCGCAAACGGCACGCTGCAACCGAACAAGATCACGACGTTCAAGAGCAAGCAGGATGTGACCGACGTGCGCGTCAAGCGCTTGGACGGTATCACGGACCACGTGCGCTTCTTTGATGGCTGGTCGGGCTCCTTTGACGTGGAGCGTCAGGACGCCACGCTTGACAACTACTTCGCCCAGCTCGAAGCCGGCTACTACGCCGGTGTGAACGAAGCTCCCGCGCAGATCTACGAAACCATTCAGGAAGCCAACGGCTCGGTCTCGCAGTTCCGCTACGACGGCGTGCTCATGACGCTGGCCGACGCCGGCAACCGCGCGGGCGACGCCACCATCAAGCAATCCGTCAACTTCGTGGCTTCGCGCCGCATCAAGGTGTCCTGATGACGCATGTGACCATCACCCCATCCGAACAGATCATCAAGGCCGCCGCGAAAGAGGTGGTTGTGGATGATGCGCTTGGCCGCAAGATCACGCTGCGCAAGCCTAGTCCGCTGAGCAACCTGGACTTTGCCAAGGCGGCGGGCAGCAGCGAACTCAACATGCTGTACCTGGCGGAAGTCGCACACCTCAAGTTCGTCTCGGCCATCGATGGCGATCCGGTGCTCACGCCTGCCACGGAAGGCCAACTGCGTGCCCTGTATCAGCGCCTGGGCGAGGAGGGCAACGAGGCCGCGCAACGCGGCGTGGCTGCCAGCTTTATCCAGACCGCTGAGCCGGAGGCCGAGCTAAAAAACTCCTGACGAACGGCCCGTTTCACGAGGCGATGTGGCTCGTGCATAACGGCGTGCCGTTCGACGTGGCGTTTTCTCTGGACGACACCATGCGCCAGGCGATGGCCATCAAATGCAGCGAATTTCATGGCGCTGAGTTTGATCTGAAGACGATGTCTTTCAAGGAGCGTGAATGAACCTTTCGCTTGCAGAGATGGCGCGTCGCTTGGTGGAGCTGGAGGCGCGGGTGCCTGTTGCGCTGTCGCAGGGGCTGGAAGCCGCCGCTGCGGCGATGGAGCAGGCGGCCCGCGCCAAGGCGGTGGAAAGCGCAGCGGCCGCGGGCATCACAAGTGCCGCACGTGTGGCCGCATTGCGTGACTCGATCGGCCACGAGGTCAAGGCGTTGGAGGCGAGCATCGGCTCCAACTCAGATCAGGCGATTGTCCAGGAGCTTGGCAGTGCGCAGGTGCCACCGCATCCTTTCTTGGGTGCGGTGGCACTCGAACACGCCGACGATGTGCAAAAGAGCGTGGGTGATGCGGTGACGGCGGCGCTTATGGGCCGCCCCATCGCAGACGCCCGCACGTGAGATCGGTGGCCTCAACAGACGAATAAGGATTTCCTATGAGCCTCGATGCTTACAAGATCGGGATACAGATTGCGTTGGTGGATAACGTGTCGCGTGGGTTGATGGCAATCGCCGCGCAGTTCGAATCCGTCAACAAGGGTGCGGAGAAGCTGGAGACCCGGCTGGAGAAGGTCAAGAAGCTGACGGAGTTCGGCAGCAACTTGCTCAAGGCTGGCAACGAAACAGCCCACATGTGGGATAAGCGGGTGGACGCTGCATCGAAGTACCACGCTGTGCTTGAGCGAATCAACCGCGTTGCCCCTGGCGCTGCCGCGGCGAACGAAAAGTTCCTCAAAGGCCTGGACATCAAAGGCATGTCGCTCACGGATGTCGGGCAGCTGTTTGGCGGCGCACAGACCATTCTGCAGAGTTCGACCCAGGCGCAGGACGTCACGAAATTGCTGGCCCAGGCGAGAACGGCCTTTGGCGGGGCAACCGGCATCAAGGACGGCGCGCAACTCGACGACATGGCGCTGAGCACGCTCAAGGTCGCGCAGATGCGCGACGGCGTGATCGGCAAAGACGGCAAGATCGACATGAAGAAGGTGGAGGAGACCTTTGACATGCTGGTCAATACGGCGTCGGCCAGTGGCGGCGGGGTGCTGCCCAAGGACTACCTGGAGGCCATGCAGGGCGGCAAGCTGTCTGGCGCACTGACCAAGTCCGAAACGGCGGCGTTCGGGCTGAAGCAGTTCATGCAAGCCAATGGTGGCTCGAAGGCCGGCGTTGATGCCATGTCGGCGCTCCAGGGCTGGGCGGCAGGAAACATGTCCGCCACGGTTGCGCACGAACTGGAGCGCGTCAAGCTGCTGGACCCAAAGGCCGTGCATCGCAACAAGGCTGGGTACATCACCAGCGTGGACGCGACGGGTATGACGGACGCGCCGAACTTCACCAAAAATCCGCTTCAGTACCTGTTGGACGAGATCGTGCCGGCGCTGAAGAAGAGTGGTTATAGCGGAGACAGCCTCAACGCCAAGCTGGGCAGCCTGCTCGGTATGAGGGGTGAGAAGAACATCCTTCAGCAGCTCGAGCATGAGAAGGAACGAGCTGGGCAGTACCTGCAGAACGCCAGAAATGGATCCGGCACCGCCAAGCTCTACGAGAAGGAGAACGAAGGGCTGGAAGGCAAGTTGAAGGACTACGAAGCCAAGAAGACGAACCTCAATATCGCACTTGGGGAACATATCCTGCCGTTGGCGATTGCGGGGTTGGAGAAGCTCAACGGCTTGATTGATGGCGCCACAAAACTTGCCCAAGAATTTCCGGGCGCAACGAAGGCAGCCCTGGCCCTGGCCACAGGGCTCACCTTTCTGTACAAGGCAATTTCGACGCTTTCGTTGCCTTTGCCCGGCGGTGGTGGTGGCAAGGGTGGCGGCGGTGTCGGCAAAGGCGTGCTGCAAAAGGTATTGAACGCTGCTGGCTTGGTTGCGGCGCGCGGAGGCAAACTTGTTGGGCGGGTAGCCGGCGCGGGGCTCGGTGTCGCTGGTCGCGTGGGTGCGTCTGCGCTTCGCGTGGGAGGTGGGTTGGCGCGAGGGGCGCTGGGCGCTGTGGGGGCCATCGTAAGGTCGCCGCTCGCCAGAGGGGCGCTCGGCATCCTTGGGCGAGTGGGTGCACGAGGTGCGTTGGGGCTGCTGGGGCCGATTGGCATTGCAGCGGGCGTTGCTCTGACAGGCTGGGAGATTTATCAAGCGGTCAAGGGAGCCAAAGGGAGTCCCACTGGTTCGCCAGTTAAGCAAACGAATGAATCCGCCAGCAGTGTGGTGAAGGTGCCGGAGCCGAAGCTCATTTACCTCAAGGGCGATGTGACGATGGACGGTCGGTCCGTTGGTCAAGTGGTCTGGAAGCAGATCGAGGGCCACTTGGCGCGCCCGCAAACTGGATCCGGCAATTTCAACGCCGGCATGAATCTCATGCCATCTGGACTGTGATCAACCATGTCTGACTTCACTCTCAAACTCGGACAGAATTTCCAATTCAAGGGCCTGGAAATTCCCGAAACCATCTCGTTTGGTGGCACGCAAAAGCTGGCCCTGCATGACCTGGTGGGCGGCACGCGCGTGATTGACTCGATGGGGGCGTTTTGTGCTCCTGTCGAGTGGTCTGGCTGGCTGCTTGGCACAGAAGCACTCGCTCGCGCCCGCGAGCTGGATGACATGCGCGTGAGTGGCAGGGAGTTCGTACTGCAGTGGTCCGAGATCTGCTACATCGTGGTGATTCGCGAGTTTCGCGCGGATTTCCAGCGTGCCTACAAGATCCCGTACAAGATCTCGTGCGAAGTGTCGAGTGATATGTCCAAGTACACGATGCAGGATGAAAAGCCGAGCATTGATGGCCAGATCAAGGCCGACGCCGCCACCGCCACCGACATGGTCAACACCATTGGCGACGGCACGTTGTCTGACCTGATCACTTCCGTCAACTCGGCGATCGACAACGTGGCGAGCTTCGCCAATGCCGCGCAGTCGACGCTCAGCAACGTCGTGCAGAAGATCACGGCGTTTCGCGATCATGTGCAGAAGCTGGTGGTCTCCGCCAACAACGCGCTGACGCAGGCGGCAACGCTGGGCGGCATCTTGCCGAACAACGCGCTCTCGCAGCAGGTGACAAAGTTGACCGGCCAGATCAACTCGGCGTTGAGCTTGCCCGTGCTGGTGCAGCTGGATCGGCTTGCCGGCCGCATGCAGACGAACATCGCGTCGGTCTATAAGAGTGCCAAGCATGCGGTGGTGGTTGGTGGTGATCTGATGAAGATGGCGGCCAAGGAGTACAACGATGCGATGGCCTGGACGGCGCTGGTCAAGGCCAATCCGGATCTCGCGTGGGACCCCTTGATACAAGGCATCAAGACGTTGATCGTTCCACCCAACAAAGACAACGCCGGCGGCTTGCCGAACCCATAGTTCCCCACACCGCTTTCACCAACTGGACAGCCCCGCATTGCGGGGCTTTTTTCATATGAGCCTGAACACGCTACCCGTGATACCCGTGGTGCGGCGGCCCCGCACCATTGTGAAGGTGGGCAATGAGATTGCATCCGCCTGCGTGAGCTGGTCGATCCAGAGCAACTCGTACGAACAGGCAGACACATTCCAGATCACGCTGGCGGCCAGCGCTTTGCCGCAGGACCGCGATGCGAACTGGTTCTCCAGCCAGTTGGACCTGGTGGTGGAGATCTTTGCCGGCTTCCCGTCGGACCCGCAGAAGTACGACGAGAGTGACCTGGCAAGTCAGATCTACGGCCGCGTGGACAGCGTCGAGTTCGATCCGGTGGCAGCCCAGCTCACGCTGAGCGGCCGGGATCTGACCGCCTTGTTCATCGACGAGCAGGTCACGTTGCAGTTTCAGAACATGACGGCATCGAAGGTTGCTGCAACGCTGGCGACGGCACACGGCTTGCAAGCCCTCGGCCCGGAGACCACTCGCAATATCGGCAAACAGTACGCGCACGACAACGTCAGCCTGACGGCGCAACGCACCGAGTGGGATTTGCTTGCCGCGTTGGCGCGCGAAGAGGAGTTCGTCTGCTACGTAAAGGGCAAAACGCTGTACTTCGGCCCGCGCCCGCCGCCGCCTCCAGAGCCTTACGAGTTGCGTTGGACGGAAGACGCATACCGCAACCCAACCGCGAATGTGTCTAGCCTGCAACTGTCTCGCGACCTGACCGTGGCCAAGGGCGTGACGGTTGAAGCGAAATCCTGGCACTCCAAACAAAGCAAGCCATTCGTGGCCCGCTACAGCAACGCACCGGACGGCGGCAAAGGGAAAAAGCCGACGCACACCGTCCAACGCGATGGTCTGGACCAGGCCGGCGTGCAGCGCCTGGCCAAGCGAAAGCACGACGACGTCGCTCAGCACGAGATGAAGCTGCGTGCGCGTCTGCCCGCTGACGACCTCCTCACGCCCACCGACATCATCCGCCTGACCGGCACCGGCACGAACTTCGACCAAGACTACCTGATCGACAGCATCACCCGAAGCATGAGCCTGGGCGAAGGCTACGTGATGGAGGTCTCGGCCAAGAACATCAACAAGGACACGAGCCAATGATTCAACAGCTACGCAATCAGATGGTGCTCGCCGCAATGATGGCGCAGTCGAACCGCGCGGAGAACCGCATCGGCATCGTCACCAGCTACGACGCGGGCACGGCCTCGGCGCGCGTGCGTCTCCAACCTGAAGATCCCACCGACCCAGCGCGCTCGCTGACCGGCTGGATGCCTGTTGCCTCTGCCTGGGTCGGCAATGGCTGGGGCATCGACGCGCCGGTCAGCCCGGGCGATCAGGTGGAGGTGCAGTTTCTGGGCGGCGACATCGAGAACGGCTACATCTGCGCGCGCCTCTTCAGCGACCAGGCGCGGCCAACCGGGGCGCAATCCGGTGAATTTTTTCTCTCACACGCATCGGGCTCCAAGCTGCAGTTCCACAACGACGGCACGGTCACGCTTATCAGCGCGGGCACGCTCACCAGCCAGGCGCCGCAGTGGAACCACAGCGGCCCGTTACAGATTGACGGCACGCTACTGGTGACACAGACCATCACCGGCCAGGCGGGGATGGCGGTGTCGGGCAACAACGGCTC
The DNA here is from genome assembly GCF_958415495.1 of Ralstonia flaminis. Taxonomy (NCBI): domain Bacteria; kingdom Pseudomonadati; phylum Pseudomonadota; class Betaproteobacteria; order Burkholderiales; family Burkholderiaceae; genus Ralstonia; species Ralstonia flaminis. Next base: position 17,512 of record NZ_CATZLL010000002.1, on the reverse strand, counting down.
CGGCAACTCAATGAGCATCAGTGGCAACACGCAGTTCAGCGGGCAGGTGTCGGCCAATGGCCACCGCATCGACGACACGCACCGCCACTCCGGAGTGCAGTCCGGTTCCGGCAACACGGGGAGCGTGGCATGACACAGCAACTTCTGAACGATGTGAACCACTGGGTGGGAGACGACATCGGCGTCTCGCCCACGGGCGATCTCGGCCTCGCCAGCGCGGATCTGCGCACGCAGCAGCGCATCGTGCGGCGCCTGGTGACCAACCCTGGCGATTACATCTTCCACACCGATTACGGCGCGGGCCTGCCGCAGAAGATTGGCGAGACGCTCGACATCCCGGCGCTGCGCGGCCTGATCCGCACGCAGCTGGTGCTGGAGTCTGGTGTTGCGCAGTCGCCCGAGCCACAGGTGGACGTGAACGCCATTACCGGCGGCGTCAGCGTGCGCATTCTGTACACCAGTTCGGTCACACGCGAGCCGGTGTCCCTTCAATTCAATGTGAGCAAGTGAAATGTCCATTCAGACGCAAGACTGGGTGACGCTCGTGCGCAACCAGGTGGCGGCCATCCAGGGCTATGCCAAAGTGCTGGTCGACCTGACGGTCGGATCGGTGCTGCGTGCCGTCGTTGAAGCCAACGCGGCGGTCACGGTGTGGCTGCAGGGGTTGATCCTGCAGGTCATGGCGATTACACGGGCGTCGACATCGAGCGGTGCCGATCTCGATTCGTGGATGGCCGATTTTGGTTTGACACGCTTAGCCGCAGTGCCAGCGACGGGCAGCGTGACGTTCTCGCGCTTCACGGTCACGCAGCAGGTGCTGGTGCCGCTCACGGCCGTCGTGCAAACCAGCGACGGCACGCAGCAGTTCAACGTGATCGTCGACACGACCAACCCTGCCTACAGCGCCACCCTTGGCGGCTACGTGATTGCCGCAGGCGCGGCCGGCGTGACGGTGCCGGTACAGGCCCTGGTGGCCGGATTGGCCGGCAATGCAGTCGCGGGCGCGGTCTCTACCATCGTGGGGGCTATCTCCGGGGTCGATACGGTTATCAACGCGGCTGCGTTCGTCAACGGTGCCGATGCGGAGTCGGACACTGCGCTGCGCACGCGCTTCATCGCGTACGTGGCCAGCTTGTCGAAGGCGACCAAGACCGCTATCGGCGCGGCCATCGCCAGCGTCAAGCAAGGGCTGACGTACGCGATTCTGGAGAACCAGACATATGCGGGGCTGCAGCAGAACGGTACGTTCATCGTGATCGTGGATGACGGCACAGGCTCACCCCCGTCAACGCTGTTGTCGAGCGTGAGCAATGCAGTGGATGCCGTACGGCCGCTGACCAGCACGTTCTACGTGTACGGGCCGGTGGTGACCAACGCCACGGTGGCCATGACGATTGCGACCGCGCCGGGCTACACGCACCAGACCATCACGGCCCAGGTGCAGACAGCCTTGCTGAACTACATCAACACGCTGCCGTTGGGGACCACGCTCACGTATTCCCGCTTGGTGCAGGTGGCGTATGACGCTTCGCCTGCAGTCATCAACGTCACAGGCACGCTGCTCAACGGCGGTACGTCGGATCTGCCGGCCAGCAGCCTGCAGGTCATCAAGACCACCCTCAACTCCATCACGGTGTCGTAATGGCAACAGGTGACCAACAAGACATCTTCACGCGCCTGCGTGGCTATCTGCCGCGCTGGTTTGGTGACACTGCGCAATCGCCTGTCATCAACGCCCTGCTGCAAGGCCTTGCGTACAGCGGCGCTTACGTCTACGGCCTGTATGCCTATGCCAAACAGCAGACGCGCATTTTGACGGCGTCGGATGGTTGGCTGGACATGATCGCGGCGGACTTTTTCGGGTTGTTGGTACAGCGCAAGAGCGGGCAGTCTGATGCGTCGTTCCGCGCCAACATCATTGCCAACCTATTCCGCGAACGCGGTACGCGCAATGCCATCGTGCGGGTGCTGACGGACTTGACCGGCCGTCCGCCGACGATCATCGAGCCGAACCGCCCTGCGGATTGCGGTGCCTACGACGCGCCTAACTGCGGCTATGACAGGGCGGGCGCGTACGGCCAGGTGTCGTTGACCTACCAGGCGTTCGTGCTGGCGTATCGACCGCTCGGCAGCGGCATCCCCAATGTGGCCGGTTACGACAAATCTCCAACCGGCTACAGCGTGCCGTCACAAGGCGAGTACGCCGACCTGTCGATGAGCAGCAACACCGTGTCCGATGCCGACATCTACGCCGCCATCGAATCCGTGCGGCCGGCGGCTTCCATCGTCTGGACACGCATCAGTTCCTAGGCGCACGCGCCTTTCTTTCCCACCGACAGCCCGGCAACACGCCGGGCTTTTTCATTTGGAGAACAGTCTTGGATCGTCAGATTGTCTATAGCGGCCAAGTGCCGCAAACCACAGACCTGCTGAACACGAATCGGCAGACCATGATCGCGCTGGCAAAGCTGTGCGCCGATCTGTTCGGCACGTCCACCGTGGTCTCGGGCCTGAACTGCGTGCCTACCTCGCCTGCCTCGATGAGTGTGAACATCACACCGGGGCAGATCTATCAGCTCGCCAACATTGACGGCACGCCATACAGTGCGCTGCCGGCGGACACCGCGCACAGTCTGCTGAAGCAAGGCATCTTGTTGGACGCGCAGTCCTTTGCGCTGACTGCGCCATCTACCACTGGCTACAGTCAGAACTACCTGATCCAGGCGGCGTATCTGGATAACGACATCAACAACGTCGTGCTGCCGTACTACAACAGTGCGAATCCGTCGCAGGCATTCAACGGGCCGGGCGGCAGCGGTGCCGCGCAGCCGACTACGCGTGCGGGGCAGGTCTCGCTGCAGCTTGTGCCGGGTACGGCGGCGCCTACCAATACGCAAGTCACACCAGCGGTGACCGCGGGGTATGTCGGACTGGCGGTCGTCACGGTCGCCAACGGGCAAAACACCGTTACCAACGCCGGCATTGTTCCTTATCCGAATGTGCCTACGGCACCGACGGGTGGTTTCCTCGCAGGGATCGGTGAACGCTTCTCCAGCATCCAGAACGTTGCAACATCAACCGGGCTAACCACGGCTGCTCTGGGTGCGCTGATGAACGTGACGGCCAGTGGCCAGACCATCACACTGCCTCCCGCGGCCAATTGCCCGAATGGCACGAGCGTTTGTGTTGCCTACATGCAAGCGAGTGGTTCGACCACGGTCACGCGCAACGGCACTGACACGCTCGCGTTCGGACAGGGCAGTGGTGCCAACAGCCTCACGCTGAATCCGGGCGAGGCGGTGCAGTTTGTGTCGAACGGGGTGAACGGGTGGGTGAGCGCTGGGCAGACGTTGACCACGGGGGTGACGCCGCCGCAGTTTGATAACAGTACGAAGTTGGCGACGACGGCGTTTGTTCAAAAGAATGGTATTGCGCCCCAGTCGGTTCTTGGCATCACCGGTGCAACCACGCTTACCGCCGCACAGACAGCGGGGGCGATCATTGTTGCCTCCGGAAGCGGTTCGTACACGATTACGATGCCAGTTGCCTCGACTATGCCAAGCAATGGACTTGTTTGGTTCGTTAATGCCAGTTTACAACCGCTCTCGATTGCTCGGCAGGGGTCGGATGCGTTCAACATCATCAATGGCGCGGGGGGATACCAGTCACTTACCTTGCAGGTAGGTGATTGGCTAGTGCTATGCATGAACGGCCCGAATAATTATTTGGCAGTTGGAGGAAGCCATCAGTTACCGTATTCCGCATTGTTTAGTTCGTCACTGCAAGGTAACGGCTATCAAAAGCTGCCCAATGGACTCATCCTGCAATGGGGTCTCGCCACTTTCCCGGCTACCGGTACGGCGCAACTCATGAACTACACGTTGCCCATCACATTTCCGAATGCCCTGCTATCTGTGGCCGTCACCAGTACCGAGAACGGTAACAACAATGATGCCCCTGTTCAGTGGCGTCAGAGCGGTTCCAACCGGTCCAATGTCCAGATCTACTGCTATTCAACCTTCGCGAATGCAACCGGGGCTTCGGTTCTGGCGATTGGCTACTAATCCGGAGTCATCATGAACCAAAAATTCGCCGCACACGATTCCCAAGGCCACATCACGGCCTATTACGACAGCATCGACAGCCCAGTCCCAGAAGGCGTGACCAACATCATTGAGATCACGCATGACGAGTGGCAAGCCTGCCTGAATCAACCCGGCTACGCGGTGACGAACGGAACGTTGGTCGCGCCGCTGCCGCCAACCGAAGCGCAATTGCTGAAGCAAGCGCAGGCTGGGCTATCAAACAAGGTCAACGCAGCGTGCGCCAACGCTTTGGTCGGAGGATTCACCTCGTCGGCACTCGGCGGTGCGCACGCGTATCCATCGCAGGATGACGATCAACGCAACCTGCAGAACGCAGTCAGCGCAGCAGCCATCGCACCGTCCAACTGGACTACCCCCATCTGGTGCGCCAGCAACGACGCCTGGTCATTCGCCCCACACACCGCAGCCCAGGTCCAGCAAGTCAACGCCGACTGGCTCGCCTACCGCGTCGCCGCCCAACAGAAGTACGCCGGCCTGATCGCCAAGATCAACGCCGCAACCAGCATTGAAGAGGTGCAAGCCATCGACTGGTAACCACCACCATCTCAGCAACACAGCCCGCCATTGCGCGGGCTTTTTTAATTTCCGGGGGGAACCGATGTCCGAACCTATCAGCAGCAGTGCCGCGGCGGGGGCCGCGGGCGCGGCTGCCTTCAAAGCCATCGGCGGGCCTGCAGCCGTGGCGGGTTGCGCCAGCGCGCTCGCCACCATCGTCGTGATGGTGATGACGTTGCCGCGCGCGCGGGGCGAGTGGGCCGTTGCGCTCATCTCCACCGTCATCGCCAGCCTGAGCGGCGGCGCTGCAGTCATCCAGTACTTCGGCATGGCGCATTGGATCGGCACGGCCAACGGTGCCATGGCGCTTGGCGGCATCTACTTCGCCTGCGGCCTACCGGGCTGGGCGCTCGTGCGCTGGCTCTTCAACTTCATCAACAAGCGACGCGACGATGACCTTGCTGAGGTCGTCGACGACGTGCGCGAAACACTGAACAAGGCACACCATGGCTGAACCTCTTCTGACGGCGACACAACTACGGACCATCATGCCGAACGCGGGCTCACGCGCCGATGTGTTCGCGCCCATCCTTGCCGATGTGCTGTTGTTCCGGCAGATCAACACGCCCGTGCGCATTGCCGCGTTTCTGGCGCAGGTCGGGCACGAGTCAGGGCAACTGCGATTCTTGCGTGAACTGTGGGGGCCGACGCCCGCACAGCGCGGCTACGAGGGCCGTGCAGACCTGGGCAACACGCAACCCGGCGACGGCAAGCGCTTCCTCGGCCGTGGCCTGATCCAGATCACCGGCCGCGCCAACTATCGTGCGTGCGGCATCGCCTTGGGGCTGGACCTGGAGGCGCAGCCCGAATTGCTCGAACAGCCCGCGCACGCAACTGCATCGGCAGCGTGGTTCTGGTTGCGTGGTGGGCTCAATCGCTTTGCGGATCAGGACACCGAAGCCGCCTTTGTGGAGTTGACCCGCCGCATCAACGGCGGCACCAACGGCATCGATGACCGACGCGCATTGTGGTCGCGCGCCCGCGCTGTTCTTGCAACCCATGCGGGAGTTGTCACGCCATGAGCCTGCTCGATCCCCGCTTGTGGGGCGGTGCCATTCTGGCGCTGGCCCTGGCGTTTGGTCTTGGCTACGGCATGGGTGATCTGCATCGCATGCGCGAGGAGCGTACGGACGCCCTCAAGCGTCAGGTTGCCGCGGCCAAGACCGAGACCCGCCAGGCTGAAGTCACCGCCCAGGTTGCCGACCAGGCCACGCGGGCGCAGACCCAAATCCAGACGGTCTTTCGAGACCGTATCCTCTATCGCGATCGCGAGGTACCCCATGAAGTCGTTGTGCGCGACGATGCTGCTTGCCGTATCCCTGGCCGCTTTGTCGGCATGTGGAACTCCGCCAACCGTGCCGAGCTTCCCACCACCGCCGGCCTCCTTGATGAGGCCCCCAGTGGCGTTGTCCTCTCTGACGTTGAAGCCCAGCACGAGCGCGAAGCCGAAGCTTTCCACGCCAACGCCCAGCAACTGAAGGACCTGCAGGATTGGGTGGTGCGGCAGGCGGGTATTGCGAAAGCGCAGGAGTGATGCGCGGGGTGGTCAGTCGATGATGTCGGCGCAGGCATCGGTGGGGGCCGCCGCCACGTGCCCCACCAGCGGCACCATCTTCAGCCCCGCCGATGCGACCCGGCAAGGTGCCGCCACCACACCACAGCCGGAGAGGAGTGCGGTGCCAATTAGGGCGATGGCTAACAGAAGGCGTTTCATCGTGTGTGGGGCAGGAGGGGGCAGAAGCGATGTCGCGCAGTGTGACACAGGCCCGCCTACAAACCTGTGCGTGTTTGTATCGGGAAATGACAATCTGTGCGGCGCATATGCCGTTGGTGCGCCGCAAGAAAGTGAAGCCATCCCAGTCGTTCGGCGGGCGTACAAAGCTGACTTTTTTCAAAAAAGTCACATCTCCAGTTTGCGCAAACAAACCCGCTAAGCCTTTCTGTAAGCCACAAAACCAGTTGTGATGCGGGTTTTCCCGTAATTTCTAATATGGCAACAATAAATTGTTTGTCGCGACATTTATTGTCTTAACAGGCTCGCCTACGATGAGTCCATCGAATGCGGCGCCGCAGCGAAACAGTCCAAGAGAAGTACCGGATACCTGCCTGACGCGCTGCGCCCATCTGGAGAAGACATCATGAAAGCCCAACGTACCCTGATTGCTGCCCTGATCGCCCTGGCCACCGTGCCCGCCCTGGCCGCTACGAAGTTCGACGTGTACACCCAAGGCGCCGCAGCCGGCCAACGTTTTGACGTCTACACGCAAGGCGCAAAGGCAGGCAGCAAGTTCGACCCGTACACCGAAGGCGCGAAGGTGGGCGACAAGTTTGATGTGTACAGCCAAGGCGCGCTGGCCCGTGCCGGCAAGTTCGACACGTACACGGAAGGCGCCAAGGCCGGCAGCAAGTTTGATCCGTACACCGAAGGTGCACTGGCTCGTGCTGGCAAGTTCGACACGTACACGGAAGGCGCCAAGGCCGGCAGCAAGTTTGATCCGTACACCGAGGGTGCACTGGCTCGTGCTGGCAAGTTCGACACCTATACGGAAGGCGCCAAGGTTGGCGACAAGTTCAACACGTTCACCGACGGCGCCAACGCCTGAATGCGCTGCCGGGGCGAAGACGCCCAGCGCACGTGATGTGTAAGAACGCCCGCGTTTGCGGGCGTTTTTGTTTTTGTGAACCGATATAGTGTCGTCGCGTCTGATTGGCATTCACGCCTGGAGCCCCCGATGACCCCTGCCCGCCGCCTTGTTGGCAAAACCCGTTCTACGCTGTGCATCGCTCTGGCTGCGGCGGCCGCGATGCTGGCCGGTTGCACCACCTTCGTCACCCCCGGTCCGTTCCAGATCACCGTGCGCGATACAGATGACACCGTGCTTGAGCAATTCGAGTTCCAGGCCGGCTCATCGGACTCGCTCGACATCGCCATGGTCGGCATGTGCCGCGTCTATCCGGCGGCCATCATCACTGCCGAGCATCTGAAGACGCACGAGCGTGTGAAACAGAAGTGCAAGCGTTCATTCGCGTCGATGCTCATGTCGTCCTGAAGCGGCCCTGAAACGGCGTTGGGCGTTCAAGCCTGAGCAGCTACCATGTCGCCTTGCCAGAACGCACGCAAGAGGCCCATGTGAACCCGCAGGACGAGTCCTTCCCGATCTCCCGATTCGCCTCTTCGCGGCCGCGCCTGCTCGGCGCATTCGCGCTGGGCATCGTTGTTGCTGTGTTGATACCGACCGCGCATGGCTGGCTCACACGCGCGCTGCTTGGCTGGGACGTTGCCGTGTGGACGTATCTGGTGCTGGTCTCGGTGATGATGCTCAAGGCCGACCCGCGCCGCATCCGCGCGGTGGCGCGCCGTGAGGATGAGCGTGCTTCGGCGGTGCTGGCCGTTGTTTGCCTGGGCGTCGTGGCGAGCATGGTGGCGATTGCCTTCGAGCTGGTCACGGCCAAATCGGCGGGGCATGCGCAGGCCTGGCACTACGCGTTGACCGGCGTGACGGTGCTGGGTGCCTGGCTGATGGTGCCGATGATGTTTACCGTGCACTACGCGCATCTGTACTATCGCGTGCCCAACGAGCCGACGCTGGTGTTTCCCGACCGGGAGATCGAGCCCGATTACTGGGATTTTCTCTACTTCTCCTTTACGATCGCGGTCGCCAGCCAGACGGCCGATGTTGCCATTCGCTCGCGCGCCATGCGGCGGGCGGTGCTCGGGCAGTCGCTGCTGTCGTTCTTCTTCAATACGAGCATCCTCGCGCTCTCCATCAACATCGCTGCAGGCCTGTTCTCATGACGATGCTTCCTCCGCCCATGCATTCCCGCACCATTGATACCGTCAGCTATGTGTTGGTAGCCGCCATGATCGCGGCCGTGTTGTGGCTGCATTTGCTGCCGGCCGCCATTGCCGGCTTTCTTGTCTACGCGCTCGCGCGCAAGCTGGAGGCACGTCTGCGCGAGCGGCGCACGCTCACCAAGAGCGCCAAGGCGATCGCGGTGATCGGCGTGTTCCTGATTGCGGCACTGATTCTTGCCGGGCTTGGCATCGGAATCGGCCGCCTGGTCGAGCACGGCCACGGGCTTGAAGGCATGCTGACGCGCATTGCCGACGTGCTCGACAACCTGCGTGAATCGCTACCCGCGGCGGTGGTCGACTATGTGCCGCAGTCCGTGTCCGAGCTGCGTTTGCAGCTCGTGCAGATGCTCAAGGAGCATGGGCACCAGGTGTCGACCATTGGTATCGACGGGTTGCGTGCCAGCGCGCTGATGCTGGTCGGGCTGATCCTGGGGGCGATGGTGGCGTGGTCAGATACGCCGGATCCGGCACGTCACAAGCCGCTGGCTGCGGCGTTGCTGAGCCGGTTGGGGCGGCTCACGGGCGCATTCGAGGCCGTGGTGTTTGCGCAGGTGAAGATCTCCGCGCTCAACACGGCGCTGGCGGCCATCTACCTGTTGGGGGCGTTGCCGCTATTCGGGCAGCACGTGCCGTATTCCAAGTCGCTGATCCTGTTGACCTTCGTGGCTGGGCTGATTCCGGTGGCAGGCAACCTGATCTCCAACACGGCCATTGTGCTGATGAGCGTGACGGCGTCGCTGGAGCTAGCGGTGGCGTCGCTGGTCTTCCTGGTGGTGGTGCACAAGCTGGAGTACTTCGTGAACGCGCGCATCATCGGCAGCCGCATCGATGCGCGCGCCTGGGAGCTGATCCTCGCGCTGATCGTGATGGAGGCGCTGTTCGGGGTGGGCGGCGTGATTGCCGCCCCGGTGCTGTATGCCTATATGAAGCGTGAGCTGACAGACGCGGGATTGATCGGATAGCGCCTGTCTGGCTTGTGAGGGTGGCACCGCCAGCGCCCCCGCGCTGACGGCATCGGCAGAAAAGAGCGCGCCCTACGGGACGAGGGGCGCGCAATAACTCGCTGACCGAGAGACGTCAGCGAGCCGAGGGTCGGTACACGGGGAACGGATGGCGGGCGACAGATGCGTGGCGTTGCCGGTCACGTCTACGGCTTCGGAGGTCACGAAGCAGCAGATGACGCGGTCGTCGAGCGAGACCTGGTAAAAAAGGTCTCCCATCGCGCGACAGTGCGTTCCCGTTATCAGGATTTTCATGGCTCCCCCTTCCATGGCTGGCCGGTGTGCGGCGGCCAAGTCCTGGGGCGCCAGTCACCGGTTCGGTGCGCAGATCGTGCGCGTGCTCTTGCTGATGTGCTGAGCTGAGCATGCGCCGGGTCCGTCTGGCTGTCGGTACTGGCGCCGTTTGCGCTGCTTGCGTCGTACCGCAGTCCATGCTGGCGAGTATAGAAAGCGCCTCCTAGCGAGCCATGCTACGAACGGACGAGCCTCGTGCACGAAAATGGCTAACAGGTTAGCTGTCTGCCGAGGCAAGCGCGGTGCGGGTTTGCGGAAAACCGAGCGGGGATTTTGGTGAAGCGGCGTGGCGTGTGGTGACGCTTTTGCCCCGACAATAATTTGTCTGATTCACGCTAATCATTGTCGAATTTGCGGCAACAAGCCTGCACTGTTTGAGCGCATGATTGAGCGCTCCTCGCTTGAACTTCTATCTCCGCAAAACCACCATGCAAAACATCGCAAACGGCACGGCCGCTGATTTGGCCAACCCCGCGGCCACCACAGCCGCGCAGGCCGACAAGACCGGCTTTGGCGTGATCGGCGCCATCAGCTTCGCGCACTTCCTCAACGACATGATGCAGTCGTTGATCCTGGCGATCTATCCGCTGCTCAAGGGCAACTTCCATCTCGATTTCTCGCAGATTGGGCTGATCACACTTGTGTATCAGATCACGGCGTCGCTGCTGCAGCCGATGGTCGGGCTGTACACCGACAAACATCCGAAGCCGTATTCGTTGTCGGTGGGCATGGGCTTTACGCTGGTGGGGCTGCTGCTGATGTCAGTGGCCCCCAACTTTGGCACGCTGCTGCTGGCGGCTGCGCTGGTGGGGACGGGCTCGTCGATCTTCCATCCGGAATCGTCGCGTGTGGCGCGCATGGCTTCGGGCGGCAGGCACGGTCTGGCGCAATCGCTGTTCCAGGTGGGCGGCAACGCGGGTAGCGCAATGGGTCCGCTGCTGGCGGCGCTCATCATCATGCCGTACGGCCAGCACAGTCTGGCGTGGTTCTCGATTGCGGCGCTCATTGCCATCTTCGTGCTCTACCACGTGGGTGGCTGGTACAAGCGTGAACGTGCTGCTGGCCACGGCCGCAAGGCAGGCGGCCGCGCGCATGCGGCGGTCAAGCTGTCGGGCCGTCAGGTGGCGTTTGCGATGACGCTGCTGGTCGTGCTGCTGTTCTCCAAGTATTTCTACCTGGCAAGCTTGAACAGCTACTACACGTTCTACCTGATCACCAAGTTCCAGCTGTCGGCGCAGACCTCGCAACTGTTCCTGTTCCTCTTCCTGTTCTCGGTGGCGGTGGGCACGATTGTGGGCGGGCCGATCGGTGACCGCGTGGGCCGCAAGGTCGTGATCTGGGTGTCGATCCTGGGGGTGGCGCCGTTCACGCTGCTGCTGCCGTACGCCAACCTGTTTTGGACTGCGGTGTTGACGGTCATCATCGGGTTGGTGCTGGCGTCAGCGTTCTCGGCCATCCTCGTGTATGCGCAGGAGTTGATTCCCGGCAAGGTGGGGATGGTGTCGGGCATGTTCTTCGGGTTTGCGTTCGGGCTGGGCGGGATCGGTGCCGCCGTGCTTGGCAAGCTGGCAGATGCGACGGATATCTTTCATGTCTACCACCTCTGCTCGTTCCTGCCGCTCATCGGCCTGCTGACCGTGTTCCTGCCGGACATCGAGCGCAAGCAGCGTCTGCAGACAGCTTGAGGGCTCACGAGGATTGCGTTGCGCGGCGTCTGCCAGCAGCGCAATCACTTCACTGTCTTCGGTCTGATCGAAATTGCCGTAGTACTGCCCGACGGCCTGGAAGCTGAAGTCGGGAGGCGCGATGAGGCACAGGCCTTCATCCACTTCAGCGCGCAGCGTGTGCCACGTGGTCTCTGGCGCGGAGGGAACCGCCAGCACCAGGCACCCGGGTTTGGCACGGCGTACCGCAGCCAGGGCTGCGCGCATCGTCGCCCCGGTTGCGATGCCATCGTCTGTGACGATGACGGTTGCATCTGCCAGCGGCAACGGTACGACGCCGTAGCGTGCGCGGCGGCGCTCCAGTTCTGCCAGCGTTTGTGCCGTCAGGTTGTCCAGATACGCGCTTGCGAAGGGCCGATGGCATTGAGCAGTTCAGTGTTCCATTCGATATGCGGCGTTAGACCCGCTCCGCAATTGGCCAGCGCGCCGAGTGTTGTACTCAACGCTCGCGCAACCGCATAGCCGACCGGCACACCGCCGCGCGGCAGTGCCAGCACGATGCGCGGCGCGGGCAGGTTGAGCGCTGTGATCGCAGCGGCGAGTTGCCGGCCGGCATCTGCGCGATCACGGAATCGATCACAAAAAGGCGCGCCCATGACGACACGGCGCTAAGCGAATGCCCGAGCCGAGCCGCTGCGGCCCCACTTGCGCACACGCAGCGCTGCAAGGATCAGCGCGATGCCCCACACAATGGCCCACGCGCCAATCCACCACAGCACGGCCAGCACACCCGCCTCGGGCCGCCACAGCAGGAAGCTGGCCAACAGCACGCTGGCGATGCCACCAAGGATCAACCACCATTCGCCGTGCAGTTCTTCACGCAGGCGCACGGCCACCACGATCTGCAGCACGCCCTGCGCGAGCAACCACGCGGCGATGTACAGCAGCAGCCCCAGCGCGGTGACGGCCGGATTGAACAGCGTCAGTACACCTACCGCCACACCCAGCAACCCCTGCAGCAAAGTGGGCCAGCGATCGTGGCTGCGATGTTGGCGGCCAAAGGACGTTGCCAGCAGCAGGCAGCCCTCCACCAGCGCATAGATACCAAACACCAGAACCAGCGCAGCCAGCGTTGCCGCCGGCACCATGAATACGCCAACACCGATGGCCAACGCACACAGCCCGCGCAGCGCGAGCACCCACCACAACTTGGAAAGCGTATGCAGCATGAACAACACTCCTTGGTCGAAAACGAAAAGCGACCGCGCGCCGGGCGCGGCGTGCGATCGCTGATGGTTCCAAGGTAGTGCAGAGTGTTGCGAGCCTCAATGCAGGTGCGGTGATTTTGTGCGCCTACGGGGTCACATTTGGAGAATTCCCTCGCGCAATGTACACGCGGCGCAATACCGCGCTACATCTTGATGCTCACGCGCGCCCACGCGGTGCGCCCCGGTTCGGGGATGGGCGAACGTGCTGGAAAGCCGAAACCTGCATCGCCGGCCAGGTTCAGGTGCTCGGTGTAAGCCTTGTTCAGTACGTTGTCGACGCCCACCGCCACGCGCACGGTCTTGCTGATGGCATAGCCCGCATGCAGCGACAGCACACCAAAGCCTGCACTCGGCCCGAAGTCTTGACCGACCACGTTGCCCTGGTTCAACGCGTAACGGTGCTGTGCCGCCGCCACGCGCCACAGGCCGCCAGCCGACCACGGCCCGCGTTCATACTCGACGCCCAGGCGCAGGTCGAGCGGCGGCATCTGCGGCAGCGGCTGGCCGGTGCTGCTGTTGCGTCCCCACGCGTACGCGAGTGCACCGTCAACGCGCCATGCATTGCTCACGCGCCATGTTCCGCCGATCTCGCCGCCAGCAATGCGAGCATCTACGTTGGTGGCTTGTGACATCGGCCCCATCATGCCGGGGCGGTAGTTGAAGAGAATGAAGTCGTTGACCACACCCGCATACGCCGACACCCACGCATCAAAGCGTGCGCTCTTGTACTGCGCGCCCACGTCGAGTTGCGTGGTTTTCTCTGGCCGGATGGCGGAGAACGCGTTGACGGAGCCTGTCGGCCCCATGCTCGGCGAAATCAGTTCCCAGTAATCCGGAAAGCGCTCTGCATGACCAACGCCCGCATACAGCGTGGCGGGCATGCCGGACACGTCGTGCTCGTAGCGCACGAAGCCGCTGGGCAGTGTGCGTGAGCGGTCTTGGCCCGCGGTGGGGTTGGGGCGGCTGCCCATCATGCTGCTGATCGATGCACGGTCGTCGCGGGCGCTGGCCTGGTCGATGCGCGCGCCGCCAATCACGCGTTGGTGCTCGGTTGCAAACCAGGTGAGTTCGCCAAAGCCCCCCGTGTTGAAGAAGCTGGCTGCAGGCGTCCATGGCTGCGTGCTGTACGAGATCATGTCGGTGCCGCTGCGTGAGCGCAGACGGCTCGTCTGCATGTCCAGGCCGGTGACGAGCTGCAGCGCATCAGCCCAACGCAGTGTGGCCGCCACGCGCCCACCGACCGTGCGTCGGCCCACGTCGGCAGCCATCCCCATCGGCATGCTGCTCATCGGGTCGGGTTTGCGCAGCGTGAAGTTGTCCATCACATGGTCGGCATCGTTGTAGTAGACCTGCGCCTCGATGCGCTGCAGGATTTCACCGATGTGCGATTTGTCAAAGCGCAGGCCCACGCTTTCGCGACGGAAATGCGCCCCGTCCATACCGCGCCCCGCATAGCGTGCATAGCCGTCGCCGGTGCCAGCCGTCAGCTCCAGGCGCGTGTGGTCATCGGGCGTGAGGCCGAGCGCGGCGTCGACGTTCCACTTGTCCCATTGCGAGGGGATGGTGTTGCCGTTGCCGTCTTTGTAGTCCTGCTGGTGTGCATGGTTGGCGGTGATGCGCGCGTAGGCGTCGGGCGTGCCGGCGGTGAAATCGGCGTTCTGGTCATTGCGGCCGAATGAGCCGCCGACCACGCTGCCGTCAAAGCGCGTGCCGGGCTCGATAAAGCGTTTGGTGTTGCGCTCGAACAGCACCGTGCCCGCCGAGCCGACGGGGCCGTAGATCACCGATTCCGGTCCTTTGATGACCGTCAGCTTGTCGTAGCTCTCGGGCGAGATGTACGACGTGGGCGCGTCCATGCGGTTGGGGCACGCGCCCAGCATCGACGTACCGTTGGTGAGAATGTTCAGCCGCGAGCCGAACATGCCGCGCAGTACCGGATCGCCATTGGTGCCGCCGCTGCGGATGGACGTGAAGCCGGGGATGGTCTTGAGGTAGTCCGCGCCATCGCTGGCGGGCAATGGCTGCCGAGGGGATTTCGGGTCGGTGACGATGGTGAGCGGTGACGACGGCGCCGGTGCAATCACCATCGTGGTCGCTAGGTCGAACGCAGGTGGGGTGGGCTCCGCCGCGCGGGCGACGGACATGGACGACAGCACGGCAACCGCCAGGGCAATGGCGTGCCGGCCGGAATGTGGGTGATCCAGCATCATGAAAAAGACGAAAAGGGTGAAGCCCGCCGCCGCATTTACGGCGCGGGCGAAGGTGTCTTGGGATGGAGCGGATCAACCCAGCGGTGGGCCGCGGGCGCGCCATTGCGGCGCAGGTGTGGCAACGCGAGGGGTGCGGATGTCCGGTGCGCTGATACTGCCCAGCAAGGCGGGCGCGTTGGGTGCATCGATATCGAGCGTGGGCGCGATATCAGCCATGACGACACACGCACCACAGCACGCCGGCGCCGACATGGATTGCTCGACACGCTTGCGCTCACCCGGATCGGACAGCGGAATGACCATCACGCCCGTGCCGTGCGCGGAGCACAGCACCACGGGCAATTGCTCGGCATGCGCGCGTGCGGCATGCACCAACGGCATCCATGCGGTGGCCAGCAGGTAAGCCCACAGCAGTACCCACGCAACCACGCGCCCACCGGCAAGATGCAGGCGGGGTGCAGGTTTCCAGGCGAGGCGGCGAGCGGACATCGCGCGAGGATACTGCCGGCTCAGCAATCGGTAACTTTGCTGCGACGCCGTGCCGCAGGCACTACGCCAGCCGTGCGAACCCCAGTGCCAGGCCCAGCCCGATCAGGATCACGCCGATCACGCGATCGACCATCTGCTGCCGTGCCAGCAGCGAACGCCGCAACGCACCCGACGCAAACACCACTGCCACCAGCGCAAACCACGCCGCGTGCGTGACCGACATGAATAGGCCGTAGCCGAACTGTGCTGCCAACGGTGTACCTGGGTGAACAACCTGCGTGTAGGTACTGACGACGAACAGCGTCGTCTTTGGGTTGAGCGCGTTCGTGAGAAACCCCATGCGCAGCGCCGCGCCCGCCGACAGCGTGTGCCTGCCCGAGCTGTCATCCGCTGTCTTGCCCACGGGCATCGGTTTGGCCGACAACGTCTTCCAGCCGATCCACACCAGATACGCCGCGCCGACCAGCTTGATGCCGTGCAAGAGCGCCGGCGCATGCGCAATCAGCAGGCCCACGCCGAACATCGTGTAGAACACGTGCACCTGTACACCCAGCGCAATGCCCAGTGCGCAAAGCACGCCAGCACGCCGGCCATAGAGCAGGCTGTTGCGCGTGACCATGGCGAAATCCGCCCCTGGGCTGATGACGGCCAATATCGTGATGACGGCAACGGCAAAGAGTTCGGCCATGTCAGGCACTCGAAGGAAAGTGGGGATGCGCCGATTCTGGGCGAGCGGGGCATCGCTGAAAATCGATTTATGATGCGGTTTTTCAGTGAGAAAAACTGACAGATGGCACTTCCCCCACTGAATACCTTGCGTGTGTTCGAGGCTGCAGCGCGACACGGCAGCTTTGTGCGCGCCGCGCAGGAGCTGCACGTGACACATGGCGCTGTCAGTCGGCAGATTCGGCAGTTGGAGGAATCGTTGAGGGTTGACCTGTTCGAGCGGCGCAACCGGGCCGTCTTCCTGACGCCGGCGGGAGAGCAACTGCGCTTGGCGGCAGCCGATGCGTTCTCCATCCTCACAGAAAGCATTGACCGGATTGCACGCCGCGCAACGTCTTCCGCACTGGTGGTTTCGTGCGAGCCGACGCTGGCAATGCGGTGGTTGATCCCGCGCCTGTCACGCTTTCAGGCGCGACATCCTTCCGTCCAGATCCATCTGTTTGCGGCAGGTGGGCCGATCGACTTCGCGCGCACCGGTGTGGATGTCGCCCTGCGCCGCAATGACTTTGCATGGCCAGCACATGTGCATGCCGAGCCCATCTGCGAAGAATGGATTGGCCCCGTGCAGGCGCCGCATGCCGATGCCACCGCACGCCGTCGTCTGCTGCACACGGCCACGCGCCTCGACGCCTGGCAGACATGGTGGCGCGTCAGCGGCATGCCGCGCCCGCGCGGGCGGTTGCCCGAGGCGCGCTACGAACATTTCTATCTGAGCTTGCAGGCCGCATTGGCCGGGCAGGGCACCGCCATCGCGTCAAAGCTGATGGCTGGTGATGATCTGAAAGATGGGCGGTTGATGGCGCCGGACGGCTTCCAGCGAGATGGATCTGCGTACTGCCTGCTGTCGAGCGTGCCGATTGCACCCGACAGCCCGGCCGGCGCGTGGCTAGCCTGGCTGCGCGAAGAGACCGCCGCGTCTTTGGCGGACTGACGCGGCGTTTGCAGCCTTACGCAGCCGCGTGCCGGCCAGCCCCCAGGATGCCGCGGATAGTAGCGAGATACGCCTCACCCACGGCACGATTGAGTGGCCGTGCGCGCGAGGTGCGCTGATATGGCGGACGCGCCACACCCAGCGTGCGACACACCTCTGACACATACGGGCGACCGTTCCCTTCCATGCGCATGACGACTTCGCACAGGGCTTGGTCGCCCAGGCGGTTACGCAGCCACGCCACGGTTTGGCGGTCGTACTCGTTCTCGATGCGGATCAGGTCGTCCATGGCGATAACTGTATGAATGTAAGGGGTATCCACTTAGCTCCAGCTATGCCAGAATTACTGGATGGATATACAGGTAGAGCGGATATTACCCCCAGAACCGGGCAAGGACTACCCCCGCAACTG